>JASHPB010000211.1 GCA_030038355.1 Candidatus Binataceae bacterium
AGCACGGTATGAACGACCTCGAGCGCGGAGCGCTTTTCGGTTGGATGCATATCGACGGGGATACCGCGGCCATTGTCTTCGATGCGGATTCGATCGTCGCTCAGAATCACGACGACGATCTCGGTGCAGTGGCCCGCGAGAGCTTCGTCAACGGAGTTGTCAACGATTTCAGTTACGAGGTGATGCAGTCCACGCTCGCCGGTATCACCAATGTACATGCCGGGACGTTTGCGGACCGCTTCGAGTCCTTCGAGCACCTTAATGGACTCGGCGCCATAGCTGTCGGTCGATTGCTTATTTGCCATAAATGTGGGCTGAAAAAGAGCCTCCGCTCCGCATCCGCAACCAAAACAATTGTATGCGGATCAGCGATGGAAGTAAAGGATATTCGAAGCTGCCATTTCGCAAAAATCAAACATCATTTCGGAGTAATGGCTAGCGCCAGAAAACTGGGCTAGTTATCAACATAATTGCTGAGCTCCAGGCAACGCTATCAACGTTCAAATTATGGCAATTTAGCCGAGCAATCTAAAATTATGTTTTGATAGTGCTGCAGGGAAGATATAGGCCCCTGACTCGCGAGTCAGCACCTTTGAGACTTCAAGCCTGATGATTGGCAGCGGCGCGCTCGATCCCGTCGAAAAACTGCCACCACAAATCGAGCGAGCGCTCTACCGCGCTCCAGATGCCCGCGCGCTCGGCGTCGCTCAGCTGCATGTGACTCAGGATATGGTCGCCAACATCGCTGTGGTCGCGATCGGCGATCTCGTGCACGTCGAAGAACGCGACCTGCTCGCGGCTAAGGCCGTAGTTACGCTCCAGTGCGCGCGCGAACGGCCCGAAGTTGCCTGGCACCTGCCCCTCGGCGGCGACGTTGATAGCGCCTACGCCTTCGGCGAAGGAGCGATCCTTGGTTGATAGCTCGAACCAGTCCGTGAGCGCAGCCGTCGAGGCCAGCGGCTTGCCGTGGACCATGTCGTCGCGGTCGAGACCGAGGCCAAGGCCAAGGCGGATGAAAAGCTCGGGATGCGGCGCGCTGCCGGAGATCTTGCCGGTCTCCTCTTCGTAGAGACTCTCGGCGAGCTTCACGCGCTCGCCCGCGTCATAGCATCGCGAGTGCAGCGCGCTGACGGCGCGGGGAAATTCGCGCACCTGGAGAAAGAACTGCGTGGCGAAGATACACATCCCTTCCTGCGAGACTTGGCCGTCGGCGACCTTGAGCCAGAACGGATGCCGCCCGAATGATCGGCGGGCTTTGACCTTTTCGAAAATCTCGCTTACGAAACCGCTGCCCAATCGCGCCATCTTGGAGAACCTCGCGGCGTAAGTTTGCGACGCCGCCCGCCCTTTCAAGGCGAACCTACTGGACCCTGCCGATAATGTGAAGCGCGCCATCTTGCCCTTGCACCATTCGACTGACGCGACGGTGGCGTTCGCATACCGTATCGACTCCCGCTAAAATAGAATCTTACTGAGTCTTACCGAGCGTTACTATGGAGCGAACGAAATTATCGTCAAAAGGCCAGGTGGTGCTGCCCAAGGCCATTCGCGACGCTCGGCGCTGGCGGGCGGGCATGGAGTTTATCGTAGTACTTGATGGCGACGCGGTCGTGCTCCGGCCCGCGAAGCCATTCAAGCCGAGTTCCCTCGACGAGGTCATTGGCTGCCTACGTTACCAAGGAAAGGCTAAGACACTGGAGGAAATGGACGCCGCCATCACGGCGGAGGTCAAGGCGCGGCGTGCTCGCGGTCGATACTAACGTCGTCGTCCGTCTGCTGACCGAGGATGATCGCGCTCAAAGTGCGCGCGCTCGCGCGATCTTCGAACGCGAGACGGTTCTGCTCTCGAAGACCGTCCTCCTCGAATCGGAATGGGTGCTACGCAGTCTTTACGGGTTCGCTCGGGGCCGCGTCGCTGAGGCGCTCTCGCGGCTTATCGCGCTGCCCAACGTTGTGTGCGAGAGCGCCGGCGAAGTTGCCGACGCGATAGCATTGGCGCGGTCGGGGCTCGATTTCGCCGACGCGTTGCATTTGCTGTCTGCGCGGCCGGCTGGGCGCTTTGCGACATTCGAGCGCAAATTGGCAAGGGCGGCAGATAGAATCGCGGACCTTAAAATCGAGCCAGCGTGAAAACTAGTCGACGCGGCGGAGGTCGGCGAGAAATTCCTGCGGCCCGATGTATCCGACCTTGCGCTGCGAAACCTTGCCGTTCGAGTCGATGAGGAGCGTCGTCGGCACGCCCTGGATATCGAACTGATGGGTCAGCTCGTCGTTGACCTTGTCCTCCGCAGTCAGATTGGCCTTGAGCCTCACGAACCGCGATGCTTCATGCACCACGCCCGGGTCGATAAAGGTCGAGCGCTCCATCTCGCGGCACGGGATGCACCAGTCGGCGCTGAAATCGATTAGTACCGGCTTGCGCGCTTCTGCAGCCGACGCCAGCACCTCGGAGCTATACGGCTCGAAGTGGAGCGCTGGACGAGCCGGCCGTGCAATGAGCATCCAGATGAGCGCTGCCACCGCAATCACGCCGAGCGCGGAACGAATCACGAGGAACGGCCGCCAGTAGCGCCCCGCGCGCGTGATAAAGCCGAGATAGATTCCCACGCCTGCGGCGTAGAACGGCAGGATCCGCGTCATCAGATGGTTCGGCGAGACGGGATCGAGAAAGTAGAGTGCGAGTCCGATCAGCACGAAACCGAACAATTGCTCGATCCACGCGAGCCACTCGCCCGAACGCGGCAGCCGCCGGATACTGCCGGCAGCCATCGCGAGCGCGATATACGGAAGGCCGAGCCCGATCGCCAAGGTGAAGAAGAGCGCAAAGCCGAAGAACGGACTCGCACTCCGCTCGACCATCAGCAGCAGGCCGAGCACGATCGGCCCAATACACGGCGCCGCGATCACGCCCATGCCGAGACCCATCAGCATCGAGCCGGCGTAACCCGGCCGGGCCGCTCCCGCACGCTGCATCAGCCACTGTGGCGGCTGAATCGTGAAGAGCCCGAAACTTGAGCCCGCCAGCAGCACGAGCACGGCGGCGATCGACGATAAAACCCAGGGATTTTGCAGCGCCGCGCCGAACAGACCGCCCGACATCGCCACCGCGACTCCAACTGACGAGAACATCAGCGCGATCCCGAGCACATAGAGAACCGCGAGAACCACGATACGACGCGGACCGCCACCCTGGTTGCCGAAATACGCGACCGTCACTCCGATCAGCGGATAGACACACGGCGTCAGGTTGAGCGCGAGCCCGCCAAGCAGCACGGCGAGAAAGCCGAGAAACATCCCGTGATTCAGGAAGACTCGTTCGATCGTGCCCGGATCGGATCCGCTTCCACCCGCGATTGCGCTCGCCGCCACACTGCCCGCAACACCTGCAGTCTGCTTAGGACTGATATCGATCGTCTTGGTGACCGACGCAGGACGCAGGCATTCGGTGTTGTTGCATCCCTGGTAGTCGATCGTGATGGTGATCTTGTCGCCAGTCTTCGCGGTAAAGTCTCTCGCTGCCTTGAGCGGCGCCGCGAAACTCAACTTGCCGCTGTAAACCGAGAGCTTATCGCTCGGCGCAAACTCGAGCGTGATCGTTTCCTGCGGCGGGTACTTGACGGCGCCGATCGTGAGCCCGACCGGGCCGTCCACGGTCATCTTGGTCGGGATGTAATCATCGCTAAACGGCTTAGCCGAATTGATGTGCCAGCCATCGACCACTTGGGCATCGACGTTGAGCGTACTGGCGCCGCCGGCGCTCAGGGCCGGCGAGATCTTCGCGGCAGTGATTTTGACCAGCTCGTTGGGCTTGGGCGTCTGCGCGATCGCAACAGTGGCGAGACCAAGGCATAAGACGATCGCGAGCGCGATATGAAAGACGAGGAATCGACGACGGTTCATCTTCGGATCAAACAATCTCGAGCCGCTGCCGGTTTCAACGCATCTCAATTTCTGTTTGATCGTCTCGCTGATCAGCCGCCGGCCGCGGCGGGCGTCGTCGCCGTGCCGCTCGAGAGCGGCACCGAGCCGACGATCTCAAGCCCATAGCCGGGCAGATTGGCAAGGCGCGGCGCCACGTCCGACATGATGATCATCTTGCGCACGCCGACCTGGCGCAGAATCTGCGCGCCGATTCCGTAGTCGCGGAAGTCGGCCTCGGGCTGGCTGAAGCGCGTGCTGGCGCGGCGAATGTGCTGCTCGGAATCCAGCTCGTTCGCGATCGCGTTGGACTCGCGCTTGACATAAAGCAGCACACCGCTGCCGGCGCTCGCGATCCGCTCCATCGCGGCGCGCAGCAGACTTCGCGTGTTGCGGCCCGCATAGCCGAAGACGTCGCCGGGCAGGTACTCGCGATGCGCGCGCACGAGGACCGGGGTTCCCGGATCGACGTTGCCCATCACCAGCACCAGGTGCTCGGTGTAGTCCACGAGGTTGCGGAAAACGATCGCCTTGAACTCGCCGTATACCGTCGGCAGCTTCGCTTCGGCGATCTTCTGCACCATCGTTTCGGTGCGCAGGCGATACTCGATTATATCGGCGACGGTGACAATCTTGAGGCCGTGAACGCGCGCGAATTCGACCAGGTCGTCGCGGCGCGCCATCGTACCGTCGTCTTTAAGGATTTCGCAGATCACACCCGCGGGCTTGAGCCCCGCAAGACGCGCGAGATCGACCGCGCCCTCAGTCTGGCCGGTGCGGACCAGCACGCCGCCGTCGCGCGCGCGGAGCGGATAGACATAGCCGGGCGAGATGAACTCGTGGCCGCTCGCGTCCTCGCGCACCGCGTGGAGAATCGTGATCGCGCGATCTTGGGCAGAGATTCCCGAGCCGCGGCATCGGCGAGCCGTTATCGACGCGGTAAACGCAGTGCCCAGTGGCGCCTGGTTATCGCCCACCATCATGTTGAGCCCGAGCCGATCGATCCGGTCGCCGTTCATCGGCAGGCAGATAAGCCCGCGCGCGAACTTCGCCATGAAATTAATCGCCTCGGGCGTCACCTTCTCGGCCGCCATCGAGAGGTCGCCTTCGTTCTCGCGCTGCTCGTCGTCCATCAGGATGATCATGTGGCCGCGGCGAGTTTCTTCGAGCGCCTCTTCGACGGAGATGAAAGGCGCGCGTGCTCTTTTGCGTGGATTTATTTCGCCGAACATCGCTTCAAATCCGCTGCCATACCGGCACGCGGTCCGATGGTTAATCTAGGCGAATTTTAGCTCCTCTGCCATCCGCCAGTGAAACGGCGATTTGTAAATCGTTCCTTAAGCTAGCGCCGGTGCTATCTTTCGCGCGTGGCGGTCGAAGTAAAAAAGGCGGTGCTGTTGGCGGCAGGACGCGGTGCGCGGCTCGGCGAATTGACGGCGAAAACACCAAAGCCGCTGCTTGAAATCGCTGGTGCACCGCTAATCGCGCATATCGTTCATGTGCTGGAGCGCGCGGGCATCCGCGACTTCGGAATCGTCGTCGGCTACCTCGCCGAGCAGATGGAGCACTGGTGCCATGAGCACGTCGCATCAAATCCACACATTGTGATCACGCCGATTCGACAGGGGGAACTCAACGGCACTGGCGGCGCGATGCTTGCGGCGGAGTCGTTTCTTGGCGGCGAAGAGCGTTTCGTTTTCGGATGGGGCGATATCCTGATGGACCGCGCCAACTATCCGCGTTTCGTCGAGCATGCGCGCCACGATGAGGGCGATCTTTTGCTGGCCGCAAATCGCATGAAGGATCCATTTCGCGGGGCGGCGGTTTATATCGCGCCAGACCTTCGCGTTGAGCGCCTCGACGAAAAGCCCGCCGAGGGCACTGCAAAGACCGAATGGAACAACGCCGGGCTCTTCGCCGCTGACCGGCGCCTGTTTGCGTACCTGAAGCGCCTCGAGCGCTCCGAGCGCGGCGAGTACGAATTGCCGCAGGCGATCTCGCAGATGATCGCCGACGGGCTTGTCGTGCGCGCAGTCGAGATGCGCGGCTTCTGGAGCGATGTCGGCACTCCAGCCGACGTTGAGGCGGCGCGCGCGCTCTTCAAGCCGATGAGGACGCGATGACGAACCGCAACGCGTGGCAGGCGGATGAACTCGCGCGAGCCGCACGGCTCGCTCGCGAGCTTCGAGCGCAGGTGGGAGCCGACGCGCGAATCTTCGCGGCGCGCGCGCCCGGCCGCGTGAATCTCATCGGCGAGCACACTGACTACAGCGGGCTGCCCGTTCTGCCGCTTGCGATCGATCGCGCGACGATCGTCGTCGCGGCGTCGAATACGAGCGGTGAACTGTTCGTGCGCAACGTCGATCCCACATGGCCCGCGCGGACGTTTCGAATCGAGCGACAAATCCTGCCCTTCGCGACGGGAGAGTGGGCCAACTACGTTAAGGCCGCCGCGCAAGGGGTGATCGATCACTTCGCTGCGCGCGGTGCGAGCGTCTCGCAGTTTTGCGGTGGCGCGATGATCGTCGATGGCCGCGTGCCCATCTCCGCGGGCCTTTCGTCGTCAGCCGCGCTTACGGTTTCGGCGGCGCTCGCGTTCATGGCGATCAACTCGCTCGAGTTGACGCCACTTAACGCAGCGCAGCTGGCCGCGCGCAGCGAATGGTACGTCGGTACGCGCGCCGGCGGGATGGACCAGGCCGCCTCGCTTCTCGGTCGTCGCGATCACGCGCTCTTTATCGAATTCGATCCGCTCCGCGTGCGGTCCGTTAAGATGCCCTCGGATGCCGCAATCGTCGTCGCTGACAGTCTCGAAATCGCTGACAAGTCCGGCCGCGTGCGCGGCGAGTACAACCGCCGAGTCGTCGAATGTTCGCTCGCGGCGAGGATCCTGGGGCGCGCGCTCGGCTTCGAGCACGTTCGGATTCTGGGCGACATCGTTAAGCGCGTCGATCGTTTCGACGCTTTGCAACTGATTGAGATCCTCGCAACGAATTCGCCCGCTGAGTTGGCGACCGATCTTAACGACGCGGCGCGCGTTCTCGGCATCGACCGCGATGTGCTCGCCCACGACCTGCTCGGCGCGGGGCCGCATCGCATCCTTCTCGATGCGCGACCGCTCAAGGTGCTTGCTCGTGCGCGCCACGTACTCGGCGAGACCGAACGCGTGAGGCGCGCGGTCGATGCGCTCGCAGCGGGACGCCTCGATGAAATGGGAATGTTGATGAACGCGTCGCATGCGAGCCTCGTCGCCGACTTCGAGTGCAGTACCGATGCTCTCGATGCCCTCGTTCAGGCGGCGCGGCGCGGCGCCGCGCTCGGTGCGCGGCTCACCGGCGCGGGTTTCGGAGGCTCGATCGTCGCGCTTTGCCGCGCCCAAGACGCCACTCACGTGATCGCTCAAATCGATCGCGATTACTACGCCAAGCTTGGACGGCAGGCTGAACCCGCACGCTCGATTCTGCACGCCGGCCCCGGCGCCGATGTTATGGAACTCGCGGCGGCCTAGCTTTTGAGGAAACGCGCAGAGCGCGCAGATAGAGCGATCTCTCCGCTCACAGCCGATTGGTTGCCGGCGAGATCGGTAACGGTCGCGTCGGCAACATCCAAGCCCAACTCACCGGGATCGATTCGCGCCGAATCGTCGCCACGATTGAGGATCATGCTGCTTTTCCCCTGCTTCATGCCGCGCACATTTCCCGATGACATCAGATCAAGCGGCAGGATGGCGTCGAGTGCCGCGTCCGCATCGGCGCGCGCGCCGACTTTCGCCACCGCGCGATAGAGAGCTGCAGCGTCCTCGTCAACGAGTGCCATGTCGTCCGAAATCAGGAGCATACCGCCGCTCGCCGCGATCGTCGCAGCGAGCGCCTCACGCTCGCCGGCGGTGAGTTGCGTTTCGCGCGCCCGCAGCATCAGGCAGTCTGGATCGTTGAGCCACAACCGCCGATGCATGTAGCTGCGCGCGATAATCGCGTCGAGCGCGTGCACCGTGGACGGATCGCCCGCCGCCGAAGCCCAGTACGGTGCGACATCCGGTCCGATTCGCATGCCGTCGACCACGCCAATCGCGGGCCCGAGCGGGCAACCACATCCGAGCATGAACGCGTTGTCGCCGGCGCCCGCTCGAATGGCCTCGAGCCCTCGCCGCAGCGTCTCGGCGCGCGTGATGTCGGTGTCGTGGCGCTTCCCTTCGGCGGCGCCCGCGAAAAGAAAGTCCAGCTTCAGATACGCGTAGCCGAATTCGCGCACGAGGCGCGCGAAGAGCCGCTCCAGATGCGCGCGTAGATCCGGATGGCTCGGGTCGAGCGCGTAGGCAAAGCCCTCCGGATCAGTCGTCCATTTTTGGTTGTATCCGGCGCGCAGCGGTTCTCCACTTTCATTCCTAAGGAGCCACTGTGGATGCTCGCGCATCAGCCTTGAGTCGGGCGCGCAGAGAAAAGGCGCGGTCCAGATGCCCGCAGCGAATCCCGCGCCGCGAATTTCGTCGGCGAGACGTTTGAGACCGCTTGGAAATTTCGCGTTGGTCGTATCCCAGTCGCCGAGTGCCGATTGAAAGCCGTCGTCGAGCTGGATGACCTCGATTGGAATCCGCTCGCCCATCGCGGCGAGCGCCCGGATGTTCGCGCGGAGCGCGTCCTCCGTGATGTCGTGAAAGTAGTGGTACCAGGAGCACCATCCGCGCTGGTACGGTGCGCCGACACGAGCACTCATCCGATCGCCGATCGCGTGCGCCCATCGTTCGGCCAGCACGGCAGCGGATTCGCCCTCATCGATTATGACGGGCTCACACTCGCGCTCGGCGCCCGCGGCCAAGGCAACACCATCGAGCAGGATTCGCGCGAGCGCGGCATCGGGCCGCGTGACAGTGATCGTCGTCAGCTCGTGGGCGCCGCCGATGAATCCCGCCATCACGCTCTTCGAGGAGCCCGCGCTGCTGATCACGGTGAACAGCTCCGAGGTCGCGCCCTCAGGCGCATCTGATGGACGTAGCGCCTCGCTCTGATGAGCGAGGCGAGCCATCGCACTCGCCGCGTCGCGCCGATGTTTCGTAGCGCCGACATCAAATCCGCCGGAGCCACTCCAGGACTGGAAGCCGTGTTTGAAGAATCGCGCCGGACGATTCGGATCGAAGCCGGTCGCGATCTCGATATGCGCGCGCTCGAGCCGAATCGCTTCGCGTCCTCGGTTATGAATTGTGACTTGCAACGCAGGGCGGCCGTCAAGGTCACCATGCCGCGCGATCAATTCGATGCCGGCGTTCGCCGCCGCGTTGGCCGAGTTCCGCTGCGGAACGCGCTGCGAGAGTGATACCTCGGTGCCATCCGCGAGCCGGTAGCGCAATTCGATTCGTTCAAACCGCATGCGCCGAACCTGACAAAGCCGCCTGCGAGCATCAAGCTACTCGATTGCGCGGTAGTGCTCTGGCAAACTGGAGTTTCCCCATAGCCTGGAGAGTGAGTCATCGACACGGTACCGGAGATCGAGGCCGTCGAGGCCGGCGAGGAAACTGAGGAAACGATCGAGGCCGATGCGTGGAGCGGGCGGCGCGCCGCGTTTCGAGCGCTGCGTCATCGCAACTTCCGGCTCTTCTTCGGCGGCCAGCTCGTGTCGCTGATCGGCACCTGGATGCAGTCGGTAGCGCAGGCGTGGTTGGTGCTGAAGCTCACCAATTCATCGCTGATGCTTGGCGTGGTTTCATTTGCGGGCTTCATGCCGATCGTCCTGGTCGCGCTGTTTGCCGGCGTTGTGGTCGATCATGTCGATCGCCGCCGCCTGATCCTCGCGGCGCAGACGCTCCTGATGCTGAGCGCGTTCGCGCTGTCGGCGCTCACATGGACAGGAGTGGTACGGGTCGAGCACGTCATTATCCTGGCGGCGCTCAACGGTTTCGTGAGCTCGTTCGACATGCCTGGACGTCAGGCCTTCGTGGTCGAGATGGTGGGGCGAGAGGATTTGCCCAACGCGATCTCGATGAACTCGATGATCTTCAACGGTGCGCGCATGCTCGGTCCTGCTGTCGCCGGACTCTTGATCGCGATCATCGGCGTGGCGGGATGCTTCTTCCTGAACGGCCTCTCATTCCTCGCCGTCATCTGGAGCCTGCTGCAGATGGATATCCCGCGCCGCGAGGCGCGGAAGATCGGCACCGAAATGATGCGGCAGGTGCGCGCGGGGCTCAGCTACGTATGGCATCATCGGCCGACCCTCTGGCTGCTCGCGCTGGTCGCGATCAACAGCGGCTTCGCTGTGCAGTACACCGTGCTGATTCCGCTTTTCGCGCGCGACCTGCTGCACAGCGGCGCGCGCGGCTACGGCTTCCTCATGGCAGCGCAAGGACTCGGCGCGGTACTGAGCGCGATCGTCATGAACTCGCGATCGAGCGCGCCGCGCGCGCTTCGCCAGAACCTCGTTTTCGGGCTCTTTTGCACGGCCGTCGCGATCGCGGCGTTCGGCATGTCGCACCTGATGTGGCTCTCGCTCGTGGCGCAGATGTTCATCGGCGCAGGACTCATGAATCACATGGTGACGACCAACACGATGCTGCAGCTGTTCGTGTCGGATGAGCTTCGTGGACGCGTGATGAGCATCTACACGCTGTCATTCATCGGCACCGCGCCGATCGGAAGCCTGGGCGTGGGCTTCGTCGGCGAGCATCTAGGGCCGCGGATCGCGGTGATGATGTGCGGGTGCTTCGGACTGTTCTGTGCGATCCTGTTGCTGACTCGGCTCGGACTCATCGCGCAGGCGCAGGAAGAGCGCGAATCGCTGATGTTCAGCAGCTGACAAATCGAAAGGTTTGATTGGAATGATTCGTTTCGAAGAAGTTGATCTCGATCGCATGGTTGAAGATGTGCTCGCGGGGCGCGAGCTAGAGCGAGAAGTCGCGGCGGCGATACTCGCATGCCGCGATGAGCGCATCGGCGATCTGCTGAAGGTGACGCGCAGAGTGCGCGAGGCTGCGTTCGGCAGGCGGGTCAAGGTTGGCGTGCTCCGCAACGCGCAAAGCGGCATCTGCCCGGAGGATTGCGGCTACTGTTCGCAGTCGCGCGTCTCCACGGCCGACATTCCCGTCTACAAGATGCAATCGGTCGCGCAGCTAGCGGAGGCGCACGGATCGCCGCCGAAAGCGGGGCCGATACTGCATGGTCTGCAGCAGGCGCGGGCCAGCGGCAGGCGAGGTGGCGCATCTCGCGGCAGTCTGCGATCGCATTCGCGGCGAATTTCCGAATCTCGAACTCTGCCTCTCGATCGGTCTGCTCGAGCGTGAGCCGGCGGAGCAGCTCAAAAGCGCGGGCGCGGGATGGATCAATCACAACCTCAACATGAGCCGCCGCTTCGATCCGAAAATCTGCTCGACCCAGAGCTGGGATGATGGCGTGCGTACGATCGAAAACGTGCGCGCGGCGGGCCTCGGCACCCTGCGCGGGAGGAATTATCGGGATGGGTGAGAGCGAAGACAATATCCTCGCTCTCGCCTACGCGACGCGGCGCCTCGGAATCGATTCGGTGCCGGTGAACTTTCTCGCGCCGATCAAAGGCACTCCTCTCGGCGCGACGCGGACCCTGACGCCCGAGAAGTGCCTCAAGGCCGCCGGTCTCTTTCGCCTGCTGAATCCGACCAGCGAGGTGCGCGCGCGGGCGGCCGAGAGCTCATCCTCGGCGCGCGGCAGGGCGACCTCTTCAACGCCGTCAATTCGATTTTCGTAAACGGTTACCTGACGACGCCCGGATGGGATTGGGAACGCACGCGTGAGCTGATCGCGCGGGCAGACTTCGAGCCCGAGCCGGCAGCATAGCGGCCCATCGCGCTTGCGTAGCGGGCGGGCGCTTTTCGATAATCGGGAGCGTGGCTTCCGCCAAAACACCCGCATCAGCCGCAGCATCGCGTGGCGAACGCGGCGCGCTGCTGCGCGCGATTCCGCCGATTGACGATTGTCTTCGCAGCGCGGAAAAGATTCCATCGCTCGCGGGCCTAAGCCGCAGCTACCTTCGCACCTTGGCTCGACGAGCCCAAGACGATATGCGCGCTACGCTAGCAGCGAAGCAAAGCGAGGTGCCGCACGATCGGAACGCGATGCTTGAGCTCATCGCGCGCGCGATCACCGACAAGGCCGCTGCTGATCAGCCCGCGATGAAGCCAGTCATCAACGCGACCGGGGTCGTGCTGCACACCAATCTCGGCCGTGCGATTCTTGCAGAGGCCGCAATCGAGGCGCTCGAGCTCGCGGCGCGCTCTACGGTCAATCTCGATTTCGATCTCGCGCGCGGCACGCGCGGCGAGCGCGATGACCTGGTCGAGCCCGAGCTGCTCGAACTGACGGGCGCCGAGGCGGCAACCGTCGTCAACAACAACGCGGCGGCGGTGCTGATTGCGCTAAACACTCTCGCCGAGGGGCGCGAGGTGATCGTGTCGCGCGGCGAGCTGATCGAAATCGGCGGCGCGTTCCGAATTCCCGACGTGATGGCGAAGAGCGGCGCGCGGCTTCATGAAGTGGGCACCACCAACCGAACGCATCGCGAGGACTACGCGCGCGCGATCGGACCCGATACGGCGCTTGTCCTGAAGGTGCATCCTTCGAACTACCGGATCGTCGGCTTCACCAGCGAAGTTGCGCTTGACGAATTGGTCGCGCTCGGCCGCGAGCGAGGAGTTCCGGTGCTGGAAGACCTCGGCTCGGGTGCACTGATCGATCTCACCGGCTACGGCTTGCCGCGTGAGCCCATCGTCGCCGAGCGCGTCGCGACAGGCGCGGACCTGGTGACGTTCTCGGGCGACAAATTACTCGGCGGTCCGCAGGCCGGATTGATCGTCGGGAGGCGCGAGCTGGTCGATCGAATCAGGACGAATCCGCTGAAGCGCGCGCTGCGATGCGACAAGCTCACGCTGGCGGCGCTCTCGGCAACGCTCAGGGTTTATCTGCGCTCCGGCGAGCCGGCGGCAGAGCTGCCGACGCTCAGAATTTTTAATCGCAGCGTCGGTGAGATTCGCCAGGCGGCGGGGCGAGCGCGCGATATTCTCGCGGAGCGGCTCGGACCGGAGTTTACGCTCGAAGTCGTCGAGTCGGAGGCGGAGATCGGCTCAGGCGCGATGCCGGTTGAGAAACTCGAATCGGCGGCGCTTCGGATCACCCATCCGGAAAAATCACCTGAAACTATCGCGGCTATGTTCCGCCGCGCGCGAATCATCGGCCGCATCACCAACGACGCGTTTCATCTCGACATGAGAACCGTCGAAGATCCCGCCGCGCTCGCCGTATCATTCGACGACGGCGCGAACGAGCGGCGCCATCAGGGAGATCAAAAATGAAATTCGCCACGTTTCTTTATCAGACATCGCCGACCAGTATCACGTCGATCGCGCGGCGCGCCGAGGAACTCGGCTTCGAGTCGCTGTGGATTCCGGAGCACATCATCCTGCCGGTGCAGTACCAGTCGCCCTATCCATACACGGCGAGCGGCAGAATGCCGGCACCGCCCGAAACGCCGCTGCACGATCCAATGCTCGCGCTCGCGTACGTCGCCGGGATCACGACCAAAATCAAGCTCGCGACTGGCATCTATGTATTGCCGATTAGAAATCCTCTCGCCACGGCGAAGGCGGTGGTCAGCCTCGATGTTTTGTCTGGCGGGCGCTTTATCTTCGGCATCGGCATCGGCTGGCTGAAAGAGGAGTTCGAGGCGGTCGGCATGAACTTCGAGGATCGCGCGCGCCGCTCGCGCGAGTACGTCGCGCTGCTGAAGGAACTTTGGACGAAGGACGATCCGGTGTTTCACGGCAAGACCGTGAACATCGAAGGGTTCCGCTTCATGCCGAAGCCCGCGCAGAAGCCGCATCCGCCGATTGTCTTCGGCGGCCACACAGAGCCCTCGCTCAAGCGCACGGCGCAGCTCGGCGACGGATGGTACGGCATCGGCGAGGATATCGAGGAAGTGCGGCGCACGATCAAGCGGCTGCGTGAGCATGAGCGTGCCGCCGGCCGCACGATGCCCCTCGAACTCACGATCGCGCCGCGCCTTGGCCAAGGATTCGGCGTCGAGCAGGCCAAGCAATTCGCCGAGATGGGCGTCGAGCGGCTCATCTTCGCCGCGGGTCCGGCAACCAGGGACCAGCTCGCGGGGATGGAGCGTTTTCGTGACGAAGTGATGGCGAAAGTTTGAGGACAGCTGATCTGCAACGCTACATCGTTGGCGTGCGTAGTATTGCATAGATATCATTTGCCGCGTCGCCCTGAGAGGGACGCGCACCAGCCATGAAAAAATGCCCGAGTTGCGAGCGCACTTATCCTGACACCGAACTCTTCTGCGAGACCGACGGTACCGCGTTAGTCGGCGCCGAACCCGCGTTCGCGCAGGGGCGTGCTGGCGCGGCGAGCGAAGCTGCGACCGAGTGCCCGGTATGCGGCGGCAAGGCGCAGCCCGGTGAAGTGATCTGCAACTTTTGCGGCGCCCGGCTCATTGCCGACGAATCTGCGGCTCCCACCGCAGCGTCGCTTCCCAAGCCTCCAGCGCGGCCGCCGGTGACGATCACGCCGCGCGGCTCGGCGCCGACGATGCGCGGATCCGAGATGTCGTCGCAGCGGCTCACTGGCCAGATGCAGCAGGACGAGGAACAAGAGGAAGGCGGCCGCGGCATCGGTAGTCTGATCGGCTACCTGATCGCCGCGGTGATTGCGCTTGGCGGCGGCGCGTGGCTCGCGCTTCATCTGAACTCGTCGGGGACGCGTCAGGCCGCACAAGCGTCTCCCGCAGCCGTGACCACGGCAGCGCCCGCGCCTGCGGGTCCGATCGTGGCGCTCGCCTCGTCGATAGCGGTCCAATCGAGCGATACGTCGTCGCTTGCAGCGCGTAGTCCGGACGCGGCGCGCAAGGTCTTCGACGATCACAAGCCGGCGCTGATCGATGCATATACGCACGCACTTTCGAGCGACTCGACCATCAGCGACGGGATGATAGTGCGCGTTGTGGCTCAGCCGAGTGACGGCACGATCTCATCGGCGTCGGTGCGCACGTCGACCAATCCTAATCCGAGCCTTGACGCCGCCGTCGTCAACGAGATGATGCACTGGAGCTTTCCGGCGACCACCGGCGGCTCGGTAAATTTCGACTACCCGATAATCTTCGCGCAGAACGCGGCCAACCAGGCCGCGCTCGAATCACAGCTCAAAGCCAAGCTGGCGAGCCTGAACGCCGCCGAGCCGCCCGAGTACGCCTCCGCGCCCGCGCCGAGTGCCGCCGCGAGCGAAGCCGCCGGACCGCCCCCAGGCGGAGCGCCCTCGCTGGCCGCGACCGCGGCCGGAGCTGAGACGCCTGCAGCGCCGCCGCCACTCGCCGTGATGCCGTCGACTCCGATCGCCGCCGCCACGCCGCATCATCGTCCGCGCCGCCGCGAAGTTGCGCGCCCGAAGCCGACGCCAACGTTGCAGCAACGCGTTAAAGAGGCCTTCCTGGCGAATCCGAAATTGCGCCGCGTCGATTGCTACACCACTGGCGGGACTGTGACGATCTTCGGCAAGGTATTCGACGATAACGACAAGGCGCTCGCCCAGCGGACTGCAGGCAGAGTGCCCGGTGTTACCAACGTGATCAATTCGATCACGACCGACATGAGTGATTGGGCGGCGCGACAGTCACAAATCGCGCAGCAGCTTTACAATGCGGGACTCACCAACGTGACGATCAAGGTGATCGGACATGACGCGTATCTTGGCGGCACGGTGAAGTCAGATTCGGACAAAGATCGCGCGGTAACGATCACGGAGAGCGCCGCGGCTGTACATGTGCGGACCAATCTGATCACGGTCGAACCCGGCCGGGTGTTCGGGTTCTGAGAATCAAAACGCCGCGAGAGGGTGCGCATCGGCCTGCGCGGTTTGGCTGACGAAGGTACGGCGAGACTAACCTTGACAGGCAGTGAGAGTAACGCTTATATGGCCACAAGAGCGCGGCAGAGGCCGCTCCCATCAGGAGGTTCGCTTTTCCCATGGCCGATCAGCCCACTTCATGTAAACAAGCTTTCGAGATGATGCCCTCGCGCTTCAACAAGGAAGCTGCCAAGGGCCTGAATGCGACTTACCAGTTTGATCTGTCCGGCGACGGCGGCGGCAAATGGCACGTGATCATCAACAATGATTCTTGCCAGGTGAAAGAAGGCCCGGCTGCTTCGCCCAGCATCACTATCTCGATGACGGCGCAGGACTACCTCGACATGCTGTCGGGGAAGCTCAACGGGCAGGTTGCTTTTATGAGCGGCAAGCTCCGCATCGCAGGGGACATGGGGCTTGCGCTGAAGATGCAGTCTCTGTTTCAATAGATATTGGAAAAGAAAACAGCGGCCGGGCCCCATCCCGGGCCCGGCGCGCAGAGTCCCCAGGGAAATTTCCTCACCGAATCCATCCGAGTTTAAACGCACCGAGACTCAAGCTTCGGTTCGCATCTGATACACACATTACTTGAATCGTTTCTATGAGAGTGGAAAGCGGCGCACGACGCGTCCGCCGATGAATATCCAAATAAATCTTGTAACCGGTGAAGACACTTCACCGCGGTACTAAGTCAAGAAGGAGATAAACGCTACGTCACAAGAAGAGAGGAACCATATGGGTTCGGCAGGAACGCCCGACGATCCCGACAAGACCGGCAACCACGAGTTGCGCAACGGACAGGATGACAATTCTGTCGCCAACAAGCTCTCGAAGGAATTGAGCAATTGGCGGCGCAAGCGTACTGGCTCACGGCCGCGCAGCTTTGACGGCCCGAGTCAGAATTATTCGTCCTCGGAGCCGGCCCGCACAATCAAGGTTCGCGGTCACGAAACTCTGGTCGTCCGTAAGCCCAAGCTTGCTACCAAGCCGCCCACAAATCCCGCACCGACCGAATAGCTAACAGCACAGGCCGCGGGTCTGCGTTGGTGGGGATGGGCTAGGAGCGGAAGACCTCGACCGGCATTTCGCGTGACGCCTGGCGCGCGGGGTATATCGTCGCGAGCAGGCAAAGCACGATCGACGCTAGCGCTACGAGCGCGAAGCTCGTGATATCGACTGCCACCGGCACGGTCGACATGCCATAGATTTCCTTGGAGATGTGGATGAAGTGGTAGCGCGCGAGCAGGAAGCATCCGAGCGCGCCCATCACGAGCCCGCCGAGCGTTCCCGCGCTACCGACGATCATTCCCTTGAGCACGAAGATCACCCTGACCGCGCGATGCGTCGCGCCCATTGACATCAGCACGGCAATATCCTTGCGCTTCTCCATCACGACCATGATTAGCGTCGCGACCAGGTTAAAGGCGGCGACGCCGATGAGCAGGACCAAGACCATGGCGTAGACCCGCTTCAGTAGTTCGAATCCTCCCGCGGCCGACTCGTTGTACTGGATCCAGTTGCGTACCACATACGGCGACTGAAGCATCTTGCGCAGCGCCACGGTCACCTGCTCAGTCCGATCGAGGTTCGCGAGATGAATATCGATCGCGTCGACGTGTCCGGCGCGGCCAAAGAAATCCTGCGCGCGCGCGAGGTCCACGAACATCATATTCTCGTCGATGTAACTCATTCCCGATTCGAAGATCGCGCCTATCACCAAGTCGCCGGTGCGGGTCGAAAGCGCGCTGTCGGCGCCCATTATCGGAACCACCAGCCGCACCCGGTCACCGAGCTTTACTTTCAGCTTGTCGCGGAGCGTCGTACCGATCGCAACCTCGCCGATCGGTCCGCCCTTGGGCTCCGGCTTCGCGAGGTTATCGAGGCTTCCATCGACTATGTACTTCGCCCACTCAGCCTGTACGACACGATTGCCGGGCTCGACGCCGCGAATCACCACGCCGCCGATTCCGCGTCCCGAGCTCAACATTCCCTGGCCGACGATGTACGGGTCGGTGCCCGACACGCCGGACACCTTGGCGATCCGCTGCTCGAGTGCCGCGTAGTTCCCTATTGAACCTTGGGTGCTGAGGACCTGGACCTGCGGGCTGAAGTTGAGCACGCGCGCGGTGAGGCTCGCCTGGAAACCGCCCATTACCGCGAGCGTGATAGTGAGCGCGGCGACGCCGATCATCACGCCCACCGCGGTGAAGATTGTCGTGATCGAGATGAACGCTTCCTTGCGCCGGGCGCGCAGGTAGCGAAGCGCTATTTTTAGTTCATATCGCAATCAGGCGTGCCGCGAATCAGAATATCACGTAGTCTTTCTTGAGCTGCTCGATCTCGTCGGCGCTCATGCTGAGCATGCCGCGGAAGATCTCATCATTGTGCTCACCGAGGATCGGTGCCGCCCGGCGAAGATCGCCCGGCGTGCGGCTCATGCGATGGGACAGTCCTTCGTACGGCGACGGACCCATCTCTTTGTGATCAAGCCAGTGCCAGAAGCCGAACGATTCGAGGTTGTCGTCGTTGTGGATGTCGACGCAGTTCTGCACCGGGAATGCGGCGACACCGGCGGTCTGGAGTTTTGCGGTCAGCGCGTAGGCGTTATGCTCGCGCACGAGCTGGCCGACGAATTCATCCAGCGCGTCGGGATTGGCGAATCGGCCGGCGGCCGAGTCGAATCGCGGATCGCGACTCTCCGCGCCGAGCACATCGAGCGTTGCGCGCCACTGCGCGTCGTTTTCAACCGCGATCGCAAGCCAGCGCTCGGCGCCATCCTCGTCAGCTGCGCGATACGCACCGTGTGGGGCGTAGCGATCTGATCGATTTCCGCGTGGCTCGAGGACGCGTGCCGACGCGGCATAGTCGATTAGCGCCGGCGCCAGATTCTGCATTGCAGCCTCGTACTGCGCCATGTCGATATATTGGCCCTTGCCGGTTCGCCGCCGATAGTCGAGTGCCGCGAGCAGGGCAGACGCCGAGAAACGCGGCGCGATGAAATCGGTGTACGCGCCGTAGGGCGGCGCGCACGAACCGGGTCCGTAACCCGAGATGTAGTAAAAGCCCGACAGTGCGGCCATCAACTGGCCGAACCCGGGATAAAGCGCGTTCGGTCCGGTCTGTCCCTGCATGCAGGTGGAAAGCATGATGAGGTCGGGGCGGAGTTCGACGAGGTTCTCGTAAGCGAGCTCCCATTTGCGCATCGCTTTGGGCGTGAAACTTTCGACGATGATATCGGCCCACGGCACGAGGCGCTTGGCGATCTCGCGCGCCTTGGGTTTGCTCAGGTCGAGGCTGATGCCGCGCTTGGAGGTGTTATAACTCGCGAAGAACTGGCTCCGGTTGATTCCCGGCCGCGCGTCCTTCCAGGGCGGGCCGATACGCAGGACGTCAGGCCGCGCGGCAGATTCGATTCGGATAACGTCGGCGCCGTTGTCGGCCAGGTACTTGGTAGTAATCGGTCCGACGCCGACCCACGCGAAATCCAGGATATGAATGCCTTCGAGTGCGAAGCTCATGATCAACTCCTCAGATCGCGTGCGCTGCGCGCAGTTCGGCGATTCGCGCTGGCGTGAGTTCGAGCAGGCCGCAATAGATTTCGTCGTTGTGCTCGCCGATGCGCGGCGCCCGCGTCAACGAACCGATCGGCGTTGCACTCATCTTGGCGAATGCCCCTGGGAACCTGAGTTTGCGCCCGAGTGTGTCGCCGTGGTCAACCTCGATCCAGAAGTTGCGCGACTTCAATTGCTCATCGGCGCTGATATCGGCGACGTTGGCTACCGGAGCCAGAAAGATTCGCCGCTTCAGACCTTCGGCGTAGATCTCGTGCTTGGTCATCGTGTTGAAGAACGCCTGGATCGACGACTCGAGCTCGTCGATTTCCTTGTGATCCTGCGCGGTCATCTTCATGAACACGCCAGGCACCCACGAGACCCAGTCCTTTTCTTTCATCCACGGGGAGCCGAGGCCTTTCTCGGCCATCCAGTTGACGAGGGCGCGCGTCGAGGCGCCGAACACCATGCCGCCGGCGACGAGAATCGAGATGTGCCCGTCCTTGCAGTCATAAACCATCTTGCGCCGCGCATCTTCAGAGCCGGTGAAGACGCCAGTGCGGCGGATGAAATTGCCGTGCAGCAGGGGCATCGACTGCTCGTTCATCAGCGTCCAGACGATGCACGCTTCCATGTTGACGACGATTTTCTGACCAAGCCCGGAGGTCTGGCGCGGGTAGTGCGCGATTAGCGATGAGATCGCGGCCTCGCCGCCCGCGTGAAGTCCTGCCTGCGGTAGGCTCATCTGGAGCGGCGGCTTTCCCTTCTCGCCCATCATGAACATCATGCCGCCGGCGGCCCAGCTCACGATGTCTGCCCACCGGTAATCTTTGCCGGGACCCTTGTCGCCGAAGGGCGTGATCGACGTGTAGATAAGCCGCGGATTCAGCTTCGCGAGCGCGTCGTAACCGAGGCCGATCGAGTCAAGGTAGCCGAGCGGATACGACTCGACGAGAAAATCTGCGCGCTCGGCAAGTTCAGCAACCAGCTTCCGGCCGTCGGCGTTTTGGAAGTTGGCAGTGACGGATTTCTTTCCCGCATGGTATGCGATCGAATAGAGGCAGTGCTCCGCGTCCCCGACATCATCAAGGAAAGGTGGAATCGATCGCGTCGAGCATCCGGCGGGCGGCTCGACCTTGATTACCTCGGCGCCCAGGTCGGCGAACATCTTGCCGCATAGCGCCCCCTTTTCATCAGTGAGATCGAGCAGCCTGAAACCCTTGAGCAACTCTGAAGGCATCGCAAATCTCCGGTATTCGCCCGGCACCGCTTAGCTCGCGGCGCCGATCGGAGTGAGTTCGGGATTCTACAACCATCTGCTCGAAGGTTGGAACGCCCGCGGAGCGCGCCGCTCACCGCTAAAGGGAAAGACAATGAGAGTCGTTTTGGCGTCGGAATCGCAGTCGAGAAAGCGCGCCCTGGACATCCTCGGTGTTCCATACGAGATCCATCCGAGCGCGATCGACGAGAAAGCAATTCGCGATGCCGATCCCGCCGCGCTCACGCGCAAGCTCGCCCAAGCGAAAGCATCGAGAGTCGCCGCGGAAGTCCGCGACGCAATCATAGTCGCGGGCGATGCGGTCGTCGCAAAAAACGGCAGAATATTTGAGAAGTCTCGCGATCTCAGCGAAGCGATGGAATTTCTGCGCGAACTATCGGAGAGCGAGCTTCAGTTTGTGACCTCTCTCGTCGTGTTGCGTGCGGATACGAAGCGGGTGCTGTCGACGGTCGAAACTTCAAGTCTCCACTTTCGAGCGCTGGCAGAGCGAGAGATTCGCGACTATGTTGCGCGCTACCCCGTTACCAGCTTCGCCGGTGCATTCGAGGCCGACGGTGTCGTACGGTTCGCCGATTCAGTGTCGGGTTCCTATAACTTCGTGACCGCGTTCCCGGTTGGCCGCCTCGCAGTCTTCTTGAGAGAGCAAGGCGTCGAGATCTAGTGCACCAGCTGAACCGTTGCGGCTTACAACTGACGAACGTTACGCGCGGCGCCGATCGCAGTCGCGTAGTCGGCATGCTCGGGAATCACGAAGCGGCGCCCGAACGGGAAGCTCAGCTTCTTTACGCCCTGCACAAAACTGAATAGCCGCGAGAGCTTGCCCGTCAACACGATGTTCTCCTGGCCGCATGCGCGCGCACTCGCCATCGCGAGCACGCCGATCGATTCTACGATCATGTTGACGATCGCGAGCGCCTTGTCCTCGGGCGTTGCATCGGCTGAAATCTTGCCGAAGTTGGCAGCCGTCGTCGAAGGCGGCAGATCGCCGATGGCGCCCCCGGCAATATCACGCACGGTTAGATCGACGCGGCGCAGGTCACCCTTCTTCGCCATCGCTTCCAGCCGCTCGATTGTCGCGACGCCGAGCATATGCTTGGCGAGACCCAGGAGAGTGCCGCCGCCGACTCCGGTGCCGCTGAAGTGCGCGATCCTATCAGGCGTCACCGAGACGATCGCCGTGCCCGTGCCGAGCGAAACGACCAGCGCGCTTTTAAAGCCGGCGAGTGAAGTGCCGCCGATGCCAATCGCCGTGAACTCGTTTACCTTCGCGACCGGCCGCCCGAGCAGAGAGTTAGCGAGCGCGCGCGAACCCGCGCCGGTCGCGGCGACGCACTCGATCTCTTCGAGCTTGATTCCAAATTCCGCGACCAGTTTGCCCAGCGCGCCGGCGGCCGCCGCTACTGGATCGTTGGCTTCGATAGTTACGACATGCAGTCCGCCATTTTCGAGGACGACGGCGTCGGTGGTCGAGCCGCCGATATCAATTCCGACGATCATAAGTGGTGCCGGCTCCTGTCCAGCCCGCCCCAACGCTAGATCAGGCGGATGCGATGCGCAACGGACGCTCCGGCCAGGCCCATAAAGGATGACGGCGTGATAGCCTAGGCCGATGACCCGGCGCAAAAGCGGCGGTTCGGCGAGTCTTTTTGCTCCGCGTACCCCGATGAGCCAGCCGCTGGCTGATCGGATGCGCCCGCGCCGGCTGGACGAGGTGGTCGGCCAGGAGCATCTGCTCGGTCCCGGCAAGATCCTCAACCAGATGGTCGCGGCGGGAGTGCTTCATTCGATGATCCTCTGGGGAGCGCCGGGCACGGGCAAGACGACGCTCGCGATCCTGCTCGCGCAACAATCCGGCGCGGAATTCCGCGCGATTGCCGCGGTGACTGCCGGTGTTGGCGACTTGCGCGAGGCGGTCGAAGCAGCGCGCCGCGATCTCGAGGCAGGCAAGCGCACCGTTCTATTTATCGACGAGATTCATCGCTGGAATCGCGCGCAACAGGACGCGACGCTGCCGCACGTCGAGAGCGGACTTATCACGCTGATCGGCGCGACCACGGAGAATCCGTCTTTCGAGGTGATCTCGCCGCTGCTCTCGCGCGTGAGACTCCTGGTCTTGAATCCTCTTACCGATGAACATATCGCGACGCTCGTGAGGCGCGCGCTCGAGGACAAGGAGCGCGGTCTCGGCGCGACCAATCTCTCGCTCGGCGGCGGCGCGATGGAAGAGATTGTCCGCTACGCAGTCGGTGACGCGCGGCGCGCACTGGGCACGCTCGAAATCGCAGCCGAGCTCGCGGCCAACGCGGGATCGACGACGATCACGCCCGAGACTGTGCGCGAAGCATCGCAGCAGAAGGCTCTCCTCTACGATCGCGCGGGCGAGGAGCACTACAACGTCATCTCGGCGTTCATCAAGAGCATGCGCGGCAGCGATCCCGACGCGGCACTCTACTGGATGATGCGGATGATCGAGGCCGGCGAAGATCCGCTTTTTATCGCGCGTCGGATGGTGATCTTCGCGTCTGAAGATGTTGGCAACGCCGACCCGCGCGCGCTTCAGATCGCGATCGCGGTCAAGGACGCGGTTGATTTCGTCGGCCTGCCAGAGGGCGTGATTCCGCTCGCGCAGGGAGTTACTTATCTCGCGAGCGCACCGAAATCGAACGCCTCATATCTCGCGATGATGAAAGCGCGCGAGGATGTCCGCGCACACGACGCGCTGCCGGTGCCGCTTCATCTGAGGAACGCTCCGACGGGGATGATGAAGGCGATGGGTTACGGCAAGGACTATCAATACCCGCATGACGATCCGGAGGCGATCAACGCGCAGATGTATTTTCCCGACAAGCTCGGCGAGCGCGACTACTATCTTCCCAACGAACGCGGCTACGAGATTCGCATCCGTGAATTTCTCGAGCGTGCGCGCGCCGCACGATCAAAAAAGACAAGCCGCGGGTAACGCGCTTTTCGCGCGGCCCGCGGTCTGCCGAATTCGCTGAAGCTAAACTTACTTCGCGCCGAGCACGGAATCCTTGAGCGCCTTGGCTGCCGTGAAGCGAAGCCGCGTGCGCGCGGGAATCTTGATCTCCTGACCGGTGGCGGGGTTGCGGCCCATGCGCGCCTTGGTCTTGCGCTTGCGGAAGATGCCGAGGCCGGCGAGGCGCAGCGATCCTTCCTTTTTCAATTCGCGCACGACCAGCATGTTGAGCTCTTCGAGAACGGTCTTGGCCTGCTTCTTGTTGATTCCAACTTTGTCAGCGAGATGTGCTGCTACCTGCGACTGCGTCATCATCCTCCTCCTTGGATGCCCGCTAGCGGGCTGACTCAGAGGGTGAACGAGTATTGGGGCAAATACAAGACCACGACCGGTGAAAATGGCGTTTTTTCTTAAGGATCGCGGCGATTTTTGAACAGCCTCATTTCAAATCGCACTGCCAAGCGGGTTTCGCGAGCGCGCGCGTCAAAAAGCCCGTCTGTGCGGGCTAATAGCGCACCTCGACAAGATAGAGTCCGTGGGGCGGTGCGGCCGCGGGCGCACGCGCTCGATCGCGGCCGTTCAAAATCGCCGCGATCGTTTCGGCATCGAGCCGGCTGCGCCCGCATTCGACCATGGCACCCACCATCGTGCGGACCTGGTGACGAAGGAAGCTGTTGGCTTCGATCCGGTAAATGAGGTGATCATCCTCGCGGCGCCACTTGCTCGCGCTCACACGCCGCACGGTGCTCTTCTCCTCCGATCCGGTTTTTCGAAATGCGGCAAAATCATGCGCGCCGACGAAGACCCGCGCCGCATCATTCATTCGGCGAAGCGCGAGCTGGTCAGCGACGTGCCATGCGTATCGACGCTCGAACACCGAGGGCTGCGCGCGATTCAGGATTCGATACTCGTACACACGTGAACGCGCGCTGCGGCGTGGATCGAAATCGGGCGGCGCCGTTGTCGCAGCGAGAATCACGATCTCGTCCGGCAGCAATGCGTTAAGTGCGCGCTTGAGCTCGGCGGGCTCGAACGCGCGCGGAAGTTCGATCGCGGCGACCTGACCGCGCGCGTGCACGCCGGTATCGGTGCGGCCTGCGCCATGAACCTGGACCGGCTGCTCGAAAATCGTCTTCAGCGCAGTTTCGATGCGGCCCTGAATCGTGTCGTGCTGAGCCTGCCGTTGCCAGCCTGCGTAGTTGCTTCCCTCGTACTCGAGCGTGAGCTTGATCAGCACCGAGAAACTTCAGGTGAGCGTCGAGGGGCTGCGCGCGAGCGTCTCGGCAATCCAGAGAGCATCGAGCGCGGCGAGACGCGCGTTGTCGAACACGCACCAGAGCGCAAGTCCGGGACCCGCGCGCTCCGCGCTCACGATGATTGCCTCCTGGCCGACGGCGTCGATCACTCCGAGCGGCTCACCCGGCTCCTGCATCAGCAGCCCTGGCGCGGATTGAAGCGCCGCGACCATCCTGTCGTATTCGTCGGCGGCGGCAAGCGCGATCGAGAGCCCGCTGCCATGCAAGACCGGCACGGCAACAACCTGGAGCGCGAGTTCCTGGTGCGAGCTGAGCAAGCAATCCGTCTGCGCACCGATCGCGGCCGCGAGCCCGCGCTGCGATTCCCGCATGAACATGTTGAAGCCCGTCTGAATCTCGTCGTCCTCGAGGTCGAGGCGCGCCGACAACAGATCGGTTGTCTGCTCCACCGCCGCGGCGATGGCGCGCCTGCCTGCGGCGCTCGCTCCCAGAGCGGCCGTCGCCGCGATGAAGCGGCTGCCGGGATCGAGCGCGCCTATGCAAGCTGCGAGCGCGTGTGCAACGGGATGCGGAACGGCGAAGACGGCGCTCGTGCGTATCGATTGAAGATGCTCGCGGCTGGTGAGACCGGGCGCGACGATCGGCGCATCACCGGGCGGCTGACTCGCAGCGCTGAGATCGATCAGCACTGGACCGGGATCAGCCCCAACTATTTCAGCGGCGCGCGGCGCAGGTAGCGCGAGGAAAGCGAGGTCGAATTCGCGGAGGTCAGAAGGCGCGTGAAACGCTTCGACCAGCCGGTCTTCGCCGCTCGAGTCGGTGATCGTCTCGGCCGCTCCCGATTCGGTAGCAAAGAACTTGAGGTCGGCAAACGGAAAGCCGCGCGCGCCGATCAGCTCGACCAGCTGATTGCCAACCGCGCCGGTGGCGCCAACAATCGCCACTTTCGGCTCGCGGAAATTGGCCATCAGCTCTCCGCGCTTTCGATTTTCTCTCGAACCAGGCGGCCCATCGCTTTGCAGCCTATCATCTTTGTGCCGCCGCCGCCCTGGAGGTCGCGCGTGCGATGACCGTCGTGGATCACATCCTCGACGGCCTTGGTGATGATTTCGGCTTCGGCGCGAAGACCGAGCGAATGCTCGAGCAGCATCGCGGCGGACAGAATTGCAGCGAGCGGATTCGCCTCATCGCGTCCAGCGATATCGGGAGCGCTGCCGTGGATTGGTTCGTAGAGCCCGATTCGGCAACCGGCGCTGTTGACGTCCTCGCCGAGCGACGCGGACGGCAGCAGACCCATCGAGCCCGCCAACACCGATGCCTCATCGGTGAGGATATCGCCAAACATGTTTTCGGTGACGATCACGTCGAAATCGCGCGGACGCCGTATCAAGTGCATGGCCATGGAGTCGACGAGCTGATTCTCGACCGCGACGTCCTTGTATTGCTGACTCAGCTCGACGGCGATTTCGCGCCATAGCCGCGAAGTCGAAAGCACGTTGGCCTTGTCGACCGAGGTAAGTTTCTTGCGCCTCTCGCGCGCAAGCTCGAAAGCGAACTTCAGCACGCGCTTAATCTCAGCCTCGGAGTAAATGCAGGTATCGATACCCTCGCGGCCCTCCGCGCCGGTGCGCCGTTCACTGGGCTTTCCGTAGTAGATACCACCCGTCAACTCGCGGATTACAACGAGGTCAACGCCATTAATGATGTCGCTCTTGATCGGGGACGCGCCGATCAGATCCTTGACCGCTTTGACCGGACGGATATTGGCGAAGAGTCCTAGCGCCTTCCTCAGTCCGAGCAATGCCTGCTCAGGGCGCTTTTCGGCCGCTGGATTGTCCCACTTGGGACCACCTACCGCGCCGAGGAGGATGGCGTCGGAATCCTGTGCGTTCTTTAAAACGTCATCGGGAAGAGGCACGCCGAATTGATCGAGCGCGTGGCCGCCTATCAATCCCTCCTTGAATTCGAAGTCGATAGCGCTGAGCCGCGCGATCACCTTGAGGACTTGCAGTGCTTCGCCGACGACTTCGGGGCCGATGCCGTCGCCCTTCACAACTAAAATCTTGTAGGCCATTTACAAGCGCAGGTGATCGGTTGCGATGTGGCTGATGTTGCTGCCGGCGATCCTCGATAAAATTTGCGTGAATCCTCGAAACTTGCGCTCGCCAAAGCCTCGACGCGCTTTCGCGTCAATCAAACGGCCTCGCGCACAGACAACTTCGGCGCGGACGTCATCTCCCGGATTCAATGCCACCTAGCACTTAGCCGAACTGAAGTTCTGCGGCAAGAGCCACACCGCGCTAATCAGGGCACGTCGGTCGTAGGCTTGAGCGGAGCTTCCTTGCGCGACTTGAGGCGGTTCAGCGCGTTGACCAGCGCTAGCGCCGACGCCATCACGATATCGCTGTGCGCGCCCTGGCCCGCGACCGTCATGCCGTTGTCGCGCACCAGACAACTCACCTCGCCGAGCGCGTCCGTGCCGCCCGTGATTGCTTTCACCGCGTAACGTTCCAGCGCGGGATGCACACCTGCGATCTTGTAAATCGCCTGGTAGCAGGCATCAACCATGCCGTCGCCTTCGCCGTCAGCCGAGTGCTCCTCGCCGTTTACGCGCAAGGTGACGACGGCGTGCGGAGTCTCCTTGCTCGATGACGAGCACCTCATATCGACCAGCTCGATTTCGTCGCTGGTGCGCCGCGCCTCCTCGGTCACGAGCGCCAGGATGTCATCGTCGTAAACGACCTTCTTCTTGTCGCAGAGCGCCTTGAACTCGGCGAACGCGCTGTTCAGATCGACGGCGTCCGTATCGACGCCTAATTCCTTCAGCCGGTTGATGAACGCGTGGCGGCCCGAATGCTTGCCGAGCACCAGCTTGTTTGATGGGATGCCGATATCTTCCGGCTTCATAATCTCGTAAGTCAGCTTGTACTTGAGCACGCCGTCCTGATGGATACCGGCCTCGTGTGCAAACGCGTTGTCGCCGACGATCGGCTTGTTCGCGGGTACGGACTGGCCGATGATCTGCGAGAGCAGGCGCGACGAGGGATAGATCTGCCGGGTATCGACGCGCGTTTGGATACCCATCAGATCCTTCCGCGTCTTCAGTGCCATCACCACTTCTTCCATCGAGCAGTTGCCGGCGCGCTCGCCGATACCATTGATCGTGCACTCGATCTGGCGAGCGCCATTGCCAATCGCAGCCAGCGAGTTCGCGACCGCGAGGCCGAGGTCGTTGTGGCAGTGGGCGCTCCAGATCACTTTGCCGGCGCCCGGAACGTGCTCGCGCATGTACGCGAACATGCGCCCGTATTCTTCGGGAATTGCGTGGCCAGTCGTATCAGGCAGATTGATCACGGTCGCGCCCGCGCGGATGACTTCGGCGCAGACCTTCGCCATGTATTCCCACTCGGAGCGCGACGCGTCCTCGCACGAGAACTCGATATAGTCGAGATGCTTTTTCGCTCGCGTGACGGCCCAGGTCGCCGCATCGAGCACGTCCTCGCGGTTCATGTTGAGCTTGTACTTGAGATGAATATCCGAGGTGGCAATGAAGATGTGGATGCCGGGGCGGGTCGATTTGTCCACCGACTTCAGCGCGCGATCGACGTCTTCGTCGCGGGTCCGCGAAAGGCTCAAGACCAACGGGCCCTTGACCGACTGTGCCACACGGTTGACGGACTCGAAATCGCCCTCGGATGATGCGGCGAAACCGGCCTCGATAATATCGACGTTGAGGCGCTCGAGCTGGCGGGCGAGCGCCAGCTTCTCCTCGACGTTCATCGTGCATCCGGGCGATTGCTCGCCGTCGCGCAGCGTCGTGTCGAAGATACGTACCCAGTCCGAGCCTTGAGACTCCGCGGTCGCCATGTCCATCGCCATTTCTCCTTCGCGATCCGCCCTTGAGGTCGGTGAGCCGGCGTCCGCCCGATGGCGGATAAGAAAACGCCCCGGGCGGCTTCTTCGGCCCACCGCCCGGGGCGTTCGTGTCAGTTTTTCAAAGCCTTCTAGGCCTGCTCCGACGCGCGCCCGGCGTGGGCCCTCGTAAGGGCCAGGCTAAGAAGCAGTCCGGTAGGCCGTCGCAACATAACGCCCAGAATTCTAAATGGCGAGGACGATTCCAGTCAAGCCGCTGGCGCTTCACGTCGCGCACTGGCAAGAGTGATGAAAGCGAGGGCCACAATAAACGAAAGAGAGGCTCTTATGGCCAAATCTCGCAGCGTGAAGACCGGCCCGGTCGCGAGCCGGCCCAACATGCCGAGCTACGGGCTGCTCCCGGCAGACGGTGGAGCGGGCCTGCTCGGTTGGCGGTGGGCGGCAGATCGCCTGCAGAAATCGCACAACTATTTTCTCGCCACGACGCGGCCCGACGGCCGTCCTCATTGCATGCCGCTGTGGGGAATCTGGGCCGACGATGTCTTCTACTTCAGCACGGCGCCTGATTCGGTGAAGGCCCGCAACCTGGAGCAGAATCCCAACTGCGTCATCAGCACCGAGGACGCGTCGCAGGCGATTATCGTCGAGGGCGTGGCGGAGGTTTTCGACGATCGTGCGGCGCTCAAGAAGCTGCTCAAGATTTATGAACACAAGTACAACTTCGAGATGAGCGCAGACCTGGGTCCGTACTTCGCCGTTTATCCGACGCGGGCGTATGGCATTATTGAATACGCCATGCAGGGAAGTGCGACACGCTGGACCTTCCGCAAGCGCCGCAAGTAGCGGCTATTTCCTTTCGGAGTGCGACTCCGCGTGCGCGGGTTCGGCAGCTACCGGAGCGATGACCGGAACTTTCGCACTGCGCTCGCCGCGAAGCATCAGGAACGGACCAGACAGAACGTAGGCACTCGCGAGCAGGAAGGCAGTGAGCTGCGGCATCGCGAAGAGCATCGCGGCGGCAACCACTATCACGACGATCAATTCGACCCGCGCGCGGCGATCCAGCTCCATGCCTTTGAAGCTCGGATACGGCACACGCGAAATCATCAGTCCGCCGAGCGCGACCGTCACGGGCGCCATCGCGGTGCAGAGCACACGCGGCGAGTCGAGCTCGAAGTAGCTGTAGACGAGCACAAGGCCGGCGATCATGATCGCGGCGCCTGGGATCGGCAGGCCGACGAAACGGCGCTTGTCCAGGCTGGCGGTCTGCACGTTGAAGCGCGCGAGCCGCAGCGCGCCGCAGAGCAGGAAGATTCCGGCGACAGCGATGCCGAACGAGCCAATCGGCTTCAACGCCCACCAATACGCGAGTATGGCCGGCGCCACGCCGAACGCGACCACGTCGGAGAGACTGTCGTATTCGACACCGAACTGGCTCGAGGTCTTCGACATCCGCGCGATACGCCCGTCGAGGCCGTCGCAGAAAAAGGCGAGGATAATCATGACGGCCGCCGTCTCGACGTGGCCGCTGACTCCTGAAACGATCGAGTAAAAGCCCGACAGCAGACCGAGCGACGTGATTGTCGCCGGTACGAGGAAGACTCCGCGGCGCAGCGGCTCGGCTACACGCTCGCGCCGCATCCGTCCCGAGATGAGACGCATTCGCGCGCGATCGATGCGATTGCGACGCACGCGTTGAGTCATCGCTCCAGCTCTCCGATAACTGTTCGCCCCGCGCGCACGCGCTCACCCGGCGCGACTGCGACGCGGTAATCCTGCGGCACGAAATGATCGACTCGACTGCCGAACATGATGAGGCCAATTCGCTGGCCTGATTCAATTCTATCATGCACCCTGAGCCGGCAGACAATTCGCCGGGCCAGGTAGCCCGCCACCTGCACCATCGCGTGGATACGGCCGGCGGCGTCGCGCATCAGGATAGCGTTGCGCTCGTTGTGCTCGCTCGCCTCGTCGCCAAACGCGGCACGGAACTCGCCGGGCGTGTGCTCAAGCGAGGTGACCTCGCCCGCGACCGGCGCTCGATTGACGTGGACATTCAGCGGCGACATGAAAATCGAGACTCGCTTGCCAGTTCGCGACGGATCGCCGGGCATGCTCATCTCGACGATGTCTATGACTTTGCCGTCGGCGCCCGAGATGATGACGCCCTCGGTCACGCGCGGATAACGCTCCGGATCGCGAAAGAAGAGCGCGATGGCGACGCCAATCGCGATCACGACCAACCCGATGATTTTGAAGCCGAACGCGAGCAGGACGAGGCCGGCGACTACGAAGATGCCGGACATGATGACTCCCTCGGCCGCGATATGAACGGCGCGCGCGATCTGGATGAGGACCGGATTTGGCTGGTCGCGCATCATCGGCTGCGATGCGTTCGTGTTGCGCTCGGAGGCTCTGAAAAGCACGCGTCACGATTTGCAACGATCGTGACGGTGCCTGCGGTTCCTCCGCTTGCCGGTCCATCGATCCAGGGGCAGGAAAGTTTGACCCACCGCTGTCGGCGGTCATTCGTGTGATTCAATTTCTTCCGAGCCGCTCAATTCCGCGATTTGTCGACCAGCCGATCGCTCGCGAGCCACGGCATAAAGGCGCGCAGCTTGCGGCCGACTTCCTCGAGCGGATGAACCTCGCCCTCCTTGCGCATCCGCTTGAAGTTCGGCAAGCCCGCGCGATACTCGCCGATCCACTCGTTGGCGAACTTGCCGGATTGGATGTCGGCCAGGATCTGCTTCATCGCGGCGCGCGCCTCGGCGCCGACGACCTTCTTGCCGCGCGTCATGTCGCCGTACTCAGCCGTGTTGCTGATCGAGTAGCGCATGTTGGAGATACCGCCCTCGTAGATAAGATCGACGATCAGCTTTACTTCATGCACGCACTCGAAGTAAGCCATCTCGGGCGCATAACCCGCTTCGACGAGCGTTTCGAAGCCGGCGCGGATAAGTTCGGTCAGGCCGCCGCACAACACCGACTGTTCGCCGAACAAATCGGTCTCGGTTTCTTCCTTGTAGGTCGTCTCGATTATTGCCGCGCGGCCGCCTCCGATCGCACTGCCCCACGCAAGCCCGACCTGCCGAGTGTCGCCCGAAGGATCCTGCTCGACCGCGAGAAGACACGGCACGCCGCGGCCCTTGGTGTATTCCGATCGCACCAGGTGCCCTGGGCCCTTCGGCGCGATCATGAAGACGTTCGCGTCCTTGGGTGGCTTGACGAATTTGAAATGGATATTGAAGCCGTGGCCAAACGCCAGGTACTTACCCTTGGTCAGATGCGGCGCGATTTCCTTCTCGTAGATCTCTGATGCCATCTCGTCCGGCACGAGCATCATGATGACGTCGGCCTGGCGCGCGGCCTCCGCCGTATCGAATACCGGAAGGCCCTGCTTGATCGCCTTGTCACGGGACGTCGAGCCTTTGCTGAGCCCCACGCGCACATCGAAGCCGCTGTCACGCAGGTTGAGCGCATGAGCATGGCCTTGGCTGCCGAATCCGATGACGGCGATCTTCTTGCCGCGCAGCGCGTTCAAATCCGCGTCGCGGTCGTAGTAGACCTTCATGACGAATATCTCCTAGTCAGCTTCGCGTGGCCGGCGATGATTTTCGGCGCTGAGCTGCACCGAGCGCTGCATCGCCACTTTACCGGACCGCACGACTTCCTTGATACCCAGGGGGCGGACGAGCGCGATGAACGCCTTGATCTTGTCGGCGTCGCCCGTCACTTCGACCGTGACCACGCGCTGGCCGATATCGACGATGTGCGCGCGGAAGGCGCTCACGATCGAGTCGAGTTCCGAGCGCGTGCGCTCATCGACGCTGATCTTCACGATCACCATCTCACGCTCGAGGATATCGACGTCCTTGAAGTCGATAACCTTGATTACGGGGATGAGCTTGTTGAGTTGCTTGTTGATCTGTTCGAGCACCTGCTCATCGCCGGTGGTGACCAGCACGATCCTCGATACCGTGGGGTCGAGCGGGTCCTCATTGACGGTGAGGGACTCGATGTTAAAACCGCGGCTGGAAAAAAGTCCGGCCACGCGTGCGAGCACGCCGAATTCGTTCTCTACCAGGACCGATATCGTGTGACTTGTCATGCAATAGCAAGCGCGCACTCATGGCCGGACTCGCCGTTCAGTGTGCTTCTTGCTGATAGCGATGGAGAATCTCCATCATCCGGTCTTTCGAGGCAAGCTTCATTTTCTGGATGCGCTTTTCTTCGAGCTCCTCGTCGTTGGTCAGATAAACCTTGTGCCGATATTCTTCGAGTCTGCGTTTGAGCGTCTGATGTTCTTCGTAGATCGTCCTCAACTCCTGGTCATGGGTGAGATGCTGCAAGATCAGTTCTTCGTCTCTTCGCTCCATACGCCCTCCGTTGCAAATGCCGGCCGGGGCTTGGCGGCTGATCTCACCGTGGCCTCGGGCGGTCGGATATACATTGGCTCAAGCGTTGCGGGCTCAACGACTTCTCCGCGCGACATGATGGCCGCGCCGATCGCTGCCACACATGGCCCGCGCACCAAAAATCTCGATGTATCGAGTACCGCCACCACGTGACCCTTGGGGCTGAACAGGGCCGCCGCATCCTTCGCCCTCATGTCGCCGGCAAATACGACGTCACCGGCGACTCGCGAAGCCAAGTCTTCGAGCACGACTAACAACGCTTCCGACACTTTCTCTAACCCATCCGACACAACACGGTAAAGAGCAGCGAATACTTCTCCTTTGCGAGCATCCACAACGCAGCAAATCTGCGTGCCATCGCTCAAATTTGCCTCTCCCAGTGCAGCTAAGGCCATCGCGTCGAGGCTTGGCACGCCAATGACCGCGCAACCGCTAGCCATCGCGATCCCTTTGGCATAGCTCAGCCCGATCCGAAGCCCGGTGAATGATCCCGGCCCGATGCCAACCGCGACAGCGCCGAGGTCGCTCAGCACGATCTTCGAACCCTTCAGCAGATCATCGACCGCGCGAGGCAGCGCCGCGCCGTGCGCTGTCACCGGGCAAGCGAGCTGACCTGCGATGCGGCCCTTGGCCACGACTCCGAGGAATGCCGTCGATGAACCTGTATCGAGACCGAGGACCGGTGTGGCTGCGGCAGCTTCCGCCAGGAGGCGATCAACCCTGCACAATATGCGAGATGTCATTGAAGATGACGAACGCCATCAACGCGACCAGCAGGAACAGCCCAACCTGAAGCATCATCTCGCGATACTTGAGTTCGAGCGGCTTGCCGCGCGCGCCTTCGAAAACAAAGAACAACAGATGTCCTCCGTCGAGCAGCGGCACCGGCAGCAGGTTGATAATGCCGAGCTCGATCGAGAGCATCACGGTAAACATCGCGGCGTCAGCCAATCCCTGATGCGCATACTGGCCAGCCATCTGCGCGATACGAATCGGGCCGCCGAGCGCCTCGCGAATGGGAGTCGAACCGGTCACGATACTTGCTATGCCGACGATCAACTGGCCGGTGAGGTTCCACGTTGAAGCGACTGCGTGCACGGACGCGTCGAGCGGACCGAAGCGCTGGATCTTGGCGTCGCCGCTCGGAGTGACGCCGATCACCCAGGTCGGCACAGATTTGCCGGTTACGGTTTTCTCATCCTGGCGCGTCGGCTTCAGCACGATGGACTCATGTACGGCAGAGCCATCGACGATGCGTTTGACGTCGAGCTTGAGCGGCGCGCCGTTGCTCGAGCGGACCGTTTCTGCGAATTCGTTCCAGGTGTCCATCGGCTTGCCGTTGATCGAAACGATCACGTCGCCATGCTTGAGCCCGGCGGCGTGAGCTGGCAAGTCCGACTTCACATCGCCAACGACGGGGAGTGGCACGGGCACGCCATACATAAAGACGAGAGTCAGCAGAATCGGAGCGAACAGAATGTTAGCTCCCGGGCCGGCAAGGACGATCAGCGCGCGCTTCCAAAGGGCCTGGGTCGGGAAACATCGCGTTCCGTAGGATTTGACGAGAATTCTATCGGGCTGCTCGGTGATTTTCTTTACCGCTTCATCGACGTTGCCGGTCGCGTTGATCTCATTGAGGACGACCGCTTCTTCAGCGCTAAGCTCGCGTCCGATGATCTCGCGAGCCGCGGCCGGATCGGCATCCAGCGCGAGCGACGTGCCGCCCGCCTGTTCGTTGCCACAGACTTGCTTCGCGATCGCAAGCATCCGCTCGTCGGCGCTGTTTCCGTAGATGACCGTCCCATGCTGGCGGGCCGCATCCAGCACGTCGAGCGCGAGCTCGCGGCTGTAGTCGCCGATCTCTTCGGGGCGCGGCTCCTCGCCGACTTCGTCGCCGAGCATGCGGCAATAGCCGCCGAACGGCGTCGCACCGATTGAATACTCGGTTTCGCCGCGCCGGATACCGAAGATCTTGGGCGGGTAGCCGATTGAAAAGCGGATCACGCGGACGCCGAGCCGCTTCGCCATCGCGAAGTGACCAGCCTCGTGCACCACCACCAGAATTCCGAAGATGATTACCGCGGACAGGATCGAGATCAGCATTATGGAGAAAGCTCGCGAGCGGAGTCAGCAGAGATTCGATGCGCGCCAAGTCCGCGTCATTTGACCCAATAGTAGGTGAATACCGCTGCGAAGACTAGGCTGCATGTGCGATCGATAAGCCCACCATGGCCGGGAAAGATCCATCCCGAGTCCTTGACTCCCGCGGATCTCTTCAGTGCCGAGCCTCCCAGGTCGCCGAGCTGTGCCAGGATCGAGACAACTGCCGAGAGGCTCGCCGTGTCCGCGACGCTCGACGATGGCTCGAGGAACACGCCTAGTATCAATCCAGCGACAACGGTGGCCACCAGTCCTCCGATCGCGCCCTCGACGGTCTTGTTCGGGCTAACTTCCGGCGCGAGTTTCGTCCGACCCAGTGATCGTCCGGCGAAATAAGCTCCGCTGTCGCTTACGATCACGAGCAGCAACATCAGGATGATCAATTTCACGCCGCCGGGGCGATTCCTGAGGAAGGCGAAGTAGGGATAGAGCACGCCGACGTAGGGCGCGCCGATCGCGGTGAGCGCGCCGCGCTCGATGGGCTTCTCACTCCCCTCAATCGCGACGCGGGCGATCAGGATCAACATCAGGACGATTATCGCGGCCGGAAGCCACGCGCCCGGCTGGCCGCCCAACAGGAATGCGAACATCGGCAGCGCGCCGAGGAAAAGCAGGATCGAGATTCCGCGAAAAGATAGCGCGGCCGTCATCGCGCCGACTTCGTAGAGTCCGATGAGTCCGAGCGCTGCGATGAAAAGAGTGAAGAACCAGTTGGGCGCGAAGACAATCGCCGCGAGCACGACCGGCAGCGCGATCGCTGCCGTGAGCAGCCTAGTTCTGAGCACGCAGGCGTTGGTCCGCAGGGTCCGCGATCGCGCCGTAGCGCCGCTCGCGAGCCTGATACGCGGCCAGGGCGGTCAGCAGCTCGCGCTCGCGGAAATCGGGCCAGAGCGTCTCGGTGAAGTACAACTCGGTGTAGGCGAGCTGGAACAGGAAGCAGTTCGAGATGCGAATCTCGCCCGAGGTGCGAATCCATAGATCGGGATCCGGGATGTCGCCGGTGTCGAGCGACGCCGCGATCATGTGCTCGTCGATGGTCTCCGGATCGATCTCGCCTGCCGCCGCCGCGCGCGCGATTTTTCGTGCCGCGCTCACGATATCCTGGCGGCCGCCGTACGACAGCGCCATGGCCAGGGTCATCGACCGGTTGCTCTTCGTCGTCTCGATCGTCTGCCTGAGAGCGTCACGCACTCGCGGCGGCAACCGCTCGACATCGCCGACGGCGACCACGCGCACGTCGCGCTTCATCAGGCGCTTGGTCTCCGTCAGGAGATAGCGATGCAGCAGGCTCATCAGGAAGCTGACCTCGGTCGTCGGCCGCTGCCAGTTTTCGGTGGTGAAAGCGAACAGCGTGAGATACGGGATGCCGAGCTCGCGCGCGGCTTCGACCACGGCGCGCACGGAATCCTTGCCGCGGCGATGACCTTCGTGGCGCGAAAGCCCGCGTCTGCGCGCCCATCGGCCGTTGCCATCCATTACGAGCGCCACATGGCGTGGTAGCCGCGACGGCTCGAGCGAGAGCGTCGGGAATTCTTCTAAGGGGAGTGACGTTGGCACTGGCGAAGGAAAGGAGTCGCGGGGTGCGCTCAGACTTCCATGATTTCGGCTTCTTTAGCGGCGAGCACCTTGTCGAGGCGCTCGATGAAATCGGAGGTAAGCTGCTGCACCTTAGCCTCGGCGGCGTGGAGATCGTCGTCGTTAACCTGCTTCTCCTTGTGCAACTCCTTCAGCATATCGTTGGCGTCGCGGCGATGGTTGCGAATACCGACGCGGAATTCTTCGGCGTCCTTGCGGACCTTTTTTACGAGGTCGCGGCGGCGCTCTTCGGTGAGCTCAGGAATCGGGATGCGGAGGATCTTGCCGTCGTTCATCGGCGTAAGCCCGAGATCGGACGACTGGATTGCCTTCTCGATATCGTGCATCGCGCCCTTGTCGTAGGGCGTAATCACGAGCAGGCGCGGCTCGGGCGCCGCGAGCCCGGCAAGCTGGCGCAGCGGAGTTTTCGAGCCGTAGTAATCGACGTGGAGGTTCTCGATCAGCGCCGTCGAGGCGCGGCCAGTGCGCACACGCGCAAGCTCATGGCGGAATGCGTCGACGGCTTTCTCCATTTCCTTGCGGGTTTCTTCGATTATTTCTCCAGTCATGGCTGTGGGCCGCTCTCCACCCAGGTTCCAATCGGTTCGCCCATCACGGCCTTCCTTATATTACCTCGTTTTCGCAGGTTGAAAACGATAATGGGCATGCGGTTGTCCATGCACATCGCGATCGCCGTCGAATCCATCACCTTCAGGTTCTGCTGCAGGACATCGCGGTAGGTCAAGCGGTCGAAGCGTTTGGCGTCCGGCTCGCGCATCGGATCCCGGTCGTACACGCCATCAATCGTGTGGCTCGCCTTGAGGATTACCTCGGCGCCGACTTCCATCGCGCGAAGGCTCGCCGCGGTATCGGTGGTGAAGTAGGGATTACCCGTTCCCGCGGCGCAAATCACGACCCGCCCCTTCTCCATGTGGCGCAGCGCGCGGCGACGGATATAGGGCTCGCAGACGGCCTGGATTTCGATCGCGGAGAGCACGCGGGTCGGCACGCCGCACTGCTCGAGCGCGTTTTGCAGCGCGAGCGAGTTGATCACGATCGCGAGCATCCCCATCTGATCTGCCGTTGAGCGATCCATGCCGCGGGCCTCGTAGTCGCTGCCGCGCATGAAGTTGCCCGCGCCAATCACCAGTGCGATCTGCACGCCGAGGTCGACTACTTCCTTGATTTCGGAAGCGAACTGCGCGAGCACGTCGAGGTCGATTCCGCTGCCGCCCGCGGGCGCCAATGCTTCACCCGAGAGTTTGAGGAGGATACGGCTGAAGCGCGGCTTCCCGTGCGGAGCGCCCTTTACTTCAGCCATCGTTACCTCCTCTGCTTGCGCGATTGGCGAACCTTGCTACCCGGCAGCGGACGCCGAATTGTTGCCCGACTGCTCACCAAGTTGGAAGCGCACAAAGCGCCTCACCTCGACCTTCTCGCCCATCTTGGCGGAAGCCTGCGTCACCAGCTCATTGATCGTGATGTTGGGGTCGCGCACCCAGGCCTGCTCGAGCAGGCATACGTCCTTGAAGAATTTTTCTATCTTGCCATCGACGATCTTGCCGAGCACCGCGGCCGGTTTGCCTTCGGCCTGAGCAGCGTAGATCTTGCGCTCCTGCTCGATTAGCTCGGGCGCGAGTTCCTCGCGACAGACGACGCGTGGATTGGTGGCAGCTACCTGCATCGCAAGTTCTTTCACCAGCTTCTGGAAGTCGTCGGTGCGGGCCACGAAATCGCTTTCGCAGTTGATCTCGATCAGCACGCCGAGTTTACCACCGGCGTGAATGTAGGAGCCGACCGCGCCCTCCGAGGCGACGCGATCAGCGCGCTTGGCCGCAGCAAGCACGCCCTTTTCACGGAGCCACGTGGCAGCCTTCTCGAGGTCGCCGGCGCACTCCGCGAGCGCTTTCTTGCAGTCCATCACGCCCGCGCCGGTCTTCTCGCGCAGTTCCTTGATCGTCTTCGCGTCGATTTCGTTAGCCATGAATATCTCGTGATTCTAGTTAGTATCGTTGGCGTAAGCCGGGTACTGCAAGCGGGGACCGCGAGCCTGCGCCCCACTCGATCCCCGCCGCCAAGCGTCCGTGTCTTTGACTGCGCTAGACTGGGCTGGTCGCGTCCGGAGCACCGCCGCCGTTGGCTCCCGCTCCACCCGACAGATCCTGATCACCCTTCTGGCGTTCCTCGGCCAGCTGGTGGCCTTCGATCACGGCATCTGCTACCGCCGCGGTAAACAGCTTGATAGCGCGGATTGCGTCGTCGTTACCCGGGATTCGATAAGCGATGAGGTCGGGGTCGCAGTTGGTATCAACCACGGCCGCGACCGGCAATCCGAGCCGATTCGCCTCGGCGACGGCGATATATTCCTTCTTGGTATCGATAATCCAGAGTGCGTCCGGCAGCTTGCGCATGTTCTTGATACCGGCCAGCGTGGCCATCAGCTTCTCGTGCTCGCGCGCATTGTCGCTCATCTCTTTCTTGGTGAGCGCCTGCTGCATCTCAGGATCGGCCATGATCTCTTCGAGCTTCTTCAGCCGATCGATCGACGCGCGGATGGTCTGGAAGTTGGTCAGCATCCCGCCCAGCCATCGATTGTTGACGTAGAACATCCCGCAGCGCTCGGCCTCTTCGCGCACGATATCCTGCGCCTGCTTCTTGGTGCCGACGAAGAGGATCGTGCCGCCCTGCGCCGCGAGGTCGCGCGCGAACTCGTAGGTCGCGCGGAACATCTTCACGGTCTGCTGGAGGTCGATAATGTAGATGCCGTTGCGGGCGCCGAAGATGTACGGCTTCATCTTCGGGTTCCAGCGGCTGGTCTGATGGCCGAAGTGAACGCCGGCCTCCAGAAGCTGCTTCATGCTGATTTCTGTCATAATTTCGTCCTTGCCTCTTGTGCCCTTCGCGGGCAATCCCTCTTTTTATCAGGGCAGAGCGGCCGATTGAAGCGCCGCGCTCAGGCGTTCATCGATTCGAGAAACTCCTCGTTGGTCTTGGTTCCCTGCATCTTGTCGATCAGGAACTCCATCGCCTCGACCGCGTTCAGCTGCGAAAGGAGCTTACGCAGGATCCAGATGCGGTTCAGAGTCGCGCGCGGCAGCAGCAGCTCCTCCTTACGGGTCGAGGAGCGCTGGATATCGATCGTCGGGAAGATACGCTTTTCGAGGAGCCGGCGGTCGAGCGCAATCTGTTGATTGCCCGTGCCCTTGAACTCCTCGAAGATGACTTCCTCCATTCGGCTGC
>JASHPB010000212.1 GCA_030038355.1 Candidatus Binataceae bacterium
CTAGTCAGTCAATGGTGCGACCGTTTCGCCGTTTTGCTCTCTCGGATTGGTTCTTCGCCCGAGTGGCGTTTGAAACCGTGGTGAAGCTGTTCGTTCGGTTGAGAGATGCTTCCTGCGATTCGACCTTCGCGGCAGGGGCCTGGCGGCTTGCGTTGGATGACGTGCTCACCACGGTTCCCGGGTTGGCGAATATTCCCGCGGCGGAGAGCACGACGACGGCGGGTATCAGCAGCAAGAGATTGAGGCGAGCGCGCGGGCGCTTGAGCTCAACAGTATCCCGGCGGGACGAATTCGGCATCGTCAATACCCCTCACGTTCTCAATACGAAACAAATCCCTGATGGTTGCGTGGTGACGACGTCTTTTTGCCTGCGCTTCGCTGATGCTGGCGGCGGCAGGAGCGTATAAAGTACGTCATCGCCGCAGGTTGCGATTAGTCGAGACAAGTCTTTGATGACTTTTCAGCATGGCGCGTTACTTCTGACCGGAGTGTGGCTCGCGATCGTCGCCGCGCGATATCGGCGCTCGACGATCGTGCTGGTCGGAGGGTTGATCGTGATTGGGCTTTTCACCGCGGGCGGTCTCGCGCGCGGCGCCGTGACGCCGGCGGAGCTCGGCCTCCGGGCTAAGAGTTCATGGCTGCCGACGATTGCATTCGCGGTGGCGTGGCTCGGCCTGATGCTCGCGTACAGCCCCGTGGCCGATCGGATCGCGAGCCAGTTGATCGCGAAGCCGCCGACGCTCAAGACCTTCCGCGTCATCCAGCAGTCGAAAACCAAGCTGGTCGCCGGAATCGCGGTGGCGTGGGCGCTCGGCGGTGTGCTCGAGGAGTTGGTCTTCAGGGGGATCGTACTCAAATCCATCGCAGCGACACTGATTGCGTGGCTTGTAGGGCCGATCGCGGCCGGCGCTGCCGTAGTCGTGGCCGCGATCGGAGCAGGCATAATTCATCTTTACCAGGGCAATCGCGCCGCGCTGATTATCACGCAACTATCGGTTCTGTTCGGCGCGCTATTCGTCTTGAGCGGCTACAACTTGTGGGCGGTGATTCTATGCCACGGGCTTTACGACACCGTCGCGTTCATCCGATTCGCCATGGGAAAATCCAAGTACTCGGATCTAAGCGGGGTGACAGAGTTGAGGGGCGCGCACGATGAATGACTAGTTGATCAAGTGCCTGCTCACTTGCCGGCGAGCAATTCGGCGAGCGCGAGGTCGGCGGGAGTCGTGATCTTCAAATTGATCGTGCGGTGCTCGACCAGCTCGACGCGCCCGCCAATCTGTTCGACCAGGTCGGAGTCGTCGGTGGCGGAAATTTTCTCACGCGTCGCGCGATCGTGAGCAGCCATAAGCAGTTGACGCTGGAACGCCTGCGGGGTCTCGGCGCGCCAGAGGCCAGCGCGCGCGACTGTCGCCGCGATCGTTCCGTCGCCGGCCCCGCGCTTCAGCGTATCGGACACCGCAGTGGCGGCGATTCCGCCGCCGCATCGCTCGGCCGCAGCGATACATGCCGCGAACAGGGCCGCGTCGGCGAAGGGCCGCGCCGCATCGTGCACAATGACGACTTCCGCCGCTGCGCTGGTGAGCGCGAGCGCGATCCGCACCGAGTCCTGACGCTCTGCGCCGCCGGCCGTGATCTTCACCGGCAGCTTCACGCCCGCGGTGTCGGCCTCGGTGCGCGCCGCTTTTTCCATTTCGGCGGGCGCCGCGATCACCACTTCCTCGACGGCGGAAACCTCGGCGACGGTGCGAAGCGAGTAGGAGAGCATCGAGCGATCGCCGATTTTTACGAAGGCCTTCGGCACGACGCGCCCGAGGCGCTGGCCGCTGCCGGCCGCGACGATTATGGCCGACGCCTTCATCGTGAGTTGATGAACGAGGTAATCGCGTCGATCACGGAGATATCGACGTGGCCGGCAGTCTCGTACTCGGCAGGCCCGGGCGCGCCTTCTCCCGCGATAAACAGGTGGTTCAACTTGGGCAGTTCCTCGAACTTGACTCGCGCCACGCCCTTGAGGCCCTTCTGCCACACCTCGATATCCTGGTCGATAACCTGGTAGTCGCGCGCGCCGTGCAGGATCAGGATCGGGATTCCGAGCGTTCGCGCGATCGCGACTTCATCGCGATTGTCGAGGTCGTAGTAATAAGACGCGGGTGCGCCAAGCCACTTCTCGGTTGGAGGCATCGTGCGTTGCGAGATCTCGTCGGCCTGACGTTCGATTTGCACGAGTTGCTCTGGTGAAGCCTCGTGCAGATAGCGAATCTGCTGTACGAGCACCTGTTCGATTTTGCGCCCTGAAGGCGCGAGCATGATTATTCCCGCGACTGGCCGCGCCTTGCTCGCGATTTCCGGAGCGAGTACCGCACCGAGGCTATGGCCGAGGATGAAGATTCGATTGCGATCGACAGCTCTCTGCGAGCGAAGTTGAGCGACGGCCGCGACCGCGTCGATCACCACTTCGTCGTCGATGGTTACGCTCCCGTAGCTGTGAAGAAGAGTTCGCTTGTCGTAACGGAGCACGATGATGCCGCGCGAGCTGAGACCTTCGGCGATATCTTTGAAGGGGTGATTGGGGCCGATCGATTCGTCGCGATCATGGGGCCCCGAGCCGTGCACCAGAACCACCGCCGGGAAAGGCTCGGTACCATGGGGAATTGTCAGCGTAGCGGGGAGCTTGTCGGGCGTTTCGCCGAGCGTCACGTGCTCGGAGTGGAACTTCGAGGCATCGGCGTAGGGCGGGGAAGTCGCGGCGGCGTTGGATTTCGGGAGCTTGAAGACGAGCGAACCGATTTGGCCGGTGGCGGAAGCCACCGCAACCGTAGACATCGCCTTGGAATGATCGAACTCGAGCTCGATGGCATTTTCGTCGCCGCCGGGAATCGGCGTGCGAGCCACGATCGTCCAGCTTCTAAGCGGGCCTTCGTTGCCGAAGGTCTGCTGCCATGCGGTCTGAAGTTTGTCTGGCGTCAAGGCCGCTTTCATCCTGGGATTGAAGTTGGCGGTGGCGCCACTGAAGTTGCCGTCGCGGATCGCCGAGTAGAGCTGATCGACACTCCTCTGGTCCACATCACCAGCACATCGGATAGCGAAGGGAAAAATCAAGGCGAGAACGAGAGCGCCAGCCACGATCCAGCGTCGAGTCATGGCGCGAACAATCGCCGATTTCATCGGCGGCTGCAAGAAAAAAGACCGGGAAGTGAAGGCTCCCGGTCCTTGAGACGATCTGAAGTAATCGAAGACGGTCTTTAGTTCGCGAAGATCATCTTCAGCTCTTCCATGATCTGTTCTTCGGGATGCGACTTGGCAATCGAGAGTTCCTTCACGAGAAGCGAGCGCGCCGTATCGAGCATTTTGCGCTCGCCGAATGACAACTCCTTGTCGCTTTTCAAGACGAGAAGGTCGCGGAGGACCTTGGCGATCTCAAGCGGCGATCCGGTCTTAATCTTTTCAGTGTATTCCCGGTAGCGGCGGTTCCAGGTCTGGGTATCGACCTCGACTTTGCGCTGGCGCAGGATGCGATAAATCTTGTCGACCATATCCTTGCCGATTACGCGCCTAAGCCCCACCTGTTCGACAGTCTCGGTCGGGATCATGATGGTCATCTTTTCGGTGCCGAGGACGCGGAGCATGTAAAATCTGCGTTCGGTACCCGAGATGACGCGCATCTGTATATCCTCGATGACTGCGACGCCGTGAGCGGGGTAAACGACCTTTTCGCCCTTCTTAAACGGCAAATTCATTTCAACTTTGGCACTCGACTTCAGGCGTCGAATTTCAGGGGCAGTTGACGACCGCGAGTTCATCACCGTCTGATTAAGCCTGAATGTGTGAACTCAATTATGCCATAAAATTACGGTCTTTGTAACCCCGCAGATAATCCAGATCAAACGATGTAATTCGAGCTAGAACGCGGTTTCTGAACTAGAGGCGGATCGATCTTCAGGCGAAACGCAGTTCCATCACAATTGCGTCCTCGCCTGGGCCGTAGTAACCGCGTCTCAAACGCCGTTCTTCGAACTCAAACTTGCGATAAAGCTGGCGAGCAGGAAGATTGCTCCGTCTCACCTCGAGCGTAACCGCCTCGGCATTCTTTTCTTTCGCCTCGCGAATAACCATCGAAAGCAGTGCGGCGCCGATACCGCTGCGGCGATAATCAGGATGGACGGCGACGTTAAGGACATGGCATTCGTCGGCGATTATCCATCGGCAGAGGAAGCCGCTTGGAGGCTCGCTCTCGTCGAGCCGCGGCACGGCCACAGTCAGGCGCGAGAATGGCAGCGTCAGCTCACGCTGGAAGGATTGGAGACTCCAAGGCGTGGAGAACGCCAGGCGCTCTATCTCCAGGATTCGTGGGAGGTCGCGATGGTTGGCGTCCCTGATGTGGATCGCCATCGATGACAATCCCGGTCCGTCGGGGGCCAAGTCGCGTTCGCGCTGCCCCCATTTACGCATCATGCCGCGTGCTTAAGCTCCCCTGGCTCGCCCTTTAATACGATCGTCTCCAGCACCTTGTCGCGCAGCCGGTGTTTGAATGCGTTCACTGGCTTACCGAAGGTGATCCGCGTCGTGAAATCGGCGGGGAACGAAGAGGACACGTAGGAGAGCCGTCTTAGCGCATCGCCGCGGACGCTCGCACTTACCGCGAGCACGCCATCGGCGAGCGTCATGTTGTACTCGTAGTCGGGCATCTCGTCGGGCAGGTTCCAGAGTCGCTTGAGGGAAGAAGCCGGGATTTTCCGCGGCATCTCGAGCCGGACGAGATAGGCGTTGGCGTATTCGTCGATGGTGTACACAGTTCCGTAGCGGCGGTCGCGCTCTGTTTTCTCGTCGTGGATATCGATGCTGTAGCCCTCGAAAGCTACTTTACGGGCGATACGTTTGGTTCCGCCGCCTGCGCGGACGAGCAGCGACCCCACCGGAGCAAGCGCGAGCCCATACCAGCATCCGCGATACGTCAGCTGATGCGCTGGTTTCGCATGCACCACGCCCTCGCGAAGCCTCCACACAGCCTCTCCCGACGCGATCAGCAGGCCAAGCAGAATCCATCCTCCCGTCGCCTGCGAGAATAGCGGATCTCCAAGCACAACGACGGCGAAGATCAGGAACACAGCCGGGTAGCCTATCAGGTTGAGCGCCATGTTGAGCGCTGTCGCGCGCATCCGCGAGAAGCCCGCCGGATTCCCCACGGCAGTCTCCAGATCGGCCTTGATTCCATCGGGCATCGCACCAAGGACCGGCTCCGCCAGACGCATCGCGAGCATCACAGGTCCGGGAGTCGTCGCGATCGGCGTCGTGTCCACGGTCGCGAGCACGGAATCGAAATCCGGCTCCAGTTCTCCCGCGAATTGCTTGTCGCCGATGGGGCCCGGAAGTTTGCCGATATCTTTCGGTAGATTCACCATCGCCACCGGCGCGGCCATCGCGCCCGGCTGAGCAGCGACGACAGTCGCTGCGGGTGCAGGAGCGGGCTTAGGTGTGGTGGCGGCCGGAGCAGGAGCGGGCTTGGGCGCCGCCGCGGCGGCGCCGTTGGCCGCGGCGCCATCGGCGGCAGGCGCGGCTGCCGGAGCGCCGCCCTCCTTCCTGAAGCGCGACGGCGCGTCGTCGGGGAAGGTCTCATCGGGATGCAGCTCGCGGCAGCGCTGCAGCAGCACCGCC
>JASHPB010000213.1 GCA_030038355.1 Candidatus Binataceae bacterium
CGGATCATGCTGCACGTGCATCAAAATGGCATGGGCGTGGCGGGCGTTTATCCGTTCGAAGTTGCGGAGACCAAGGTCCGCACGGTCGAGGAACTCGCCAAGCAGGCCGAGTATCCGCTCAAATGCACTATGGAAAAGGAATAACGGCGGCGAGCAATGCCTCCATCGAATAACGTGATGATCAGTCGTGAGTTGCAGATCACGCTGCAGCTCGCGATGACCGAGGCGGTTACTCGCCGCCACGAATACGTCTGCCTCGAGCATCTGCTGTATGCGATGCTCCACGACGTCACCACCAGCAACATCCTGAAGCACTGCGGCGCCGACCTCGACGCGCTGAAGCGTAAGCTCGTGCACTATCTCGACGATCAGGTCGAGCGGCTACCCAAGGGCGAGCAAGTCTCTCCCCACTATGCGCTCGGCGTGCAGCGCTCGCTGCAGCGCGCCGCGCTTCATGTGCAATCGTCAGGGCGCCAGGAAATCACGGGCGGTAACGTGCTGGTCGCGATGTTCCACGAATCCGAGGCGCCCGCGATTTTCTTCCTCCAGGAGCAGGGCGTCACTCGTTTCGACGTGATCAACTTCATCTCGCACGGCGTGTCGAAGGCGGGCGACGATGAAGATATCGACGCCGGCGGCACCGAGGAGGAAGAGGGCGACGCTGAAGAGTCGCACGCCGACGGAGGCGACGAGGGCGAGCGCAAGCTTTCACCCTCAAAGGCGCTCAACACCTACGCGATCAACCTCGCCAAGCGGGCTGCAGAGGGCAAAATCGATCCGCTCGTCGGGCGCAAGCGCGAACTGGAACGCGCGATTCATGTGCTGCTTCGCCGCCGCAAGAACAACCCGGTGTTCGTGGGCGAGGCGGGAGTCGGCAAAACCGCGCTCGCCGAGGGCCTCGCGCTCGCGATCCACAAGGGGTCGGTGCCCGATGCGCTGAAAGGCGTCGAGATCTATGCGCTCGATATGGGCGCGCTTCTGGCGGGTACGCGCTTTCGCGGCGACTTCGAGCAGCGCCTGAAGGCGGTAATCAAAGCCGTCGTCGGCGATTCGAAGAAGATTCTTTTCATCGACGAAATTCACACGATCGTCGGCGCGGGCTCGGCGTCGGGCAGCACGATGGACGCGTCGAACCTGCTGAAGCCCGCGCTCGCATCGGGCGACCTCCGATGTATTGGCTCGACGACCTATCAGGAGTACAAGCGCTCCTTCGATCGCGACAAGGCCTTGGCGCGCCGCTTTCAGCGAATCGACGTGCTCGAACCTTCGCAGGACGAGACGGTGCAGATTCTCGAGGGCATCAAGTCCTACTACGAGAAACATCACAACGTTCGCTACACCTCGTCGGCAATCCGCCAGGCGGTGGAGCTGTCCGCGCGCTATATCAACGATCGATTCCTGCCTGACAAGGCGATCGATGTGATGGACGAGGCAGGTGTCGCCGGGCATCTACGCGGCAAGGGCTCAACTGATGCGGTTACGGTCGGAACGCGAGACGTCGAGCGCACGGTTGCGCGGATGGCGAAGATACCGGAGCGCACTGTTTCCGCAGACGATCGCTCGCGGCTCCAGAACCTCGACCTGGAGCTCAAGCAGGCGGTCTTCGGGCAGGACGACGCGATCCACGCGGTGGCGCGAGCGATCAAGCTCTCGCGCTCGGGGCTCAGTCATCCCGATAAGCCTGTCGGCGCGTTCCTCTTCGCCGGACCGACGGGAGTCGGCAAGACTGAGGTCGCTCGCCAGCTCGCGAAGGTAATGGGCGTCGAGTTCCTCCGCTTCGATATGAGCGAGTACATGGAGCGGCACACGGTCTCGCGTCTGATCGGCGCGCCTCCGGGCTACGTCGGCTTCGACCAGGGCGGTCTGCTGACAGACGCCATCAACAAGACACCGCACTGCGTGTTGCTGCTCGACGAGATCGAGAAGGCGCACCCCGATCTGTTCAATATCCTGCTGCAGGTGATGGATCACGCGACGCTTACCGATAACAACGGGCGCAAGGCGGATTTCCGCAACGTGATCCTAGTGATGACCACCAATGCCGGCGCGCAGGAGCTGTCGCGCGCGATGATCGGCTTCCATGGCGGCGTAGGCTCGGGCAGTCCGAAGAGCGTGATCGAGAGGATGTTCTCGCCGGAGTTCCGCAACCGGCTTTCCGCGACTATCGATTTCGCGCCGCTCAGCCCGCCCGTGATGGAGATGGTGGTGGACAAGTTCCTGCGCGAATTGCAGGAGCGGCTCGACAAACAGAAGGTCAAGCTCGAAGTGACGGCCGCCGCGAAGAAGTGGCTGGCGGAGCATGGTCACGATCCGCGCTTCGGTGCGCGCCCGCTCGGGCGCCTCATCGAGAACGAGATCGCGCGCACGCTCGCCGATGAAGTTCTCTTCGGCAAGCTGACCAAGGGCGGCACCGCCAAGGTTGATCTCGACGACGACAAGCTGAACTTCGCCTACGAGCCGACCGCCTCGAAGCAACCCGCGCCGGTGGCATAGGAAAAAGACCGCCACCCGCGCAACAACGTCCGGTCAGAACTCCTTGTTCAGCAACATGTCTTATCTGGTGTCCTGGTAGTTATCCGGCTGCGCTGTCGCGCCCTGTGCAGTAGGATCGAAGCCGGGAAGAATCGCCTCGATGAATGCGTTCTCAGCACTTCGACAATAGCTTGCCAAGTACTGACATTCGGCTTCGTCCGCGCTGACCGGTTATGGCCAGGCGTCCGATTGCGAATGATCGAAAAGCCTGCGCTTCGAGCATCACCTGTCGAAGCCAGTCGACCTTGCAACGCTGGATGCGATCATCCGCGAAGAGCCGACCGCGTCGAAGGAACCCGCGCCTCTGGAATAAGCCAAAACCGCCAACACACCAGGTCAGGCAAATCAAAATCACCAAGATGCCAGGAACGTGTTCTTAGCGTCCTTGGTATCTTCCCTTCGTGCCGTTTGTGGTTATTCTCCGCTCGCGCCTTCGATCACGGTTGGCTTGAGATCCACGGCGCCACCGATGTTCGGATGATCGATATTGTAATGCAGGCCGCGCGATTCCTGGCGCGCCATCGCCGAGCGCACGATCAGCTCCGCCACGACGACGAGGTTGCGCAGCTCGATCAGGTCGCTATCGAGCAGATGATCCCAGTAGTAGCTGTGAATCTCTGCCTTCAATAACTCGATCCTGCTGCGCGCGCGCTCGAGGCGCCGATCGCTCCGTACGATTCCGACGTAATTCCACATCAGGCGCCGAATTTCGTCCCAGCTCTGCGTGATCAGCACGCGCTCCTCGCTCCGGATCGCGCGGCCGTGATCCCATTCGGGAAGTTCCGGCGGCCTGCCGTTGCCGCTCGCGATTATGCCGCGCGCCGATTCGAACGCGCGCCGGCC
>JASHPB010000214.1 GCA_030038355.1 Candidatus Binataceae bacterium
TGCGAATGGTAATAGCTGTACTGGTCGCCGTTGATGCATCCGCGCATCTCAGCGTAGCGGTAGTCGAGGCCGAATGGCGTTGACTGCCACATCATCGGCCATGTGAACCACTCGTAGTAAACCTTGCTCTGTACGATGCTCCACGACGCGTATTGGCTGGTCGCGGCAACGCCGCCGAAACCCTGCAGGCCGCAGAATATGCCTTGTGGTGTGATGGCGGTAACTACTCCGCCGGTGATCGACGCGGGCGTGCATCCATTCGGATTGTTCAAGTCGCCGCCTTCGTAGCAGGTGGTGCCTCCGTTAGCCGCGGCACAGTCCTGATGCCATCCGGATTCGATCTCCGCCTGCGCGCGAATGTAATCCTCGTCGATTCCCCACTTGCAGGCCGTGATTCGAATCAGGTCGTCGGTGCTGCCTGAGTAGTTGCCGTCCACGTTGGCAAAATCTGAGCTCGGCAGCTCCGAGCAACACGGCGCGTACTGATAGAAGTAGCTCGGTATTCCACCCGGTGGTGGCTGATTGGAGTTCCACTGCACCGGCGATCCGTCGTCCTGATTCCAAGGTGCGTTCTCGGGCAGTGGCGAGGCGTTAACCTGCGTGACGCAAGTAGATTCGCTGGGCAGAGTAGCGTCTGGACCGAGCATCGAGTAGTGAGTTGACTCGGTTGGAGTAGCTGTTGGCGTCGGAGTCGCAGTGCCGGAAGAAGCGCTGTTCTCAACATTCAGCGTCTCCGAAGCTGAACCCAACTGGACTGAACCTGGGTTCTCGCTTTGGCTGGTCACCATTATCTGGTGAGTGCCGTTGGACACCGTCGTGGTGTTGAAGACGACTTTGCCAGGTGCATAAGCGCCGGATCCGACGCCATCAACGTATAAGTCCTCGTACCAGGCACCCGTGCACGTGTCCGCGGTGACGATAGCGACGCTGGTGCCACCAACTGTCGAATTGTTGGCGGGGGTCGTGATGGTTATGCAGGGCGTCGGCGTCGCCGATGGAGTCGGCGTCGCTGTGCGAGTCGCGGTGGCGGTTGCCGTAGGCGTCGCAGTGGCGGTAGCCGTTGGTGTTGATGTCGGAGTGGCAGTCGCCGTTGCAGTAGCAGTCGCGGTCGCTGTAGCAGTAGCAGTCGCTGTGGCAGTGGCGGTCGGCGTTGAGGTGGCAGTTGGGGTCGATGTGGCGGTGGCAGTCGGCGCCGCCGTCGCGGTGGAAGTTGCGATTGAAGTTGGAGTCGCGGTCCGAGTTGGGGTAGCGATTGGCGTTGCCGGCGGCGTCTCTGGAGTCACCGTTGGTGTCGCAGTGGGTCTTATAGCCGAAGTCGCAGTCTGTGTGGGAGTCGGCGTAGGTCGAGGTGTGGCGCGGGGTGTAGGAGTCGGAAAGAGCCACCACCAGTTAAAATCTGCCGCGCGACCGGTCGATGCGCTGAGCGAAATCGCGATCGCTACCGTACCCACCGCAACGAGTCGGGTCACTGCTCCAGACCGATTCATTTCAACCTCTCAAGTCTGCGAACTTGACGGCTGTAAGCTGTCCCGCCCGGCTGGGCGCAATCCGACGCTCGGGCTACGCCAGGTCCACTTCGGCGCATCCCGAGTCCGTTCGGGCTTACGCCAGGTTCGCTTTCCCCCAAGACACCGGGTTCGAGGATGCAGACGCCGAGAGGCGTCTCAGAAGGGTGCCAGGATCACCGCGTCCACACTGCCCAGCTAGGACAAGGCAGAGGTGGGACGCTGGAGGCTCAGTACGACCGATTTAAGTCTGCGAAGAGAGGTCCAAGCTGAGAAGAGAGATCCAAGCTGAAGACGGCCGCGTTGAGCATTTTTAGTACTGTTTTCAATGCAATTAGTCAACATCGCTGATCAGTGCATTTTTTTGATCAAAAAGGAGACCCTTTGAGATCTCTTGATCATCAAATTGATGCTCATTCGGTGAAATCGATAGATCTTCGACTGTAGAGAAGCGGAACGCGGTGCAGTTGGACGGGAGCAGCAGCACTCCCTTGTTGGTTCAAGTGCGGCGACAAATTTGCTCTACCGCATTCAGCAACGCGGCAGGATCAACGGGCTTGGGCAGGATGCAAGTAACGTTGATCGACTCTGCGATCTCGCCGACCGCAGAGAGCACAACGACTGGGATGTCATTTAGCCGCGGATCACGCAGCTGTTCGTCGCGAAACTTCCAACCGTCCATTCGCGGCATCATCAGATCGAGGATTATGAGATCGGGTAAGTGAATGGTGTTGAGTTGCTCGAGTGCCGCCACGCCATCGACAGTGAAGGACGCGCGATATCCAAACTCGTTCAGCAGTTGGCAAACCGCAGAGCCTAACTCCTTATCGTCCTCCACGACGAGGACTCGTTGCGTGCTTTTGGTTTCGACCGGCGTGTGGCGTCGCGCTGGAGGCCGGCTTTGCGCTCCTTTGACACAGACACTGGTCAATCTTTTGGCTGATTTCGCGCGCTGCCAACCAGCGGCAGCTCACGATGAAGCGCGTGCCTCCCTTGGTGCGGTTCTCCGCTCGAATCGAACCGCGTCGTTCGACCACCTGGCTTGCGATATAGAGGCCGAGTCCGAGCCCAGCATATTGCCGGTTCTTCGTAGCTCGTTCGAAGCGGCCGAAGATGCCGGCAAGCTGCTCCAAGTCACGCTGCGATCAAAATTCCGTAAGGTCGACGAAACTATCCTTACCTATCATCCAGCGACCGAATCCGTTGCCGCACTCGGCGTTCGGCCCTTACTCCACGATTGCGAGTCGGCACAGCAATCATCTCGCGCGCGAGCGGCGTGGAAAATCTCAGAGGAGAAGCCGGAAATGGCCCGCATCTACCTGTGCATTTTGTGCGGCGAAAAAGTCGACGTCCGCGACGAAGGTGGCGACGATTACGTGGTCACGCGCGTGGAGCACGAGGACAATCCGCAGGAGTATGCACATCTCAGGTGCGAGAGCGAGCGAGTAAAACGCAGGCTGCAGAAAGCCCGAGAACTTGACTAGTCTTAAATCCCGTATCCGAGCACCTCGAGCCTGCTTTCAGAGATTCAGCCCAACATTTTCTCGATAATCCTCCCAACATAGGTTCGGTCACGTCGAGTTCGTAATAAAGGTTCGAACCGGCGTAGATTCTAGATTCACGGCGATCGGCACTCTCTAACACACAGGCGATTGGGAAGATGGCATCTGACGAAGGCATTTCAGTCGCGTCGCTCAAACAGAAAATCCTGGACAACCTGGAACTCGCGCTTGCACGCCAGCCGCGCCATGCGACTCAGCGGGATTGGTACACTGCCGTCGCGCTGACCGTGCGCGGCCTGATGGTGGCAAACTGGTATCGCGGCACCAACGTTCGCTCCGATGATCACCAACGGGTGGTTGCGTATCTATCGGCCGAATTCCTCCTCGGACCGCATCTGCACAACAACATCGTGGGCCTCGGAATCTATCGCGAGGTCGATCGCGCGGTGACCGAACTCGGACAAAGCCTCGTCGACCTTATCGACCAGGAGCAGGAGCCAGGTCTTGGCAACGGCGGACTCGGGCGGCTCGCAGCCTGCTACATGGAATCGATGGCGACGCTGCAGATGCCCGCGATCGGCTACGGCATCCGCTACGAGTTCGGGATTTTCCGGCAGGCCATACACGATGGATGGCAGGTCGAATTGAGCGATGAGTGGCTGCGCCGCGGCAATCCGTGGGAAATCGCCCGCCCGGAGAACATTCATCAAGTAAAGTTTGGCGGCCGCGTCGAATCGGTCAAGGACGGCTCGGGACGATTGCAAAGCCAATGGATTCCCGCTCGAATCGTGCGCGGGGTCGCCTACGACACACCGACTCTCGGCTACCGCGTGCCGTGGGTGAATCTTTTGCGGCTCTGGAAAGCTGAATCGCATGAGGAACTTGACTTCGGAAAATTCAACATCGGCGATTATTACGGCGCCGTCGAGGACATGGTGCAATCCGAGAACATCACCAAGGTCCTCTATCCGAACGACGAACAACTGGAAGGCAAGATGCTGCGGCTCGAGCAGCAGTACTTCTTCGTTTCGTGCACGCTGCAGGACATGATGCGGCTGCATCGGTTGCGCCGCCGCGCCATCTCGGAATTTCACAAATACTGGGTCGTCCAGCTGAACGATACGCATCCGTCGATCGGAATCGCGGAAATGATGCGCCTCTTGGTCGACGAACATCAGTTTGCCTGGAACGAGGCCTGGGAGATCACGCGCCATACTTTCAACTATACAAATCACACGCTGCTGCCCGAGGCGCTCGAGAAATGGCCGTTGCCGATATTCGAGCGCTTGCTGCCGCGCCATCTGCAGATCATCTACGAGATCAATCGGCGTTTCCTCGAGCAGGTGCGAGTCCGCTTTCCGAATGATCCCTCGCGCCTCAGGCGGATGTCGCTGATCGATGAGAACGACGGCAAATTCGTCCGGATGGCGAACCTCGCCAGCGTCGGAAGCGAGAAAATCAACGGCGTTGCCGCTCTACATTCGGAGTTGCTCAGGGAAGACGTGCTTCGCGATTTCGCCGAGATGAGTCCGGAGAAATTCACCAACGTGACCAACGGCGTCACGCCCCGGCGCTGGATGGTGGTCAGTAATCCGGGGCTCGCCGGACTGATCTCCAGCAAAATCGGCGACTCGTGGATTGCGAGTCTCGAAAGCGACCTCGCACGATTCGAAGAGTTCGCGAGCGACAACGAAGTCCAGGATGCGGCGCGCCTGATCAAGTATGCGAACAAGCGGCGGCTGGCGGCGATCATCGAGCGTACGACCGGAGTCGCAGTCAACCCGGAGACGATGTTCGACGTCCAGGTCAAACGCATCCACGAATACAAGCGCCAGCATTTGAATGCGCTGCATGTCGCCACGCTCTACGCGCGAATCAAGCGCGACCCGGGAATCGATATCGTTCCGCGCACGTTTGTGTTTTCCGGCAAGGCCGCGCCCGGCTATGCGATGGCCAAGCTGATCATCAAGCTCATCAACTCGCTGGCGGAAGTGATCAACAACGATCCCGGCGTACATGGGCGCATGAAGGTCGTGTTCATACCGGATTTCAACGTAAAGATCAGCGAACACATCTATCCCGCCGCCGATTTGTCAGAACAGATTTCGACGGCAGGCAAGGAGGCCTCCGGCACTGGCAATATGAAATTCGCACTCAACGGCGCCGTTACGATTGGCACGCTCGACGGCGCGAACGTGGAAATTCGAAACGCCGTCGGCGCCGAGAACTTCTTCCTGTTCGGTTTGACGGCGGACGCAGTCAAATCGAGAATCGAAAACGGCTACGCGCCGCACCGCCTATGCGAGCAGAATGCGGAACTGCGCGAGGTAATCGACATGATCGGCGGCGGAGCTTTTTCCAAGAGTGATCGTCAAATTTTTCGGCCGCTGGTTAATTCACTGCTCGAGCATGACCCCTTCCTCGTGCTCGCGGACTACGATTCCTACCTCCAATGCCAGGCGGAAGCCTCGAAGGCGTTTCGCGATGAAGACAGATGGACGCGGATGTCGATCCTGAACGTCGCGCGCTCGGGCCGCTTTTCCTCGGATCGGGCGGTGCGCGAGTATCAGGAAAAGATCTGGCGCGCTTGATCATTCAACTGTCGCTACGCTGAACTTTCGCTCATTTATCTTATCTTGATCATCAGTTCATCAAAGTCCCTTCACGCTCGTCGTGTTCGCCCCTGCCGATGCCTGAGCGCCGCTTCCCGAGGCTCCTCGTGTTCGTCTGCTGCTGTTCGCGCCAGCGCGCATCGGTTCGAGCGCGCATCGGAGAATTCTAATCGGGGCAGCGCCAGCAAATGGACAATTGTGAACCACTTCGAAGGGGAGGCCGAATGCACCAGGTTCAGATTCGAACCGTGGGGCTTAACTTTAGAAATTGCAGATCGGAACCGGCTGAAGAATGGGTGGTCGGATCTCTCCTTCGAAGATGTGCCGCGTCGAGGAGAGCTAGGCTCGATCGCACGGCAAATGCTTGCGAAAAGGCTCATTTCGGCCCTGCTTCTCGGCTGCTAACAACCCCGCAGCCTAAGTCACTTCGCAGTCAGCGAGGTTTTCCGTCTTTACGATCATTGCATCGGATATTCTGACCTGCCAGAAAATGTCACGCTAACCTCGATGCCGCCTGGCCGCACGCGTAACCAAACATGATGGGGTATAATCCAAGGTTTTGGTGGATGCTGATTTAGTGGAGCAATCGAAAGAGAATCGAAAATCCCGAAGTAACTCGGATCGGCGAGGAATCTAATGCTGAACAAGGATGCAAAAGATTGGAAGAACCATGGCGTCAGAGTCATTCCGGGAAACTCACTCGATCCGAATACTCCGCAAACGCCCGGTATGACGCGGGCTGCTGCAGTCAACTACGCTCGGGTTGGTGCGCAGAAGATCTGGGCCGGCACGGTAAATATTCATCCCAACGCAAAGACGGGAGCGCACCACCATGGATCTCTGGAAAGCGTCATTTACGTGGTGGCAGGGCGCGCGCGTATGCGCTGGGGCGATCATCTTGAGTATACCGCCGAGGCCGCACCGGGCGACTTCATTTTTATCCCCCCTTACGTTCCACATCAGGAGATCAACGCTTCATCGGATGATTCGCTACAATGCGTCGTCATTCGCAGTGATCAGGAAGCGGTCGTCATCAATCTCGATATCGAACCCGTCGAAAAGCCTGAGTCGGTAGCTTGGATCGATCCGATTCACCAGCGCCGCTGATCGCAATCAATTCGATGCTTTAGTCTGCCTTTCGCGACGCCGTAAGCGTGAGTTGCGGGCGCTCAATCTTCGCAGTGGCGCTCGCGACTCGCAGGTTCTTCTCGCCGGAACGCACGTCAACTCGCCAAGAGCAGCATTATCTATTACGAAATGTCGACCTGGCTTGTGGAAATTGAGCTCAGCGCGTCGGCATCGACAGGTATTCAATCACCAATGGCGGCGAGCTCGCTTTATCGCAGACAACAAAGCTCCGAACCAGATGCCCTGCTCCATCGAAAACGTCGGCGACGCCTTTCCCATCGCCGCGACCGTGGGTAAGGTCTGCGCCGTTTTCGAATTTATATGCCGCCATTTGTTGACCATCGATGGTCACCACGCCAATCGGCATATATCCGGGCGGCGCGTCGGGAAGCTGGTGCACGGGTGCAAATGCGTTCGCGGAAGAAGTGAATGCCGCGCGTCGGGTCAATGGCATGCTCAACGGACAACAAAAGTGTATCACACTGAAGCCGAGACCTAGTATGATTGCCGCCGCCCCGCGTATAAGACTACACGAACAATCGGCCAAATAGGATTTGCGATTCATGATCAGCTCACAAAGTGCCGACTGAATAGTTACCATTGGTGCTCAACGCGCGCCGTAGAATCGTGCCGAGCGCTTGCCGAGCCCGGTGCAATCGCACTTTGATCGCATTGGGTGTCTCACCCAGCGCCTTGGCAACGTCCTCAGTGCTCATGTCTTCGATGTCTCGCAAGAGCAATACTGTGCGGTAATTCTCGGGAAGCATTGCGATGCACTTGCGAACCATCGCTCTCCTCTCGCGCTGCTCAAGAGTCTCCTCCAAATCGACTCCGATTCCAACCTCCGCGCACAGGTGGTTACCAGCGCTATCGAAGTGCGGAAGCAGATCTTCGAGGGAATCCTCGCCCCGCTGGCGACGGCGCCGCAATCGCATCAGCGATGCATTCACGACAATACGATGCAGCCACGTAGCGAGCCGCGCCTCACCGGCAAAGCTCTTGATGCCTTTGAACGCCGATAGCATCGCTTCTTGAACCGCGTCACGAGCCTCTTGCTCCTCGGGAAAAAACCGCCGGGCGACCGCGAGCATGCGAGCTCCGTACTTTCGTACCACCGTCTCGAAGCTTCCAGGTTCGCCATTGCGCAGACCCTCGAGAAGTTCACGCTCGTCATCACGATTATACGCGGCGCTTATCATCTTCGATGTTTCAACTTGCTTGAGAATTATTATGCTTTGATCTCAAAAATCACTGCCCTCGTACGGGCAGTTGCGATTCAATGAGAATCACTAGCCTCGGCTTGCTTTTCCTTTCCGAAGCCGACCGCACTTTGCGGATTCAGATTCTGAATATGTCCACTTTCTGTGCCGGCCGTCGGATCGATAACGCAGTTGATCAGCGCTGGTTTGCGCGAGGCAAGCGCGCCGACCAGCGCCTTGGTCAGACCTGCTGGAGTCGTTACATAATCGCCCAAACCGCCGAATGCCTCGAGAAGTTTTTCGTAGCGAGCGTTTTTTATGAAGACCGTGGGCGAAGGATCAGTGCCTCCGGACCGATTCACATCGTCGCCTTTGTAGATACCGCCGTTATTGAAGATGATGGTTACGATCGGAAGGCCGTACCTGCAGATAGTTTCAAGTTCCATTCCAGAGAAGCCGAAGGCGCTATCGCCCTCGATCGCTACGACGGGCTCACCACTGGTCACTGCGGCGCCGATTGCGTAACCCATCCCGATTCCCATTACGCCCCAGGTTCCACAGTCGAGGCGCTTACGGGGCGAGTGCATATCAATAACGTTGCGGGTGATGTCGAGCGTGTTCGCTCCTTCGTTCACGAGATAGACGTCCGGCATGTCTTCCAGCACGCCGCGAATTGCGCCTAGGGCACTGTAGAAGTCCATCGGTTTTGGATCGGCCGCAAGATGGACATTCATTCGCTCCGTGTTGCGTGCTTTGTGCTCTTCCAGGTCGCGCACCCACGAGGCTGCAGCCTTTACCGCACCTGGCTTAATTGCGGCCAGGAGTGCGGTCACAGAAGAACCGATGTCTCCGACCAGCGGCGCAGCTATTGCACGGTTACTGTCGATCTCGGTTGGCTGGATGTCGAGCTGGATGAATCGAGCGTTCTTCGACCATTGCGGGCTCTTTCCATGGCCCAGCAGCCAATTGAGCCGCGCACCCACCAGCATCACCGTGTCAGCTTGTGCCAGTGCATAGGACCTGGCGGCGGCCGCGCACTGTGGATGGTTGTCCGGCAGGAGACCCTTTGCCATCGACATCGGCAGGAAAGGAATTCCAGTCTTCTCCACCAACTCTCGGATACTGGAATCGGCCTGGGCGTAAGCTGCGCCTTTACCGAGAATGAACAGCGGACGCTCAGCTTGCGCAAGCAGGCTTACGGCGCGCTCGACCGCCTCGGGAGATGGAATCTGGCGCGGCGCGGGATCGACCACTTTCACCAGAGACGCTGCTGCGTCTTCGGCGTCGATTGTCGCGCTCAGCAGGGTGGCCGGCAGATCCAGATAGACGCCGCCGGGACGTCCCGAAACGGCAGCTCGGATCGCACGCGCGAGGCCGATGCCGATGTCCTCGGGCCGATCGACTCGATATGCCGCCTTTGCGTAAGGCTTGGCCGCGTTCATCTGATCGAGCTCCTCATAGTCACCCTGCTGAAGATCGATGATCGCTCGCTCGCTGGATCCGCTGATTTGGATCATCGGGAAGCCGTTGGTGGTGGCATTCGCTAGCGCGACAAGGCCATTGAGAAACCCCGGTGCGGAAACCGTGAGGCAGATTCCGGGTTTCTTTGTTAGATAGCCGGCGATGGCCGCAGCATTCCCCGCGGACTGCTCATGACGAAAGCCGATGAATCGTATACCTTCAGCCTGGGCGAGTCGCGCGAGATCGGTGATCGGGATCCCTGGAACTCCATAGATTGTCTCGAGGCCGTTCAACTTGAGGGCATCTACTACGAGATGGAATCCGTCAGTCATCATCACTGAGCTGTTTTGGTTCGACATTTGAAAAACCTCTAAACGGTGAAGGTTAGGACTGCTCTCTGGGTCACTGACAGCCGAGCCAGATCGACCCTAGCCGCGAAAGTGCTTTGCGCATTCAGACAACCTTGTTGCTGTGCAACTTCGCGATTTGATCTTTGCTGTAGCCCAGGCTCGAAAGGACGTCATCGGTATGCTCACCCAACAAAGGAGCGCCAGTGATGTGCGGCTTGAAATCAGAAAACTTCATTGGGCAACCAACCGTGAGGTACTTGCCGCGCTTCTCCTCGTCCACCTCGACTATTGACCCACAGGCACGAAGGTAAGGATCATTTTCTATTTCCTTCATCGAGAGGACGGGCCCGCAGGGCACTTCAGATTTGCGAAGGATGTCGACGGCCTCATACTTGGTTTTGTCGGCGAGCCATTTTTCGATCTCGGCAAAAATGCCGAAGAGGCGAGACTGCCGCGCACGTGCGGTAGCGTAAGCCGGATCGCTTGCCCACTGCGGCTTGCCGATAGCCTCACAGGTTCGCTTCCAGTTCTGTTCTTGGATGGTAAAGTAGATGTAAGCGTTCGGGTCATTTTGCCAACCCTTGCACTTGAGAACCCACCCGGGTTGGCCCCCACCACCCGCGTTGCCGCCGCGAGGGACCGCCTCGTCGAATTTACCGTTAGGGTACTGCGGGTACTCTTCGAGATAGCCGACGTGGTCAAGCCGCTCCTGGTCGCGCAGCTTAACGCGGCAGAGATTCAACACCGCATCCTGCATTGACATAGAAACCTTCTGACCCTTTCCCGTCTTCTCGCGACCTATCAACGCCGCCAGGATTCCAATCAGCAGATGCATCCCTGTATTGCTATCCCCAAGCGCCGCGCCACTGACTGTGGGTGGTCCGTCCCAGAATCCGGTCGTGGACGCAGCGCCACCGGTGCACTGTGCAACGTTCTCATAAACCTTGAGGTCCGCGTACGGAGAGCCTTCACCGAAGCCTTTTATCGAGCCGAAAATCAGCCGCGGGTTCAACTCGTGAATGCGCTCCCAAGTGAATCCCATACGGTCCATGGCGCCTGGGGCGAAGTTTTCGACCATCACATCAGCGTCACAAATGAGCTTTTCTAGAATGGCCTTGCCTTCCGATGTCTTGGTATTGAGCGTCAGGGACCTTTTGTTGCTATTCAGCATCGTAAAGTAGAGCGCATCCAAATCGGGGATGTCGCGCAGTTGGCTGCGCGTGACATCTCCGACGCCAGGCCGCTCGACCTTGAGTACGTCCGCACCAAACCAAGCCAACATCTGACAGCACGCCGGCCCGGCTTGAACGCCGGTGAAGTCGAGGACTTTGATTCCTTCCAGTGGCAGTCCCATAGTAATTTCTCCTTTCGTTCGATGACTGCTGTTGTGCGTCGCAGTCGTCACGCCTTCTCGTCATTTGCAAGGCGTGAGATTTCGCCTCACTTTCCGTGATTGGCCTCGCACTATACAGGCACGGAAGTGAGATTTCAGCACTCGGCCACGCAGCTAGCTTTCTGCCTGGTTCGGTGAAATGCGCTACGCCGCCTTTTGAATGGGTACTACGAGTAAATTCGGATGGATCTCGCGGATCCAAGGCGACAGAAATGATCAAGTTACGTGATCTGATTGACTAAGATAGCGCTTTCGCGATGTCCGCCGCACCTGCTCCGCATGGAGACCTCGCCGCCGAACTCGAATCAACGCGCATGACAATAATCACGATGAGAACGGCAATTACCGGCAGGAGCAGTACCACACCTCGTTCATAAAAAAAGAGAATTCCCGCGACAGTTGCTCCGAGCAGATACGCAATCCATGTCAACGCGTGTATCCATGGCGCGTCGATCGCTGAAAGCCTATGAATAAAGCGCACATCCCTCCGCTCGCGAACCTTGGCTCTTTCAACCAGGTGTAGCCATGCAACCAAACGTGTCGCAAATGCAGCCAAGGTACCCGTGATGTAAGTCGTCTTCGGACCGTCACCAAGAGGCAGCATGGCATCACTCTGGAGGCCCATCGCGATAGACGCACATGCTACGAGAAGATTACCGATTGGTGGGACTTGGCCCGCACCGGTCAAATGCCAGAAAATGAACAGGCAGACCAGCATAATGAGCTCAGCAATGACTATCGTTCCAATTGTGGAGCTCCAAGGCTGTATGTCGCCACGTCTGTCCAGCGCTAACTCGCCGGCCGAGATTCCGATTATATATCCGACAACTGAAACCAATGATCCAAGAGCAGCTTCGAAATGCCCCTCAGCCGCCGCAACGGCAAGAAGGGCGGTGTTACCGGTCTGGGCAGCAACCATCAAGTGGAAACGCAGGTACACAATAGCGTCAGTGCTGCCGCCCGTGATGGCTAGCAGCAGGATCATAAAATCCAATCGAAGAGGGTATTCTCCTAACTTCGTATTTGTCATGGCTTAGACCGTGGACTGCGGATGGGATCCGCTGAATTGTGCCTCAACATCTCGCCGTTGGACTTTGCCCATGGCATTCTTCGGCAGAACGGTCGTGAAATAGATAAACTTCGGCACTTTGAAATCTGCCATCTGGTCTCGGCAAAATTTCTGAAGCTCGCCTGCAGAGCAGTTCGAACGGCGAACTACCGCTGCGGCTACTTCTTCACCGTACTTTGCGTCCCGCACCCCGAAAACTGCAGCTTCGGCAATTGCGGGATGCTTCAGCAGGACGCCCTCGACTTCCGATGGAAACACCTTTTCGCCGCCGCGATTGATGAGCTCTTTGATCCTACCGGCCAAGCGAAGGTACCCGTCTCGATCGAGAAAACCTATGTCACCGGTACGAAACCACCCATCAATGAACGCGGCAGCGTTCGCTTCGGGATCGTTGCGATAGCCCCGCATTACGTTGGGTCCACGAATAATCACTTCACCGGAGCAATTCACCGGTTGGTGTTGGCCCTGTTGGTCGATAATCGCGATGTCGTGTCCAATGCCTAGAGTGCCCGGTTTGCGCAGAAGTGGAGGAAGCGGATTAGATGCCACCTGGTGGGCGGCCTCAGTCATGCCGTATGCTTCCAAGGCGGGCGCCCCAAAACGGTCCTCCAGTTTCTCGCGCGTCGCTGTTGCAAGAGGCGCCGAGCACGAACGTATGAAACGAAGACCGGAGTGTGGAGCGTTATCGCCATCGGCCCTCTCGAGAAGTATCTGGTGAATTGTCGGTACACCGGAAAACCAGGTCGCCCGATGCTCGCTGCAGAGTTGCCAGAAGGCCGAGGCCGAAAAGCGTGGAGGCACGATCAGCGTGCCTCCAGAGGCAAGAGTGGACAGCGCACAACCGATCAATCCGTGACCGTGGAATAATGGAAGGACCAGAAGGCTTCGGTCCGCTGGCGTCAGTCGATAATGCGACGCGATGTTATTCGCCGACCACGCAATATTCGCGTGCGTAAGCGGGACGACTTTTGGTTGACCGGTGGTGCCGCTGGTCCTGGCAAGTACCGCGATATCATCGCCACTGGGACAATCGAGCTGATGGCCCGCGCGCGGCGAAAGTCCCGCCAACGTCACCATGCCGCGAGAATCAACACTCGACGGCCAGCACCACCGTCCGAGGGAACCCGCGACTTTCTTGACGGCAAAGTTGCCCTCCTCAGCGACGACAGCCCGAGCGTCCAACTGATCAATCGCCTGAGTCAGTTCGTCGGTGGTAGCGGCCAGATTGAGAGGTACGGCGACCAGCCCCACGCGAACCAGCGTTAGAAAAACTGTCAGGAATTCCAGGCCGTTCGGGAGAACTAGTGCAACCGCTTCGCCCTTCTGCAATCCGGTCCCACTGAAGTCTTCGGCTAGTCGTTCGATCTGCTCGGCCAAAGCGCGGTAGCTCACAACCAAAGAAGGTGAGACCGACACAACCGCCGGCGCCTCCGAATTGGAGTCGACGAAGAGTTCAGCCAGAGTGTTCTTCCCGTTCATAAGCTTCGCCTAAATTTCGGCTGCCCGATGCCCCCGTCCTCGCGTTCTTGCTGGCAGTCTACGCAGTAAGCGGCGAACGGTACAATTCGCAGGCGTTCAACTGGAATTTCCTCGCCGCACGCATCGCACGTGCCGTAAAGACCGAGGCTGAAACGACGGACTGCGTGATCGAGGACGCCCTGAGACGGCCATCGAATCTCACCCACCCGGTCATTCGTCGCGGCTTCGTTGTGCCAGTTCGCCGCGTCCATTTCATCGCCATGAAAGGGTTCTTCGCTTTCAACGTGCGGCAAGCCTGTTTCAATTGACGACTTTCGGCGGACGCATTGCGCCTGAGCGAGGATTTCTCGAAGAGCTTCTTGTCTGCGCATTTCACCGACTCCCGAAAGATGTTCTGTTCGTCACTTCACACGGCGTGACAAAGCGCCTCACGCGTCGCGACCTGAATTGTCGCGTTGTAAGTACTGAAGGATTTCGAACGGGCCCGAAGGAGACCGCAATGACCAGGACCAGTCTTTCAAGAGTAGTGCGCGATCCACGTAGCGGCGAAGTTCATGTGCCGCATGAGCCGGTAACGATCGTGAGCACCACGCGCAATCTCGATCGGATTTTGCTGAAGGTTCAGTGGCAATCGGGCGGCAACTGCATGGTGTTCCCCGACGATGTCAAGGACATTCCGCTGTTTTCAGCTACTGACTAGCAGAGCGGCGTGGGGATCTGTCGCGATTGCCCCATGGGCAGTTCAAAACGGCAAAAGAGTGGGACAGGACGCTGGTTTTCAACTTGATCAGTAGCCACCCTGAATATTTCCTAATCGTGGCGGCGAAAATTGCTTACTTCATTGAACGACCGAACTGAGTCACGGAATAAATCGAACGCCAGCCGCCAAACCAGCTTTTCCGGCTCTCCACTCCTAAGTGCTGCAAGCAGCTGCAGCCAGCGGCCAGCAAATTCATATGCGGACTCGTAAGGGTAGCACTGAATGGTTTTGTCGCTTTCCAGCATTGATGCTCCGGTATGTCCGAGCTCCGGGTGGTTCGTATCGATGAAAGTCAGCCATTGATTAACCAGCGACGAATTCAGGCAGAGGGGCTGGTCGACCGCTGGACAACGATAGAGATTGGAGCCGACGGGGAAGCATTTGTCGAGGTCGAAAGTCGGCTCTTCATAGTCACCTGCCTTGTGCTCAGCCGGGGTCAAATGGGCTACTGCGTCGAGCATCCGCCAGCGTAAGCATGGCGACTGTCGCGACTGCTGCACAGATTTTAAGGGTTGACATTCGAATTGGTGTCCTCTCTGCCTTTGATGTCCGAAGCTCGTTCAAATTGCCGGGAGATTCAGCCACAGCAAAGACGCGCGACGCGCCTTGTTTCAGGCCTTGGTTAGGGACGCCCTTTTCCCCGTGCTTTGCCGCTTCTGCCTTCGAGGCATGAGATGTCAGTGCATGGCGTCGTGAGGTTGATTGTCGCGAATCACCCCGGGCACTGGGGTGATTGGAGAGGTAGTGCTCCCTCCTATCGATCGGCGACAGGGTCGAAGAGCCGTCTGCCTCTCGCCATCGGCGAGCGCAAGACGGGGAGATTAGCTGGCTTTGTTGTAGAGTTCGCGCGTCAACTCCGCATGCCGGCGCGTACCGATGTTCGTGTAGCTCTCCAGGGCTGGGACTAGGAACCTACGCGCCGTCTCGCGATCGCCGGATGCACCGCGGTCCAACAACATCATGGCGTGAAAACGATTTATTTCTGCTTCTTCAAAGCGATCCTGCAGTTCCTTCGCCTGACTGAGGGCAATCCCGAAGTGCCGCTCGGCGCTCTCCCAGTCGTCGGCCGCTCCCGCCGCGATAGCAGCAATGGTCTCCGGAAACTTGGAGGTAAACTCGAGGCATACGATGTTCGACCGGAGAAGCTCTCGAACGCGCGGGTATAGCTGCGCAGCGCGACCACGCTCTCCGATCACCGCCAGAGCTTCAATTGTCGCGGTCAGCAACGACCATGCGCGGATCATACTTACTTGCCCGATCGTCGGAAGCTGGGACTGACTTTCCTCGGCCAGTTTTAACACCCTCTCCCAATTCCCCGAATATGCAGCCAGTCGAATAAGCATGGCGGAAGCTAAACGGCGAAATGGGCTGGAAGTGTCGGAAGGCGATTCCTCCGCCGCTGCCCGCGCCGAATCCCAGTCTCCCATAAGGAACTTCACGTGGCTCACCGCCATAAGTGATTCGGGGAGCAACAATGCCAAGTGCCTGGTACGATCGAAATCAAAATTAGCACGGATTCGTCCGTCGAGCGTCGCAAGGTCAGGTTCGCGAGCGAATTCGATCAATGCCTGAAGCGAATGACAATTTGACAACGCGGCTAGGTGAGCCGACTTTTTT
>JASHPB010000215.1 GCA_030038355.1 Candidatus Binataceae bacterium
CTGTTTTCATCCTGGAGGGCGCTCTATGAGGTGCCATTCACGGGCATTACGAGCGACGGAAAGGTAATTGAGAATTTTTACTCGTCTCGTTCAAATGCCGCTTCGACCAAGCCTATAGGCAAAGCCGCAACCGACCTTATCGCTCCTGCAAACGCTTGATCTCGTTAGTCGTCAGTTGTTTGCCCGTGGCTCGAATAACCATGAAGTCGGGTTGATGCCTCATGCGGGATGCATAACGGCAAACCACCCTGTCTTCCTCCGCAACCAGGTCCTCGATAGTGGCCTCCAGATCAGGAAACGCGTTGAAACTGCGCGCTACAAAACGTTGGACCCTGGCGAATTTGGTTGGCATCGGGCATTCCTGGATCGTGGAAGACGAAGTCTGGTGCGAGGCATTCCTTTGAGGGCAACTTTTTCCGGTTCAGAGACTCGATGTACCCGATGACGAGTGCCTTTTGGTCCTCTGGAGACATCGACTCACTCCTGCTGGAAGCCGGATTTGCTCAACTTTGAAGTTGCGGCGGCGGCGTACTTCCGACCTGCTCGAATAGCGCGGTGCCAGGCGCGCGTCGATGCCCGCCATGAAGGCTCCAGATCGGAGACACGCGCGCTCACCCCGTCGGAGACTGACTTGAGACTGACTTGATGAGCGCGGCAGAATGAGGCTGAACTCCCGCATTTTGCCCGGACATCGAATCTAGACCCCTCAACATTTAAAAATTGACTACTGGTTATAAACGCATGGGAAGCTCGAGAACTCCCCGAACGTTCAATTATTAGATGTGCCGCACGATTCAATGCCGAGTCCGATCGCATCTGCGAGTCGTGCTCGTCTGGAGGCATTTCATCTTGAGAAGCGCCGTTTCCGAGAAACATAGGTAAGCACTGGGTCTTCAGGCAAGACTGGGCACGGCCCGGTAATGGTACGAAACGTGCTGCCGGTGGTTCAAAGACTTTCCGTCACGATGTCGAAGTATGGGAGCAATTGGCAGCGTTTCCGGGATGCATTACAAGCCAGCTGCAGTTGCTCGACTATGAACTCGTCACAGCGATATGACTTGCCAGGCCGAACTTCTGTGCACGAGGCTTGACTTGTTCTCGGCTGAACGGAAGACACTTACTCCGCTCGGGCGTGCCGGCCATCGCATTGCGTCCTCGTTCGCGGGCGTAAAGCTCACGCAGATTTTTGCCCTGCTGGTGGCGCTAACGGTTATTTTGCCTCCCGGGCTTGAACTCGCACGTTCCGACTCAACATTTTTGTCTCCGCTCAAGATCGAGCTGATCCCGTTCGATGCGAGCGTCCAGAGTCGTCATCTACTTTCAGCTCAGTTCAGCGAGGCGCGGCTATCTCAGAACCGAGTCTCTCTGGGCTTAGCCGCTAGGCCTTTTACGGTTCCTCCGATCCGTCACGACCGCCACCTCTGCGTGACGTCGGAATTCCTCCATCGGTCGCCTGCTCACACGCTCGCTCTCCTTCGCGCGCCGCCACTCGCCTGAGCCGGTTCTTTTCTGGCTTGAGTTCGTAAACGGAAGCCACGCATAGGCGTGGCCGGTTCAGAGCCGCCCAAGGCGGTCTGAGGCAAACGAATGGTGCCCGCACCAGGCGCGGCGGCCCCCTTAGCGCCGCGATGGCCAAGCTCTGAAGTGCAAGTGAAAGTTGAGGTTGTTCGGTTGAGAGGACGAGTAACAATTTCCCGAATTTTACTAGCGACAATCGCTGTCGTCATTGTGCGCATTCCATCCGCCTACGCGGGGTCAGCGATGGCTGGCGAAGCGGGACTGAATGCAGACCAGTTGGTGGTGATAGCGCTCGCGGCCAACCCGAGCGTGCGTGCGACGAAGGCGCAGTGGGACGCGGCGCAGCATCAGATCCTGCAGAACTACGTGCCTGCCGATCCGGTGTTTACCTACACCAACCTCGAGAGCAGCGCGCACTTCAACGCGGCGCAGCATGCCCACAACATCACGGAGAGTTTCCAGTTTCCGGGAGAGGCTTTTCTGCAGGCCGACCAGGCCAAGCGCACGGCCGAGATCGCGCGACTCACCTTCGAGGCGTCGCTGCGCGATACGCGCGCCGCGGTCGAGATCGCTTACTACCAGGTGCTCTTGGATTTCGCCCTGATCAGCGTCAACGCCGAGAACATTGACAACCTGCGCCAGGTGCTCGGTGTCACGAAGACCGCATACGCCGGCGGGCAGCATACGCAGGCCGACGTGATCAATGCGCAAATCGGTCTCGCCCAGGCCGAGCTGCAGCAGCGCCAGTACGAGACCAACCGGCTCAACGATATCGCGACGCTCAATCAGGTGCTGTTCCGCAATCCCGACTCGCCGCTCAATCTGGACCACACGATTCATCTGAACCGGCTGACGTTCCCGCTCGACGACGCGGTCAACTTGGCGACCCGCCTGCGCCAGGAGATCCTGGAAGCTGCGCTCAGCGAGAAGAACGCTAACACGGCGGTGACTCTGGCCAAGATGGAGTACTTGCCGAACTACACGCTCTCAGGCGAGTTCGATTACATCCTGCAGCCCGGAGCACAGCCGCTGCCGACCGTCACTCAGGCCTACACATTCGGTATCGGCTTCAACGTGCCGATCTTCTTCTGGTATCACCAGCGCGAGGACGTAAAGGCAGCGCAGTATTCGCTGCAGGCGGCGCGCTATAGCCTGGAGTCGATCCGACTGCAAACCCAAACTGCGGTCACGCAGCTGTACCGGTCTTCGCAGTTCGCTTACGAGCAGGCGCAGCTCTATTCAGCGGAGTTGATTCCGCTTGGACAGCAGGACTTCAGGGTCTCGCTGGTGGCTTATCAATCGGGACAGGTGGACTTTCTTACCTTGTCGGCAGCGCTACAGGCGGTCTATAGCACGCGCGCCAATTATATCCAGAACGCAAATCAGTTCCTCGCTGGAGTGGTGGCCTTGGAACAGGCGATAGGAGCGCCTTTGCCAAAATGAAGCGCAGCGTATTCTTTTCCATAGTTGTTCTCGCTGGGGTTGGGGTTGCGGCGTGGTACGCGGAGTCAATGGGCACTGCGGCCGGCGTTCCTCAACTCGTCGCGCAGACGGGGGCCCCTCAGCTTACGCAAGATCATGGGCAGCCATACCTCACGCTTTCGGAAACTGACGTTCGTGGCCTTTCTGAGATCCAGGTGAAGGAAGTGGCGCTGCCCGGTGTTCTGGAAACTACCGGCCAGGTAACGTTCGACGATCGCCTCGTGTCCACGATCATTTCGCGAGTCAGCGGCAGGCTTGAAGATATTCGGGTCTCTCAATGGGACACGGTGCATCAGGGCGAAAACATTCTTTCGCTCTACAGTCCCGACTTCATGACCGCCGAGGCCGAGTATCTGGAGGCCGTCTCGGGCGTGAAACGAGCCTCGGCGCGCGGACCGGTTGACGACGCTTACGGATTAACCCACGATATTTCGAACTCGTCCGGCGACTTGAAGGATGCCGCGATCCGAAAGCTCTTGCTCTTGGGACTGAGTCCCGCAGATATCGCGAACATCAAAGAAGCTACTCCTTCACGGTGGATGCGCGCGCCGATCACGGGAATCGTCGTCACCAAGCTGGCCCTTCGCGGTGGGCAGGTAAATCCAGGCGATCAGCTTTTTGCGCTCGCGACATTGCAGCGCGTGTGGATTACCGCCGATATCTATGAGGTGGACTATTCACGCGTTCGTGTCGGCCAGAGCCTCGAAGCAGTTACTGTGTCGTATCCGGATGAGGTCTTCAAAGGCGTGGTCGACAAGATCAGCCCCGCCGTCGATCCCAATGCGCACGTGCTGTCGCTTCGGTGCGAGGTTCAAAATCCCGGTGAGAAGCTGAAGCCGCAAATGTTGGCGCGAGTCCGCATCGTAACTCGGCCTGGAAGCGCACTGGTCGTGCCGCAGGAAGCCGTCGTCTTCGACGACGACGCGTACTACGCGTTCACAAAAACTGCTCCCAATCAATTCGAAAGACGTAAGGTCTCGATCGGTTCCTGGAATGATCAAGGTTACGCGCGAATAGTCTCCGGCCTGAACCTCGGCGACAAAGTCACGGCAAACTCCCTCAAGCTCAATGCGCTGTGGCACGAGGCAAAGGGCGAGAGCTACTGAAACGATGTTCGACGAGCGCGCACACGATCGAATGTGTGAGCACAAACAGCGAGGAATCGCGCATGATACAAGTCTTGATGGATTTCGCCCTCGGACAGCGAGTTCTAGTCCTGGGCTTGGCATTACTTCTTGTAATCGCCGGAGTATATGCCTTTTTCGAGCTGGACATCGAGGCCTATCCCGACCCCGTACAACCCCGAATCGAGCTAACCACTCAGCCGTTCGGCTACAGCGCCGAAGAGGTCGAGAAGCTCGCAACCGTGCCCCTTGAGTGGGGCCTCGCCGGGATGCGCAACCTCGAAGCGATTCGTACGATATCGCTATATGGTCTTTCCGACGTAAAGCTTTATTTCAGCTGGGACAGCGATTATTACTGGGATCGCGTAGAAACGCTGAACCGTCTTACTCTGATCAACTTACCTTTACCGCCAGGAATCGGCCCGAGTATCAATCCGGACAACCCTATCGGCGAAATTTATCGATATACAGTGCAAAGCCCAAATCATGATCTTATCCAGGAAAAAGAAATCGAAGACTGGGTGCTCGAAAAGCAGTTCAAAACAGTTCCGGGTGTCGAGGATGTTGAAGGCTTTGGAGGCCTGACGAAGGAATACCATGTCGACGTGGATAATGAGCAACTGACGCACTACCAGATGTCACTGCCTGCGCTATCTGCCGCAATCACTAATGCGAACATCAACGTGGGCGGCAATTATCTTAAGGTCGGAGATCAGGCATATGACGTTCGGGGGCTGGGTTTCATTCAGACACTCGACGACATCAAAGACATCACGCTTAATACTACTAATTCCACGCCCATTCGCGTCCAGGACATCGCCAAGGTTGACATAGGATACGCGCCCCGTCTCGGTATCGTAGGCAAGGACGATCAAGCCGAGGTCGTCGAGGGTATCGTTCTCATGCGTAAGTACGGCGACACGCTGAAGACCGTGAAAGGGGTGGAGGATAAAGCAGAGCAACTCAACACCTCTGGAATGTTGCCGAGAGGCTTCAAGATCGTACCGTACTATGATCGTACAAGTCTGGTCGACACTACACTTCACACCGTTTTCGAAAACCTGTCGCTGGGGATGCTGTTGGTCTTTCTTGTCCTCTTGTTTTTTCTTGGTAACCTACGTACGGCGATCATTGCCGCGATCAATATCCCACTTGCGATGTT
>JASHPB010000216.1 GCA_030038355.1 Candidatus Binataceae bacterium
CCCTTGGGGATTCGCCGACTACGCGTTGAGCGGGTCAATCCCATGCGCGCCATGTTATTTGCGCGAGTGCCCGATTGGCCGCGAGTGCATGCATCGTATCGCGCCTGCGGACGTAGCGGGCGCAATTCGCCGTGCGCTCGCGAGCAAAGCTCGGGCGCGCGAATTGGCCGCGGCACGCGAGGGTATGGTTTGAACGCACGCACGATCGAGAGCGGCGGCTGGTCTTTCAAGATCGATTGCAGCGATACGGACGGAATCGACCGCGAGAGGCTCGTGACGCTTGCGCTCGAGGTGGTGGCGGGCAGGGCGGGGCGGCAGCTGCGCCGCTCGCGGGCCGCGACCACGCGCGTAGCCGAGTTCGGCGACCACGATGCCGCCGAGGTCTTTTGCAAGATTCTGGAACCGGCGCGCGGCGTGGCCGCGATCAAGCGATGGTTTCGCAGCGCCGGCGCTGAGCATATCGCGCGAATCTCTGCGACCCTTGCCCAGCGTGGAATCAGCGCTCCACCTGCATTGTTGACGGGCCGCGAGCGCGCGACTGGCCGCGAGGTTGTCGTGACGGCGCGCGTTGCCGGAGTCATGGTGCCGCGTCATCTCGGTCCGCGGCGCCAATCGCTCGCGCGCAAGCGCCAGGTGCTGAATGCGCTCGGCGCGGAAGTGGCGCGACTGCACTGCGCCGGTTTTATCCACGGCGATCTCACGCCGTTCAACGTTTTGGTGATGCAGGGAGAGCCGCCGCCGATAGTTTTTATTGATCACGAGCGCACGCGCCGGCCGCGGTTCGCATCCACGCGCGCGCGGCTTCGAAATCTCGTGCAACTCGGTCATTTCGATCTCGCGGGCCTCAACAACACCGATCGGATGCGCGTGTGGCGCTCCTATTGCGCTGCCGGTGGAGCGCCGGCGCGGCAGCTTAGACGCGTCGTGAGGATGCTCGCGCGAAGAATCGCGCGCGACCGCGCCCGCGAGCAGACGCGGCCGGTTGCAATCGTCGAGACTGGAAAGTTGAGAGAAGGATGACGCCGGAGCAGACGAAAATCTCGGTGGTGATTCCGGTCTTCAACGAGGCGACGACGATCGGCCTCGTCATCGATCGCGTGCTGAAGTGCGGCTTCGATGCCGAAGTGATCGTGGTGGACGACGCATCGAGCGATGGCACGCGTGAGTACCTCAAGACCCTCGAGCATCCGCAGGTGCGTTGCTTTTTCCATTCCGTCAATCGCGGCAAGGGCGCGGCGCTCCGGCTCGGCTTCGCCGCGGCCAGAAATTCTTTCCTCTTCGTCCAGGATGCCGACCTCGAGTACGACCCGCGCGACTACCAGGCGATGATCGGGCCGCTGCTCGACGGTCGCGCCGACATGGTATACGGCTCGCGCTTCCTTGGCGGGCCTCATCGCGTGCTGTTCTTCTGGCACTACGTCGGCAACCGCATGGTCACTCTGCTCTCGAACATGGTGAGCGATCTGAACCTGAGCGACATGGAAACCGGCCTGAAGGCGTTCGTGCGCGAAAAGCTCGTTGCGCTCAGGCTCTCGGCCAATCGCTTCACCTTCGAACCCGAGATCACGGCCAAGGCGGCACGCGCGCGATGGCGAATCTACGAAGTGCCGATCTCTTACTCGGGCCGCACCTACGAGGAAGGCAAGAAGATCGGCTGGCGCGACGCATTCACCGCTATCAGCGCGATCATCTTCTACCGGTTTTTCGATTGAATCAGATAGAGCAGTCGAGCGCGCAAAGCGAGCCGCCGCATGTTACCGGCGAGGTTGGCGCTCCGCTCAAAATAGCCAGCGTCGATCCGGAGCTGCGTTTTGCCGGCGGCGAGACCCAGGTGATGGCGCTGACGCGCGAGCTGAGGCGCCGAGGGCATCGCGCGGAACTCGTCTGCGATCCGTCAGGACAGCTCTGGCAGCGGGCGCGCGCGGAAGCGATCGAATGCCATCCGCTCAAGATTCGAAACGCGCTGGATCTCGGCGCCGCCTTGCGGCTGCGCGCGATTCTCTCCGGCGGTGGCTTCGATATCGTGCATTTCCACACTTCGCGGGCGCATGCGATGGCGCCGATGGTGCGCGCATGCGCGCGCGCGGCGGTGGTTACGCGGCGCATGGATTATGCGCCCAATCGCTGGTTTGCAGCTTTTTTCTACGGGCGCGAGGTCGATGGCGTGATCGCGATTTCGCGCGCGGTAGCCGACTCGCTAATCAGTGCCGGAGCGCCGGGCGCGAATATCTCGATCATTCCAAGCGCGGTCGATGTCGATCGCTTGCGACCGCCGACCGATGACGAGCGCGCGTCAGCGCGCCGCAGCCTGGGTCTCGACGGCGAGACGTTTGCCATCGGTGCGGTCGGGGCGTTGGAGGAGCGCAAGGGGCATCGCTATCTGCTGCAGGCGCTCGCGCATCGCGACGCGCCGAAAGGCGCGCGATGCTTTATCGCGGGGGATGGATCGCTTCGCGCGGCGCTCGAGGCCGCAGCGTCGCGCCTTGGAATCGCAGCACGCGTGACGCTGCTCGGGCGAATCGACGACGTGCGCCCGATGCTCGCGGCGATGGATAGCTTCGTGATGCCGTCGCTGAAGGAAGGGCTCGGCGTTGCCGCGCTCGAGGCGATGGCCTGCGGGCTTGCGGTGGTGCTGAGCGGGGTTGGAGGATTGGC
>JASHPB010000217.1 GCA_030038355.1 Candidatus Binataceae bacterium
GCGACGCTCAATCCCTTCGGCTCGATTCATGGCGGCTACCTCGCGGTCTTCGTCGATGAACTCTTCTCGACCGCGATCGGCTCGATTCTCGAGGCCGACGAATGGGCGATGACCGCGGAGATGAAGCTCTCCTACCTGCACGTCCTCCACGCCGGACCGCTAGAGGGTTCGGCGCGAGTGCTCCGCCGCGCGCGCCAGATCGCGTTCGTCGAGGCCGTCGTGCGCCAGCCGGGTCAGGATGCCGCCGTGATGGCGAGCTCGACCTGGGCAATATCGCGGGTTTAGTGTTGCGGAATCGCGGCATTCGCCGCTTGCGCATCTTGGGCTGACAACTTGATTCATCGATCGTCGAGCGCATCAGCACGGCGTAATCGCGATCGAGGAATCCCACGCGGAACAGGTAATCGCCCGCGCTCCCCAAGTAGCCGGGAAGGCGGCTCCGATGCAGCGCGAACGCCTAGGTCCAGGTGACGTGGGCCCGCCCGCCGGCAATCGTGCAATAGTGAAATTCGCCAACGCCATACACGATCGGCCGTGCCTTGGGCGTCGTGTAATTCCAGACGACCTAACGACAGCGGAACGCATCGGCGCTCCGCTCGCGCTCGAGTGATTGCTCCTCGAGCGTTCGATCCGTCCGACAGGCAGACCATCCGCCGCGGTCCAGGCGCGCCTCAATCGCCCTTGATCAGCATGTAGACGCCAGACGGACCCCGGCAGCGAATCGGTCTTGCGCACCGCGTCGGAAAGCGGTCTTTGGTTGACCGTCATCACGACCGAAAGCGGCGCGTAGATATCGCGCTGTTCGACGTGTGATACGAGCTGCTCGATTGGCGCGACCGCGGGATGCGGTATATCGACGAACCCGGGGCGGCGGCACGCAGCCGGCTTCAGCTGCCGCGGCGATCATCCTTGACAAGAATAGTTCCAGGAACGTCGCGGCAGCTCGGCGCAGCGGCAACCTCGCGCGCAAAGATCGCTTCAGGTTGACAGCGTCAACCTAGCGACCATGGTTGACCGTGTCAACCATCTTGCGATGTAATCGCCTCGCCAATGCCTGCCGAAACGCGCGATACGCTGCTTGCTGCCGCAGCCCAACTGCTCGACCAAGGCGGCCCTGCGTCGGTCACGCTGCGCGAGCTCGGAAAACGCGCCGGAGTCTCGCACAACGCGCCCTACAAGCACTTCAAGAGCAAGGAGGAGCTGCTCGCCGCGATCGCAAGCCGCGAGCTCTCGCGTCAGGCCGCCGCGATGAACCGCGCCGGCGCACGCCCCTCGCCGCTCGAAGCCCTGCGCTCGCTGATGCACGGTTACGTGCGATGGGCCCGCGCATATCCCGCGCGCTTCAAGCTCACCTTCGGCTCATGGAGCCACGACTCGGCCGAACTCGGCGCGGCCGCCTCGCGCGCCCGCGTCGCGCTGATCGATATTATCCACGCCGCGCAACACCGTGGTCAGCTTGGCCAGGGCGATCCCGAACGCATCGCGTCGCTGATACTCGCGCTCGCGCACGGCGCCGCCGATCTCGCATTGGGCGGCCACCTTTCCGCCGCAGGCAAGGGCCACGCCGACCCCGAAGATCTCGTCGATGACCTGGTAGTCGCTCTCCGCGAATCGCGAAGCCTCGAAACCCGCGGGCGAACAGGGCGTAATAGTCGTCGAGCCCGCACGCGATGAACCCCACCCGTGCCGAAACCACCCGCGACCATCCGGCCGCATTTCGCCGGGCCCACGCCCGCGCGATCGCGCGGCTCGCAAAGCGCGGCGCGGCGGCGAGATGGAAACTCGACGACCACGCCCTCGCCGTTGCCGTCGAACGAGGCGTGCGCTCCGCCGAGGTAGCGGAGCAGGACGTCGACGCATTCATCGATTCGCTGCGTGCCGATGACCTCGTGCTCGCCGCTGCTTGCTCGGCCGGTATCGGCGCCGCCTGGACCCATCTGATCGAAACGCTCCGACCGCGCCTTTACTCCGCCGCGCGCGCGATCGCCAGCGACGAGACCCGCGGGCGCGAGCTCGCCGATTCGCTCTGGGCTGAGCTATACGGCCTCGAGGTGCGCGAGGGACGCCGCCGCTCGCTACTCACCTACTATCACGGTCGGAGTTCGCTCCTGACCTGGATTCGCGCGGTACTGGCGCAGCGCCACGTCGATAGCCTCCGCGAGGCGAGCCGTCGCGTCCCGCTCGATGGTACACCCGAAGCTGCGGCGCCCGCGGAAGATGATCCAGTTGAGCCCGGCCGCGCGCGCTATGTCGAGATGGTCGGCCGCGCCCTCGACGCGGCGCTCGCCGAGCTTGACCCGCGCGAGCGAACGCGTCTTGCCTACTATTATTGGCATCAGTTGTCGCTCAAACAGATCGGACGCCTGATGGACGAGCATGAGTCGAGCGTTTCGCGTAAACTCGCGAGCACGCGCGACGATCTGAAGACCAAGGTGGACCGCGCGCTGGGCGAGCATCTCAGCCGCGACGAAATCGAGATGTGTTATCATTTCGCCGCGGGCGATCTGCGACTCGATCTCGCCCGCGCACTGACCGAGGCGAGGTGATCTGCGCGCAAGCGGCGCGTCCCGCTCCGTTCAAAGCGAGAGGAACACTTGGAAGCACTTCATAAGGACTCCGACGCATTCGATTCGATCTTGAAATCGAAGTTGACCGATACTTCCTTTGACATGGCGCCCGATTGTCCCGACGCGTCTGAGCTCGCGGCCTTCTATGACGGAGCGCTCGCGCCGCTCGAGCGCGCGCGGATGCAGGGGCATCTCGATTCGTGCGCGCGATGCCAGGCGATGCTGGCCGCGATGGCACGCGCAGACGACGACGGTGATCCCGAACTCGCGCCGAAGCGCGCCTTCGAATGGCGCCGGCTCCTTGGTTTCGGGCTTCCGGCCGCCGCGGTAGCCGCGATCGCAATCATGGTCGTCGTCCGAACGCGATCCATCAGTCAGCCACCCACAAATCAGCTCGCAATGAACTCAGCGACCGCCGAGGCACCGGCGTTGTCAGCGATTTCGGCGGCTCCGGCAGCGGGCGGGGCAGAAGCGCCGCGGCCGCAAGGTGAACCACTGGCCAGCGCCGAGTCAGCCAAAGGAGGGTCCGCCGCATTTGGCAATTCACCCGCGCCACCGGCGCCTCCTGCGGCCGCGCCGCCGGCGAACGCGAGCGCCTCGGGATCATCGATGAGCACCGCTGCTATCGGCGGAGTCTCGCGACGGCGCGAATTGGCCGCGGCGACCGCTCCTATGGCCGCCGCGCCGTCTGCGCTAATCCTCGCCGAAGAGGCAACGCCCTCGATGCAGGATAGCGCTCATCGCCCGCCCAACACGACGTTCACCGTCGAGTCACCGGACCATCTGGCGACCTGGGTAATCGGCCCCGGCGGCAGTATTGTCAAGCATACCCATCGCGGGCGGACCTTCACGCAGACGAGCGGCGTCAACGTTGAACTGCTCGCGGCCTCCGCGCCGTCGCCGCGAACGTGCTGGATCGTCGGACGAAAGGGCACCCTACTGCGCACACGCGACGGCGGCGGCTACTGGGAAAACGTGATGTCGCCGACGAGCGAGGACATCGTCCACGTACGCGCCGCCGACGCGCACAACGCGGTGATTCGCACCGCGGACGGTAAGTCCTACGCGACCACCGACGGCGGCGCGACCTGGCATCTGCAGTAGTCGCTACACGGGAAAGACCATCACGAACACCGCCTGCCAGCGGCCGTCGCGCTTCGAATAGATGCGGACGTAGCCTTGATCTACGATCGGATCGGGATGTTCGATACGAACGCGGCCCCACGTCACCGCGGTCGGCGCGAACATCTGCATTCCCGCTTCGCTGAAAGCCACCTTGGCGCCTACGGGCGTCGGACGCATCAAGTCGGCTTTGCCTCCGCTTCGGCCGTCCGAGAAATTGACCCGCAAATCGTTGGCCAGGATTTCGGCAAAATCGGAACGATCGTTGCGGAGATAAACCTCGTTCCACCTGCGGTCGAGGTCTTTGACAGCCTGTTGGTCAGAGGATTGTTGCCCTCCATCCGGCTTCACCAATTTCCGATTCCGGCCTGAGCTGGGGCGGATCACGATTGTCATCCCTGAGCCTAGCGAGTTGGCGAGCGAAGTCGAAGAATCCCGGCGATCAACATTTCTGACTGGCCAGTTTCGGTCAACGTATCAGCGAAACGATGCGGGAGCCTTTAACTCCCGCAGCGCTCGCTCAGGATGGCCGCAGGGCCGGTCTTTGCGCTGCAAGAAAATCCGCGTCGCCCGTTCAGAGAATCGAAGGAGGCCGACGCTATGGGCGTGGCGGGCAGTCAGCGGCACTTTTCAAACTTCGGCAGATCACTTGCGACGGCGCTTGGCGACCCGCGCCTTTCCCAAATCTTCGCCCTCGGCAGCCTACTCGCCTTAGGCGCGTGGTTCCGCGATTTCAGCCTCCGTCCCGCACAGATCGTCCTGACTTTCGCAGCCGCGCTCGGCACGCAGCGTCTCACCTGGCGATGCTATCCGCCAGCCGCGCGTTCTTACCGAAGCGCCATTATCACGGCGCTCAGCCTCACGATCCTGCTTCGCGCCAGCAACCTGTTTGTGCACCCGGTCGCCGCGGCCGCCGCGATTTCGTCGAAGTCGCTCA
>JASHPB010000218.1 GCA_030038355.1 Candidatus Binataceae bacterium
GGAAGCATTGCAGCATTTCTTGGGCTTTCTTCGGGTAACGTGCTCGTTCGAGAGCGACAGGTGTTTCAAGTGAGCGCACGGTCGGATCGAGGAGATTCCGATGAAGATAGTTATTCTCGACGGTCATGTGCTGAATCCGGGTCACTTGAGTTGGAACGCTTTCCGAGAGCTCGGCGAAGTTGAGGTCTTTGATCGGACCTCTGAAAATGACATCGCGAACCGCGCCCGCGATGCCGACCTCGTGCTGACAACCAGAACGCCTCTTTCAGCGGCAACGATCGCTCAGCTCACGCACTTGCGCTACCTCGGCGTCGTATTCAGCGGTTACGACCAAGTGAACCTGAAGGCCGCGCGAGATCGTAGGGTCGTTGTCACCAACCCGTCGACCTTTGGCAGTGCTTCGGTAGTTGAGTTGCTATTTGCGCTCCTCCTCGAACTCTGCCATCACCTGCTATTTCAACCAGCCCTCGACTGCTCAAGTGTGGCACCGGGAGTCGACGATTCACAAATTTCTGTCCCACGTGAAATTGTGGCATCCGTTCTGGTGGGACTTTGGTTGCGATGGTTTCGCGCTCTAAGGAGTCAGAAAAAAATGATCTCCGCTGTCATCGGACTTCTTCTAGGGTTAGTCGTCGGCGCCGGATGCCGTTTCTTCGACATTCCGTCGCCGGCGCCCCCACGGCTCATCGGCGCGGGCATGCTGCTCGCAATGACTCTGGGCTTTGTCACGGCCGAACATGTCCTGCCGCCCCAGAATGTAGCGGTCGCACATGTCATGCCGCAGGGGAACACCCTGGCGCAATTGGAGGCGGCGCCATGAAACCAGTCATCGGTCTTGTGGTGGCATTCTCACTAGGGTTCGCCTGCCGCGCATTCGGAATCCCGTCGCCGGCGCCGCCGCTCATCCTAGGCGCACTGCTCGTGATGACGATGACGATTGGCTATATGGCAGTAGATCTTTGGATGGCTGTGCCCTCAAAGCATGCTCGTGATTGTGGTGGGCCGAGCGGGCTTGCAGCATCTCAGGCGCTTGAGAAACCGGCGGAGGATTGAGCGATGCGTGCCCTTAAGTTCAGCGAATTTGGCTCGGTCTCGAACTTGCGCTTAGTTGTAATGCCAGATCCCAAGGCTGACAAGGCGACGGCTATCGTCAAGGTGGTAGCAGGTTCGATAAACCCAAGCGACGTGAAGAACGTCCAGGGTAAGATGGAACACACAACGCTGCCGCGCGTTCCTGGTCGTGACTATAGTGGGACGGTCGTGCAGGGCCCGGCCGAGTGGATAGGGGCCGAGGTATGGGGAACCGGCGGTGAAATTGGCTATTCGGTTGACGGCAGTCACGCCGAGCTAATAGCCGTCCCCATCGCGAGTCTTAGACGCAAACCTGGCACCCTCTCGCTGGAACAAGCCGCAGTGATTGGCGTCACCTACCTCGCCGCTTGGCTGGGCGTGGTGGAATATGCCCAGGTTGCTGCCGGCGAAACCTTGCTGGTCATTGGCGCGAACGGAGGTGTCGGCAGAGCGGTGGCACAGATTGGCAAATCTCGCGGAGCGCGCGTCATCGGAGTCGATCGGCAGAAGCTCAGTTCGGAGGCGCTGGGGGCGGGCGCTATCGATGAGTTCTTTGTGCTGCAAGACAAGCCGCTGGAGTCTTCGGTGCGCGATGCGACGAATGGCCGCGGCGCCGAAGTTGTGTTCGACACTGTGGGCGGGCCGATGTTCGAGTCCGCGCTGAGGTCATTGGCGCATCGCGGCCGGCTGCTCGAGCTCGCGTCGGTGGGCGACCGCCGCGTCAGTTTCGACCTGCTCGATTTCTATCATAACGAGAGCCAGCTGTTTGGAGTCGACACCCGCGCCCGCGATGCTGTTGCGTCGAGCAAACTGCTCGGAACCTTGACGCCCTTCTTCGAGCAGGGCACTTTCAAGCCTCCCGCAATCGACCGGGCCTTTCCTTTGACCGAGGGAATCAGGGCCTACGAGGAGGTGGATCGTGGCGAGGTTCGGGGGCGGCTGGTCCTCAAACCCTGAAGCTCAATCTCTCGCCGCCGCTCCCGTGCCGCCGACCCTTGGATCGGGCCGAAGACCACTCGGCGTGATCGTTGTCTTGTTCGCTTCAATATTGATGTTGTCGCGGCTGTCGTTGGCTCAGACGCCTCAGCCTATGCCGCCTGGGCCGCCCGAGAATCCTGCTCGGCCTCCCTTGTCGCCGAATTATCAGGGCGAGCAAAATTGGTCCTTTCTCAAAAATCCGGCGAACCGCACCGATCTATGGGATCCGCTGAAGTACATTCCGCTCAATCAAAACGGCGATGACTATCTGACGTTTTGGTTCGAAACGCGATCGAGCTATGAATGGTTCCAAAACGAAGCGTGGGGTGCAATTCCGCAAACCATCAGCGGCTATTACCTTCAACGCGTGATCCCCGCAGTAGGTCTGACTCTCGGTTCGCATATCCGCCTATACACCTCATTCCAATATGACAAGGAGATGGGTAACAACGCGGGGCCACGGCCGGGTGTCGATGAGGACCAGGGCGACTTCCATGAAGCGTATCTTGATCTGAGCACGGGGCTCGACGATCAGCGTTCGCTGACCCTCCGCCTCGGACAGCAGGAACTCGTTTACGGAACTGGCAGGCTGATCGACAACAACGAGGGCCTCACGGTCAAATCGAGCTTTTACGGCGCCAAACTCATCGCAAAAACGAAGACGCTTGAGCTTGACCTCTTCGCCGTCAAGCCCACGGACTTGGACAATGGCACGCTCGACGATCGGCCCAGCTCGCAGCAGACGTTCTGGGGAGCATATGGCACGGTTCCGCTGCCCCTTATCGATAGGGTCGGGCAAGCCGACCTCTATTACTTGGGGATAGATAACACGCGCGCCGTCTATGAGCAGGGAAGTGGGCGCGAGATCCGTCACAGTATCGGCACCCGATTGTTCAATCACCAGCCGGGGGCTCCCTTTAACCAACCGGGCTGGGACTACAACTGGGAGTTGGTCTATCAGCTCGGCACGTTCGCGGAAAATTATATCAACGCCTGGACTGTCGCGACTGAAACGGGCTTTACCTTCCCGGTGCGCTGGCGGCCAAGACTCGCCTTGCGCGCCGACGTCGCGAGTGGCTCTCAGCACCCTAACGGTGGAACACTGGGCACGTTCAACCCTCTATTCCCTCGCGGAGCCTATTTCGGTCCGAAGCTTGTTCTGTTCGGTCCTTACAACATTTTCGATGTGCATCCAGTTTTGATGTTTACGCCGCTGCAAAATGTCTCGGTTGCTTTCGACTGGGACTGGTTCTGGCGCGAAAGCCTCGATGATGGCGTTTACCTCATCGGAGCGGGTCAACCGGGCGGTCTGGCGAGACCTAGCAACGGAAGTAAGGCGAGGTACATAGGCAGTCAACCGAACTTTGAAATCCTGTGGGCGCTCGATGCTCATACGACTGTCAACATAGACATGGCAGGATTTCTTGTCGGCGGATACCTGAATGATACCGGCGCGGCAGGTAACGTCGCGTTTTCCAACGTCGGAATCGACTATAAGTTCTGAAGAACCGGGAGCGAAGGCCCAAAGCTTTTGGACGCTAATCGCGCTCGGTATCGGACATATTGGTCCGCCCATGGCTTTTCGGCATGCTGGTAGTGGCCCAGACCACGACTCCTACTTCACAGGTAGCCGTGTGCGCCTAATACGATACGACCCTCGTTTACGTTGCACCAACTGAGTTAAGAGCGCAAGAAAGAACAAGCCGCGAAAGGCGCCCGCTTTAGTCTCAATATGGCAACCCGACCTTTCGCTCGGGGCAGGTCACAGGTGAGATCTGTGCTGAAAGGTGTTGCACTATCACGCTCACTACGCGGCGTCACGTGGACGGTGCATTAACGAGGGACGGCTGAAGGACCGTCATCAGGCGCGGACGGTAGTTAGCGTCCGCGCCTTTTCCACTAGTGGACCTCGATCGGAGTTAGCGCCCGATCCACTTCTTTCTGGGATACAGGTTCGCCAGCTTTGATCTTGCCGATCAACACGTCGATGTCGTGAGCGCGGTTGATGAATGGCGGATGGTCCTTGTTCTCCTGCGCGGTAACTCGCGCGGGTCCCTGCGCTTCTTCGAGCTCGCTAAGCACTTCCTGCTGTTGATAGGGCGTCTGGTATGCTGGGCGTCCGACGCCTGCTGATCCCGCTATCACCGGCATCGCAAACGTGAGCAGCGTAGCGGCTCCCACGGAGATTGAAATGATGGACTTCATATCATTATGCCTCCTGGAGCTTCCGAGCGGTCTCTACTAGCAGATCATCGGTCTTGCAGGCGGTGCGTTCAACTTCCGCTCGTACAGTTCCATTTCACTCGTCTGTAAGATGTTCTCTCAGGCCTGGAGGTTTCGCCTACCCGGCTAAGTTCGCTCTTTTTTCACCCAAGCCATTAGACCTATCCCGCGTGGCTCCTAAACAACCTGATCCACTGCTAGACCGCTCGTCCACGGAATTCTCGACCAAAGCCGACGACCTGCTGGATGCCATTTTTGTGCGCGTGCTGATAACCGAATTGCTCGGGCTGCAGTTCCATACCACTGCACCGTACCGAACGCGCTATAGCACGAGGTCGTGCGGTCCATTGTCTCGCTCTTATAGCTCGATCTCAAGTGACGCCCGCAACTTTCGGGCATAGTGCACAAACCCGGGCACCAGAATCTGTCCTCGTTCGGTGGATCACCTCCAGGATACGAGTACCAGCTGAATTCAAGCGCAGGACCTCCACCGCCCGGAACCAAACGGCGTCGGCGAAAGACCACAACTTTCAAAGAATTCTGGTGGAACGGGGAGTTGAAAGTGCCGCTCAGAGAGAATCCGGTGGAAAGAAGAAGGTTTTGCGTGAGATTTCGTGATGCGATCATTCGCCAAACTACCGAGATTGACGGCCTCGTGTCCCTTAGGGACACTAAATCCGCGGTTTGCGAGTTGACGGATGGCCGCGCGGTTTGAGGCAAATTTCCACTCGGCTGAGAATCGAGCTCCGCAGGAAAGATCATGAGTTCTTCCGAATCTGAGTTCCGAAAGGACTTCGCGACTCGGCCGAAAATGGAGGATGTGCCGAGTGCATCTCCCCCTGCGCCAGAGCAGAAGGTAGTGGGCGATTTCTCCGAGCATCGCCAAAGTCGAGCTCGACTTGGGCAAACGAATGCCGAGTCGACAAAATCCGAAGACAAATATCGGGTGATGGTCGACACGATCCCTGCGCTGGTGTGGTGCACGCTGCCGGATGGTTCCAATGAGTTTCACAACCAACGATGGCACGACTATACGGGCCTGCCCGAGGGGGCAGAGACCGGTTTGG
>JASHPB010000219.1 GCA_030038355.1 Candidatus Binataceae bacterium
TCCAGCTTTGCCGACCAACAGTCGCCAATCGTGATGGCCTATTTTGGCGCGCAGTTCCACGATGGTTTCCATGGACGGCTTGTTCCTCCGGTGCAGGCGTTCTTCGAGAGTGTGGATGCGCCAGCCAACTTCGAAAACGCCAGGTACGCCGATCGCCTCGGGTGCACCAACCTGATTACCGCGGCGTATTGGACCGACCCGGCAAGCTACTCGCGATGGAAAAATGATTCGGGATTCGAAGCATGGTGGAGGGATCCGGAGCGCGTGAAGGAGCGGCGAGGCCACTTTCGAGAGGTTCTGTCGGTTCCGACAAATCGCTTCGAGACGATTTTCTCGCACGGAATACTCGTGGGCGTCGCGAAAACCGGAAGTGAGGTTGTGGGCCCCATCCGCGAACATGGTTACTGGGGCAGCATGCGCGATCGCATTCGCGTGTCGCTCAAAGACGACCTGACGAGCATCTACAACGACGAGCTTCCGAGGCTCGGCGCCAAAGAGACGAGAGGCCGGAGGCTCAGGATAAAGACGCCGGAAAATCTCGCGGTCATCCGATCAGGCCAGGACTGGACCAACTGCGCCGGCGAGGAGCTCGATGAATACAACGATTCCCTGCGGCCACTACTAATCGAAGGAATGCACTTTCTGCGCGACAATCCCGACCAGACCGGATGCTGCGAGATGCGATTTGCGCAGGAAAGTGATCGTGAAGGCATTCCTCTCAAGCGGACTTTCGGACTTGGATACTTTCTGACACTGGGCCATCTGGAAAAGTGGGCCGCGATTCATCCGACACATCTCGCAATCTTCTCGGGGTTTCTTAAGATGGTCCAAAAATATGGCGTTAACCTGAAGCTCCGGCTGTGGCACGAGGTTACAGTATTGCCGATGGAAGGGCAGGTCTTCGAGTATATCAACTGCAACCGCGAAACTGGCCTTTTGCCATACTTTCCGGCTGAAGTTTTGTGACGAGCTGCACCTCGACAGTCATCGGATTCGCTATCCATCGTGCCAAGTGACACTTCGACCAGAATCAACACACCAAATTGTGGACGTAGTTCCGCAACCTCGGCTAGATCAACCGCCCGTGGGCGTCACAACCAGCGAATCCCACCGGTCGAGGGCGGCCCTTATCGCCTCTGCCTGCAGCGGGCGCAGACCTTCGTAGCCCCAGAAGCGGCGAGCACGGCCAGGATCTCATCCGAAACACCGTCGCTCGAGCTCATAGGGACATCGCCACGTCGAAGAATTCCGCACGACAGTTAACCGCATCTTTGGCGCAGGGAAAAGAGCGTGGCTGGACAACGTCGTGCCGCGAGTCACAAGTCGATGCGCAGCGGCACGCGGACGCTGACGACGTGGAGAGAGCAGAGTAGCGATCGAATTCAGCGCTGACTAGGTCCAATTGTCGTCACGCGCAAGCCACACCCGTTGAGCCCCAGGGCCTCGGCCCAGCTCGGTGGGGTGTGGGGCGGGGTTAAGCATCTGAGACGCGAAGTGGCGACGATCTGCGGAGTGAAGGCGAGGACGCTTTTCCCTGGCCGACGACGCCGTCGCGGCCGGCCAAGCAATGAGTGAGATCAGCTAAGATGCGGAAGGTTTCCCGGAGAGGTGTCGCCGCGGCGCGTGCTGAGGGGTTAATCCTGGTGCGCTAGATTGGCGCCCTCGTCCGGGGCTCAGAGCTCGAACGGTATCCAGAGGCAGCGTCCTCGCATGGACCAGCAAGAGCGCGAGTTCCGGCTCCGAGGCACCGGGAGCCGAGGACGGGAAGGAGGTGGGGCGATGAGGTTTGCCGGAATCGATATCGGAGCTGAGCGCCAAATGGTGGCGGTGGTTGACGAGCAGGGCGAGGTCTAGTGCCGTTCGAGTCCGTTCGGTGAGGACGCATCGGGGTACGCGCGGCTGTTCGAGATTTTAGGAACGCCCGATGACTGCCTGGTGGTGCTGGAGGCGACGGGACATTACTGGCGCAATGTGTTTGCGGCTCTGGTTGCGCGAGGTTATGCGGTTGCGGTTTTAAACCCGCTGCGTACCGCGCGATTTGCGGAGGAGGAACTGCGGCGCACTAAGACTGATGCGATAGATGCGCTGGGTATCGCGCGATTCGGCCAACAGAAGCGGCCGCGTCGGATGCAGTTGCCCGATTCAGTGACTGACGATTTGCGCGAATTGGAGCGGCTGCGTGAGCGAATTGCGGAGGTTTTCGCCAGTCGCTTGAGGCAGTTACATCGAGCGGTGGATCTGGGTTTCCCGGAGTTCACTGGTCACTTCCGCACCCTGGAGAGTCAGCTCGCGACTACGATCCTGCCACGGAATCCTACGGCGGCGTCCTTCCGGTGTATTTCGGTGCAACAGCTGGCACGGATTGTCTACCATGGCTCACACAAGATCGGAGAGGACCTGGCGCGTGGTCTGATTGATGAGGCAGCGAAGTCTGTTGGTGCTCATCATTCTGAGCCGTACCAGTTGCGGATTAGGTATCTCTGCGAGGATCTCGAGATGTTGCGACGCCGGCTCAAAGAGCTTGCGCGTGATGTGGGAAAGAAGCTGGATGAACACGAGGTGGCCAAATTGACTATAACCATCGAGGGCGTCGGGCCGTTGACTGCGGCTTGCCTTATTGCGGAACTCGGCGACCCTGCACGTTTCGACAGCGCCGCTGCGATTGCCAGTTACGTCGGCGTGGTACCGCGCATCCGGCCGTCCGCTAAGAGGCGGTTTACCAAGGGCCCGGCAATCCCATTGGGTAATGCTCGGCGACGCAAATTTCTCTGCATGGTCGTTCTGCAACTGGTGCGGCGAAATCCGTGGCTTCGATACCACTATCAACGGCTTCGGGCTGCGGGCAAGCCTGGCAAGGTTGCTGTTATTGCGGCAATGCGAAAGTTGCTGGCTGCGGTGTCGAGCGTGGCAACCCATCGCCAGCCGTTCGTGCCGATCCTGCCGAGTGCCACAACACCTCAGAACGCTTGACAGACTCCACGGTATCTACTGGAACGCGCGATGGTCGCGTTCTTAGCCAAACTCTGCTCATCGTCGGATCTGGTCTGCACTCTTAGGCTCGCGCCAGTCAAATACTCCGGCAGTGGGGCGAGTTGCGCGCCGCGGCTAACCGGATGAGACGTTCGGACTTTTCAAGATTTGCGGACTTAGCGCTGCCAAAATGTCGTGCATAGGTGGTCGGTCGCAAAAGAAGATTCCACTGTCGGGTCCGACGGGATCAAGGACTGGAACTGGTCCGCGGCTGAACTGTACGGAGACCAGGTTGGCACCCCGGCGGAGTTCGGATCGCCGGTTTTCGCGAAATTCGTCCAATAGGTAATCATCGTTTGCGAGAGCTGCTGCTGCTCCGGCGTAAAGCCGATTGGAGAGGGAAAATAACTCACATTTATAATATACGGCTGCTCAGTATCGTGATAAGCGCCGAGCGGAAAACTGACAGTTGATAATCCGATTTCCCGCGGAGCGTTCTCGTCGTTGAATTCATACGCGTAGGTAGTCACATAGCGGGATAGGGATTGATCGGCCAGTCTGGCTGGACAGCTAAAGATACCATCCGTACCGGCAGCGCTAAGCGCCAGCGAAGCTGCGTCCGCCGGCGGGTTTGCAGGCAGCGGGTAGAACTCCAGCACCATCGGACTGATAACAGGCCCATATAGCGCGTCAACTGCAGTCGCGTACTCGGAGTTCGTCAGCGAAGCACCGCTCAGGTCGTACTCAAACGCCACGAATAGACGCCATTCGTCGTGAGTCGTTCCGGAAATGATCGGGACACGATTGAACTGCCCGCTAGCAAACGCCGCCCTCGGCTGTTGCGTTAGGACCGTTCCGTCGATGAATGGATACAGAAAATTGAAAGTGTTTAGGTGCAATCCCACCAGGTTTGCTGGAGAAACATTGCGGAGGCAGTCCGCCGTCTGGCTCGGACATCCGACCGCCGAGGCTAGAGCGATACCCGACGGAACGGACGGGGTGCCAACCGTTTCCGCTACTGCGACAGGCACTATCGCTCCGAGGTAATCGGTGAAACCGGCGTATGAGCCGCTCTCTGCGATTGCGCGCTGAAAAAGGCCCACAGCGGTGGGAGACGCGAGATTGCAAAAGGCGCTAAGCCCTCCTGCAGATTGGCCGAACACCGTGACGAGCTGATTGTTGCCGCCGAAGCCAACAATATTTTGCCGCACCCATTCGAGGGCAAATTGCTGATCCATCAGACCGTAGTTGCCACGCGGATGGCCTTCATTGTCGATTGCCGGATGGGCGAAGAAGCCGAGCAGACCGAGTCTATAATTGATCGTGACGACAATTACATTACCGTGCTCGACCAGGGGGGAGGGATCGAACTCTTTGCCACTTTCGGCCGTGAAGGCGCCGCCGTGAATCCAAACCATCACCGGCAGATGTGGACCGCGTCTTTTCCGAGCGTGAGGAGCGTAGACGTTTAGGAAGAGACAGTTCTCGTTGCCGATAGCCGCGCCGCCATTCTGCTGCGGGCATACGTTGCCGAATTGGGTCGCCTCAAGGATTCCAGGCCATCTGCCGTAAGGCTGGGGCGGCATCCATCGAAGCTTCCCAACTGGCGGCGCAGCGTACGGGATGCCGAGATATTCATCCACCTGGTCTCCGCTTATTCCTCTTAGCGGACCGCTTTCAGTGATAACCTCAGGTACTTCGGCGCCGTTGTCAGTGTTGCCGCCGCCGCAGCTTGCGAGCGCCGCCGCAAGCACCAATGTTGCTATCAGGCATAGCAAAAGGCGGAGACCTGCCGGGGTTAGCCCGCTATCTTCTGTTGTTCGCGTGTTTACGTGAATTTCCTCCACTCGCCAGTGCTTTTTGGGACTTTAGCGATCCCATATTAGGCTCAGCAAAGCAAGAAAATAATCACGGGCCGCCGCCAGCCTTCCGACCACGTAGGAAGTCACTATAAAAGCGGGGATTGGCAACGGTGGCGCATGCTTAAATTGCATAGAAGCCCAAGTCCAGACTTACGACCGCCGCATCAACGCCTATCTCTCGCTGCAAACCAAACCGGAACGCATTGATGATGTAGCCCACCAAGAATCGGAAGCGCGGCAATGCTGCCGACAGTCTGAGAGTCGCGAAAGTTGGGGGCGTCTTGTTTAACCACAGATGGGTGCGAACTGGTTGTAGTGAGCAGCATTCGTTTTGAGAATCCGACGCAGGTGCGCCTCGCCGGACACCTCCGCGAATGCTTTCGTAAGATATCGCTTCGGCTGGCCACGGATGTATCCGTGGGTTGTAAAGCAGGCCGTGGACATACGCCGGCGCGGAGCCATACGCGGCTTGATGAGGGATATTGCCGGCCTGCTCAGTCGCATAGTCACGAGAACGACCTTCCCTCTGAGATTGTCGCGCGTATCCCTATCGATATGGCGACTGATATTATCTTAGACTCAGCACTTTCTGATACCTTGCATTTTAGAGCGAAAGCAGAGGCGGACTTTGGGCAAGTCATGAGGGGAGCATTAGCCTCCGAGATGGGAATCGACGGCGCAATTGGATCGATGCCGCTGTACACGCACCTCGATCGCATCCGGAGAGGCTTAAACGCTCAAGGAATCGGATCACGCGATTCAGTTTGTCCCGAGCAACTGTTCCCATGGATCAGTGGCACTACCATGGCACGGATGCGATTCGTGAAGCCGCCGCGTAACTTGCATTGGGGTCGTCGAGTTGGGTGCTCGACATTGGCGCCGCGTGGGCGGTCCAGCCCGCCATCTCGCCCACACGACCGGATGTCATGTAACGGCGCTCGAACTTCAGCCTGAGCTGCATGCGATCGGCGA
>JASHPB010000220.1 GCA_030038355.1 Candidatus Binataceae bacterium
ATCGGCGACGACGACGGCGGGAATCCCGACCGCGACGCGGACGAAATCGTGATCGTAAAGATTAAAGAAGTTCCGCGCGGCCGCCATTTTGGCCAGCTGCATCCCGCCCGCGACCTCGAGCCTTACCTGCCGTCTCTGCGCCACGATTCTGATTCCTGACTTAGCGTCTCTCCGACGCATTCAAACACGACCCGGCCACGAAAGGGAGATGGCTGGGCCCTTTTTTGGCGGGATGGTCGCGATGCTCTCAAATGTTTCGCTGGATCTTCGCTTTCGATCTCGCTTTGCGATTGTTCAGCCGGATTGAACGGGATTGTTCATCCCTTTTTTACGCCTTGGAAGTGAGAACGCTGATCCAAAGAGGAGCTGGCAATGGATGCAATCCTTAATTCCGGCAAAGCACGCACCTTTGATTCTAACGCGCGCCGGCGGATTTCGTCGGGCGCCTCGAGGATGGCTTCGATGAATACCGAAAACAATCTGACCGCGGTTCGCGGTTTGGGAGCGATCAAACACGACAACTATGGGCTGATGATCGCGCGGGGCCGCCTGCTCGACGAGCTGCCTGGCCTGGCCTTCGGAATCGTGACGCTCATCTACCTTCTAAGCTTCCTCAGCGGGCTCCTCTAACATGCCCGCAACCCCCAGGCCGGCGGGGAGCCCTGTAAGAGCCGCGGGGCTCCCCGTCAATTACCCAAACATCGAATTATCGACCTCTAACGATCGAGACCAACGACGAACTGAAGACGCACTCGAGATTGACGATGAAATCAATGGCGAGCATCTCGCGCGGATGGACCGAAGGCCCGCTTCGGATTGCGCTCGGAATCTCCGCCATTACGACGATTGCGCTCGCGATCGCGATCATCTGCGCGGGGCGCTTTCCCGCCAATTCCTTCGAGTCGATCAGAATCACGGCGGCGTCGATTCACGCGTCGTGGTTACGCTTCTACGCACCTGCGATGCCGTGTCCTGCCGGCCGCATCACCATCCACTCGGTACGGTTCTGGATTCGTCAAATGACAGATTGTTACTTCCCCGGGATACGCCAGTGGTCGGTTGGGATCCGCCTGGCGAAGGGGTGCCGCCTCGGCGAGCGTATCGCGCTCGCCCGACGTGCAGCGCCGCGTGTCTTCTAGACACGGCGTATCCCGGGGAACTTTTTTGCCCGCACCGCCGCTTCAGGCGATCGCGAATCGAGGCGGTCGCATTCGATACGAATCTGCCGAGCCTGATGGCGGTCGTGAAGCTAGCATCGTGCCAACCAGGTCCGCGATCTCGAACACCGCGCGATTCTCGTGCGCCGCTACGCGCTCCTTAAAGTGCTTAAGCCGCACCGCGTCGATCATCGCGGCAACCCCTTCCTCGATTTCGCTGAAGAACGACTGCAGCACCACGCCCAGCTCGTTGCGCGCGATCCAGTCGGTGTTGAATCGCTCCTGGATCATCGTCCACGCGTTGCGCTCGACGATTACCGGCAGTCCCATCACCAGGGCCTCGCTGATCGAGCCCGGCCCCGGCTTGCCGATAAGGTAATCGGCCGCCGCCATGAATCCCGCGACGTCGCGGGTGAAACCCTCGACGCGGCATCGATACGGCAAGTTCATCGCGAGGAGCTTTTCGCGCAGTTCGTCGTTGTGGCCGCACATGAAGATGAGCTGTGTCCTGAGCCCGGCCGCCTTGATACGCCGCGCGATCGTGAGCATCTGGCGCGAGCCGTAGCCGCCGAACATCACGATTCCGGTCGTGATGTCCGGGTCGAGCCCGAGCCGTCTCCGCTCGCGGCGGCGGTCCGCTCTACGGTGATCGTAAAATTCCGGCCGCACGATCATTCCGGAGGTTTGAAACACGCGATGCACCGGATGACCCATCGCGATCGCCTGCTCCGCTGCCGCCGTAGTCCCGCAAATCAGGTACTGCTCCTGGCGCTCGATCCAAAAGTGCGGTGGATAATCGGCGAGGTCGGTCAGGATGGTTGCCATCGGCGTCGCCGGCCGCGCACTTTCCTCATCAGCCGCGCGCAATCCTTCGAACATCGCACGGTTAAAGTTCGGAATCATCGAGAGCACCAGCGCCGGCGCCTCGTCGCGCCAGTAGCGCGCGAGCGTCTCAACTTGACCGCGATGCGTCAGCCGAATGAGAGCCTGCGTCGTCCGCAGCATCGGCAGCGTGCCGACCGTGATTCCGTGCCGCAGAAGACCGTTGTAGCAGTTCTCGATCTTGAGTCCCGTGACGCGCTTCACAAAATCGATCGGCTCCAGGACGTCGCGTAGGTTAACCAGCCGGATTCGCCACGGACGCTCCTGGCGCTGGATAACGGTTTGCAGAGCCATCGCGGACGCGCGATGGCCGCCGCCGGCATCGAAGAAGATCACGTCTATAAGAGGAGCCGACGAGGACAATGCGAGATCGATTTCCTCGATCATAGCGCGGCTCCTGCAGCCGCTAGCGCCGCGACCTGCGGCGTAGCCCCGCGCCGCCAGTTCATCAGCCTGAGCGCGCCATCGTTGTCCTCGACTAGCGCGGTGCAGCTTCGCACCCAGTCGCCATCGTTGACGTACATTATCGATTCAATGAAGCGCTGCTCGGCGCGATGGATATGGCCGCAGATCACGCCGTCGGCGCGATACTGCCGTGCGCCTTCGAAGACCGCGCTCTCGCGGAAGTCGGTCACATACTCGAAGGCGCGCCGCACCTGGTCTGTCACAAAAGAGATTACCGAGCGGCTGCCGGCCTCGCTGGAAAATTTAAGGCACTGCTCGCTCCAGTGATTGAGCTGCATCGCACGGCCGTAGGCCTTGCTGCCCATCCGTGAGAACCATCGATTTGGGTTCAGCGTGCCGTCGAACTGATGCCCATGGATCACGAGCATGCGGCGGCCTTCCGCAGTCTTGTGCAACAACTGGTAGCGGACTGCGACGGGACCGAAAAGCGTCTGCGCGAGATCGACATTTGCCTCGTCGTGATTGCCGGGCAAAAACACCACGCGCACGCCGCTTCGATGCCATTGCGCGATTTCCTCGACCACCGCGTTCTGCGCGGGCGTCCAGTGCCATCCGGGGCCGACGTTCCATCCGTCGACGATATCGCCGACCAGGTAGAGACTTTCGGCCTCGTGATTGACCAGGAAATCGAACAGCGCCTCGGCCTTGCACAGCGGCGTGCCGAGGTGGACATCGGAAATCCAGATCGCCCGATAGAAAGTCTTGCTACTCATAACCCCCACCGCCTTTTCCTCCACATCCACGTCATGCCCAACTGCCGGGCCCGGTTTCCTGCGAGCTACCGCCTTCCAAGCCGCGCCTTCTGCGCAGCCTGCCGTGAACAAAAGCATTCAATTTGAAAGGGGGTTTGACGCGGCGCTTAAGTTATCAACATGGAATCACTATGGAATGATTAATAATTCAAGTTAACATCATGACGGTGTCACAGCACCGAAATGTTATCGCACGGCGCGTTAGCATGCCGCGCGGCTCGGCTGATTTGACGAGCTGGTGCCGCGGCGCATCGCCGGTCTGAGCCTTCTGACGCCACGAAACCGAGGCGTCAACGAGGTGGTATGACTGGATCTCGTGCTAAGGCGGTGTCCGCTTTGCTGGCAAATCGATCACCAAAGCAAGCCGGCCCCGGCTCACGATCGACATATCCCTCGAACTACGGAGGCGCATCGAGGTGGCTGCTGCCGCGCAAGAGCTTTCAGTGTCAGCCTACGTCACCCGCCTTCTTAATCGGGCAGTTCCGGGCGGGCGAACTCGTAGGCGCGAAGCAGATAGAACGGTCAGGTCTGACAATCTGCGTCGGATCGCGGCACCGCGCGCACAACAGCTGGCTCCTTTCCCCGACGATTCTGCTGACCTGATCCGTGAAAGCAGGTCTGAGCGTAAGAATGCCTTCTGAGCGCTGACGAAGTCGTGGTCGATGCGAGTCTGGCGCTTAAGTTGGTGAGCAGGAACCATAGAGCTCTGAAGCGGCCGATCTTCTTGAGAACTGGCAAAAAAAGAGACGGCGCCCGAAGGCGCCCGCCCTTGTTGCGTACGAGGCAGCGAACGCTTTCACCACGGGGGTGAAGCGCCGGCCACTAATCTCTTGACCTTGCGAGGAAGGTCTGGCTTCACTTCGCGAGAATCGACCGGCGCTCGAGCATGACGTCGCACTCAACCTCCGGGCGCTGGAGATCATGCATCGGTTCTCCTTGCCGGGCGCGTACGATGCGCACTTATCTTGCGCTTGCCGAAATTCGGCAGTGTGAATGGTGGACGGCGGACGAACGGCTGTCGAACACGGTCAAGAAGAATCTGCATGGATCCATTGGATCGGCCAGCCGACGCCACTGGTACACGCGCATTGCTCGAGCGCGATGCGTTGTTCGCGCTCGCTCGCGATGATTCCGCGCGCGCCAATTCTCCGTCCCTCATGCCGAGTGAGCTCGACTGAAAACCTTGTCGGGGGCGGAACAAAGAGAGGTTCTAAGGCGTGCGAACATGGCAAGAAGCGATATCCAGCGATGGGTTGAAGCGCGGCCACCTGGTACGCGGGATTTTCGCCGCCGTATACCTCGGCGACCTTGTCGCGTTGAACTTGCACTTTCCCCCGAGAGTCGGACCCCGCTTTCGACGATAAATGTAAAAGTCTTCTACATGATCCCGATCAAAGGCGGCAGATTCCAGATCGAGGAAGCCGACCCCGAAACTCAAATCTGTTCCCTTAGCCTTTTCTCTGAGGGTGGATATCACCCCTGCTGGAGAACCAAGAACGAGAAGTGGGTCGATCTGTTGTGTTAGGCCTAAGATCTCGTGAAAAATCGACTGGGTCCGCGCGTAG
>JASHPB010000221.1 GCA_030038355.1 Candidatus Binataceae bacterium
AAGGGGCGCGCCTCGATGATGTTCATGTCGGCCTGCGTGGTGACGACGCAATTCACGATCACGATCCTCGCGGCGTGGGCCGGCCGCGCCGCGCATCCGTGGGGCGGAAAGCCCCTCCTGCTGATCGGGTTCGGCGTGCTGCCGATCCGATCCGCGGCGTCCTTTACACGCTGACCGGCAGCGCACCGGCGCTCGGCGCAATCCAGCTGCTCGACGGTATCGGCGCGGGAACCTTCGGCGTGGTATCGGTGCTGGTGATTGCTGACCTGACGCGCGGGACGGGCGCTTCAACCTGACACTCGGCGCGATCGCGACCGCGGTTGGAATTGGCGCGGCGCTAAGCCAGGTGATCGCGGGCGCGGTCGCACGTCACTGCGGTTACGACACCGGCTTCCGGTTTCTCGCCGCGATCGCGTCGAGCGCATTCCTGATCCTTTTGAGGTTCGTGCCCGAGACGCTCAATGTGAAGCCTGTCGACTAATTGGTGACCGGCGGCGCAGCGGCGCGTTTCCAGACCACGTAGTGCTCAGTGGTCTCGATCGGACGAAAGCCATCCTTGACAAGCAGGCCCTCGGGGACCGACACGAGCGGCAACAATTGAACGGGAGAATCGTTGACCACGACCTTGACCTTGCCGGAGTCGATCGCGGCCTTCATTTCGTCGGTCCAGAAGTGCGCTGTCGACTCGATAAGCTGAAAGAAATCGGCGCGGCCGAGGCGACGTCGCGCGGCGAAGAAGCCCTCGCGCTCGAGCGCCGCCATTCCTTCGCGGTAGACGCCGTAAGTTTCGGGAAAGCGGATAAGCTCACGGCGGTTGGCCTCGAAACATACGAAAGAAGGCGCGATCACCTCGTCGTCGGCTCCGGAAGCGTCTCGCACCGCCGCGCCCAAGCGCTCGATCTCGTCGCGCGGGACGAAGCCGAAGCCATAGACGCTGCCGTGCAACCAGTTTTCGTTGACGAGCGGCGTGAGCCAGGCGAGGCAGACGATAATCAAAATGGCTCCGCCGCCGAGCCAGATGAATTGTCCGCGTCGCGGTGCTTCGGCGATGATCAGATCGCGCGCAGCGTCAAACAGGCGCATGGCGCCGAGCGCGGCGACGATCGCGACGAATGGTATGGCCTCGAGATAGTTGTGACCCCACGCCGTCGGGCTCAGCACGCCGAAGAAAAGATAGTCAGCGGCGACGAGGCCGAGCACCAGCGCGAGCGCGAGAGGGACTCGGCGCTCCGCGACTATTCGGCCGCAGCCGAGGATGAATAGCGGCGCGAGCACATCGAGGATCATCGCCGGGTAAAGCGCGACGTTCGCAGTCGTGTCGCGGCCCTTGAGGAAGTGGAAGATGTAGACCTGGTAGATGAAGGCAAAGCCGTAGCGCCAGTACAGAATCGCGCTGAAGATCGCGAGCACCGCGGTGAAGAGCACGCCAGAGGCGATTGCTTCGACGATCCGGCGGCGAACGATCACAAGGAAGATGAGTATGACCGCGAACGGAATCACGGCGGTCAGCTTGATCGCGCTCGCGGCAAAGAAAATCGCAGCAAGAATTACCGCCTGGCGCGGCGCTGCGATTTCGTCATCGAGCGCTACCAGCGCGGCCCAAATCACGAGCGGCGCAACGAAGCATTCGCGCTCGTAAACGTGATAGCGAAAGACGAGCGAGCTGAATGCGTGTAGAATCGCGGCGACTATGGCCGTCGGACGACTTGCGACGCGGCGCGCGAGCGTGAAGGTCAGCAAGCTGCTGACGTAGATCGCAGCGTCGTTGAGCAATTCGATCCTGAGATGGCTGGCGCCGAAGATCCTGAGGTAGGCTGCCGCCACCCATTCGAGCAGCGGCAAATGCGGATGCACGAAGTCCAGATACGGGCGCATGCCCTGGCTCACCAGCCACGCGCTCTCGAGATAGAAATCGTCCTCGATCCAGACTTCTGGGTAGAGCATCCTCAGCAGCCGCGGCGCAAGCAATACCAGAGCCAACGCGAGCGAGATGCCGCGGGCGGTGTCGCTGGATGAGCCGGTCCGCGCGAGCCTCTGTCGGGTCATCGCGGCGCACCCACGAGCCCACGCCGGTATCGGCGCTCGCGAGTTTCAAGCCGATCGATTTCGCGATACTTGGCGCGATCGTCGTGTTCGCGGCGATCATGATGGCGCGAAGCGGCTCGCGGCGCGGTGTCGAACTGATGCCGTGGCCCGACGGCGTCGAGTACGCGGCGCAGGCGGTGAATCTCGATTCTGGTCTCGGGCCGGTGCTGCACTTCGGGGGCTATTCTTACCCGTCGCGATACACTGAAGGCTACCCGCTGATCCTTGCGGTGGCATGGCCACTGGTCGGACACCACGTGAGGCGGCTCTTTGTTGTGACTATGGCGATGGGCCTCGTCGCGATCGCCGCAATGTACCTACTCGCGCTTTGGCTCTTCGGGCGTGCGAGCGCGGCCGCCGCGGCGATTATCCTTTCGCTCTCGCCCGTGTTTCTCACCTACTCGACGCTGGTGTTGAGCGACGTGCCGACGCTCGCAGTGACGACCCTCGCCGCAGTCGCACTGGCGGCCGTGTCGTCACGAGAGGAGCGCGGCGCCGCGAAGTCGTCCACCGACCTGATCGCGTGGGCGATCCTTGGCCTGCTCGCGGGATTTGGCGTGATGATTCGGCCGACGAACGTGACGATCCTTGCCGGCCTGCTACTCTGCCTCGCGCTCGCGCCGTGGCGCGGATTTCGAGCGCTAGCTCCCGCCCTGACAGCGTTCGGCGCGGCCTTCATCCTGCCGATCATCGTGCAGATGTACGAGAACGCGATTCATCTCGGGAGCCCGTTTGCGAGCGGCTACTCGTGGTGGGTGCCCGAGGCTTACGGCAGCGGCGCTCACACCTTCAGCGTGGCATACCTGTTCGGCGCGACGATGCCGCGAAATCCGTACGGCAACATCCCGATTTACGTTTCCGCGATCCTCGGCCTCGATGGCTTGCTGGGCGATCGCGGCGACCTCAGATTTTTCATGTATCCGTTTGCCGCGGCGACCTTTGCCTTGATCGGAATCGTGACGGCGCTTCGCAATGGTTCGAGCCGCACCACGCGCCGCGTTGTGCTGTTCGGCGTCGGGTACTTGGCGGCACTATTGGCGCTCTACTCGATTTATCTGTTCACCGATGTTGCTTTCATCTTGCCGGGCGCGTTTATCCTCTTCGCGGGCGCCGGATACGGAGTAGCAATTGCGAATCGCTGCATGCGGTCAGCGCTCGGCGACCAAAAGCGCACTGCGATGGCGAAGACGATCGGCGCCGCGGTGATAGCGCTCGATGTGTTGCTGGCCGTCTCACTGCTAACCGAGGCGGCCGCGCGAATCGCCGCTAACCCCGCGTCTTCCACGATGGTACCGGCGCTCCAGACCCTCGACCGCTCGCTTCCGCGCGATGCGGTCGTGGTTACCAACGTCTCGCTGCAGTTCTTCGACCTCTACGTTAACGGCCGCGGGCGCGACGTGGTGCCGCTCAATTATCTTGATCCGGGCGAGCGCTTCACCGATTACCATCTGCATCGCCTATTCGATAAGCGCGCGCGCGGATGGGCGGGCGCGATTCCGGCGGCGCTGTTCGATGGCGAAACGACGTCGAAACCCCTCGTTGATTCGATCGACACCGCTCTCACCCAACATAAGTTGGTCACACTCGTTCTCGCGCAGCCCGAATCAGCGGATTACGCCGATACGCTCAAGCGTCAACTCGACGCGCTGCACAATTACTTTGACATCGAAGCGGCTGAGGCGAACGAAGCTATCGCAATCTATCAACTGAGCGCGCGCCCGCCCGCGAAGTGACTAATCTGTCACTTGACCGGCGCGCCACCCCATCTCCTGCGCGCCAGCGCGTAGGCCGGCCATGCGGTCGCCGCGAGCAAAAGCGCGACGACAAAATCGCGGCGTCCACCTCCGGTCGAGACGGCAAGACCAAAAGTCGCAAGCCACGTAATCACCGGAAGCGCGACCGTGAGCGCAAGGCCAAGCGCGCCGCCGCCTACGACGAAGCGGCCGTCGCGACCAGGCGTGGTCCGGCGCAGCCGCACCAGCGCCATCATCTCGAGCACGAGAGCTGCCATGTAGAAGAAGACATCGAGCACGACCAGCGCCACGAATCCAAGCGGAATCAGCAAGGTGAAAACCATCGAGCAAAGCAGGATCGATTTGCCCGGCGTCTCGGTCGCGCTCCACAGCTCTGAGAGCGGCCGCGGCAGGTAGCCCTCGCGCGCGAGCACAAACGGCATCCTCGACACCCAAAGCATCGCGGCTTCAAACACGGCAAACGACATCACGGCGCCGCCGATCGCGAGCGCGCTGCCGAGGATTGGACCGCTTATTCGGTAGCCCTCGTGCGAGAACCAGCCTGTCCCCCATGGCGCCGTTTTTCCTGTCCCCGAGACACAGACCAGGAGCGGCAGGACGTAGCCCAGCACAATCAGCGGCAGCGCGGCGACCACGGCCCGCAGGTAGTTGTGGCGCGGATTATCGATTTCACCCGCGACGACGCTGACGTTCTCCCATCCGCCAAAATTCCAGATGACCACGGTGAGACCTGCCCCCAACGCTCCCAGCGGATCGGCGCCGAAGAGCGGCTGCGCCGGCGGCGTAAAGTGAATCAGGCGCGGAATCCCGATCAGCACCATCGCAACGAACGGCGTCAGTAGCACCATCATCAGCAGGATTGAAACGATCCCGACCGGGCGCACGCCCAGCAAGTTCATCAGGCCTGCGATCCAGATCATCGCAACCCCGACTGCGATCTGACCGGTCGGGCCAACAGGCACGAGGAACGAAAGATAGGCGGCGAACAGCACCGGGTAGATCGCCATGTCGACGGCGGTGTAGAGAATCGTGAGGTATGCCTCGCTGAAGCCCGCGAACGGGCCGAGTGCTTCCTTCACCCAGAAATAGAATCCGCCTTCGACCGGCATAAGCGCCGTCAGTTCCGCCGCCATCATCGCCGTCGGCAAGCTCAGCGTGAACGGTACGATGAGGCAGAGCAGGAGCGTGAGGCGCGGCCCCGCCAGGCGGACGGCGTCCTCGAGGCCGTAAGCTCCTCCGCTCACGACTAGGTAGATGACGGCGATCAGCGGCAGGAGCGATAAGCGGCGCGTCGGACGGGCCGCAACCGGGTAACCGGTCGGGGCGTCATTCACTAGAGCGGCTGATTCCGAGGGGCTAATCACGATGTGCGATTTTCGCTTTAATAGAGGGTCAAAGTGGTGGCAAGTGACTCCGGATCGATACGATGGTTGCAACGTCGCGTCTCGCGGCGCAATCGTTATAATAAGGGACGAGCGACGCGGCGCGGCAGCCTGCTCCCGCGTTGACCGCCTGATTTTGCGATGTTAGCACTAACTGAGGTTCACCTTTCGGATCTCCCGAATCGATTATGAATTTTTCTTTTAAATGCGCGATCGCCGCACTTAGCGTCGTGTCGGTGGCGCTGTTTAGCTGTTCCCGGATGACCTCCGGATCGCAGGCAGAACCGCTCCGCACTGTGAGCGTCGGCGGAGACAGCCCATTCGGCAACGCTCCGGCAGTCGAGATTCCGCCGGACGCGCGCGCCATGGGCGCGTTCTTGCGGGCCGAGGTGGCGATCAACGAAGGCGATCGCGATGAAGCGTTGAAAGGATTCGCCCAGGCAGTTCAGTACGATCCCAACAACGCGGCGCTCCGGGTTCGGCTTGCGACACTTTACGTGCGCGACGGCCAACTGAAGGACGCGCTCGAGCAGTGCAACGCCGCACTCAAGATCGATCCCAACTCGAACGACGCGTTGCTACTCGCGGCCGGAATCAGCTCAGCGCTCGGCGACAATACCGCCGCCGAAAACGACTACAAGCAAACGATCAAGGTCGACCCCAAGAGTCAGGAAGCGTACCTCTACCTCGGCACGATTTACGCCAAACGTGGCGACTATGACCAAGCCGAGAAAACCTTCAAAACCCTGATTGACCTCGATCCGAATTCGTTCCTCGGCTACTACTACGCCGGCAAGGTCGAGGTCGCAGCCAAGAAATACGACCAGGCGGAGAAATACTACGACAAAGCGCTCGAGCTGAATCCCAACTCGGAGCTGGTGTTGCTCGATTACGCGCTGCTCCGCGAGCTGCAGGGCCGCACCCAAGACGCGATCGTATACTACGACAAGATCAAAAAGGTCGATCCCGGCAACGAGCTGGTGCGAAAGCGCTTAGCGGAAATCTATGTCGGCCAGAAGAAATACGACCAGGCGCTCAACGAGCTGACCAAGCTCGAACAGGTCGAGGCCGATCCCACCGACACGCGCACCAAGATTGGTCTCTTGTACTTCGAGCGGCAGGATTACGACCAGGCCGCGACCGAGTTCAATTTGGTGCTTGGCGCCGAGCCCAACAACTATCACGTCCGCTACTACCTCGGCACGGTTTACAGCCAGCTCGATCAGAACGACCGGGCGATCGAGCAGTTCAACAAGATTCCCGAGTCCAGCGACCAGTACGGCGACTCGCGCGTTGAGCTCGCCTACATCTATGACAAGCAAAACAAGTACGACGATGCGATTACGGCGCTGAAACAGGCGCTCGTGAAAAAGCCGAACGACACCAAGATCATGGGCTTCCTCGTCGGCGTGTACCAGGAGAAGAAGGACTATTCGGCCGCCATCGACCTCGCCAAGAAGATGATCGCGATCGATCCGAAAAACGACCAGTTTCATTTCACCCTCGGCGCGTTGCTCGATTCTGATAAGCAGCGCAATGCCGGCATGGATGAGATGAAGAAGGCGATCGAGCTCAATCCGAAGAACGCGCAAGCGCTCAACTATCTCGGCTACACCTACGCGGAAGCGGGCTCCAATCTTGACGAAGCGGAAAAGCTGGTGAAGCGCGCGCTCGAGGTCGAGCCCGAAGACGGCTTCTATATCGACAGTCTCGGCTGGGTCTACTACCAGAAAGGCGATTACCAGAAGGCAGTCGAGCAGCTCGAGCGCGCCGTCAACCTGACGGGCGAGGATCCGACAATCACCGAGCATCTCGGCGACGCCTACCGCAAGATCGGCAAGCTCCGCGAAGCATCGCACGAATATCGGGACGCCCTGAAGAAGGCGCAGGAGACCGATCAGATCGCACGGCTCAAGGACAAGCTCCAGGTTCTGCAGAATGCCTCCAACTCGAGCCACTGAGGCTCATCGGCGGCGGAGCGATCCGAAGTTCAGGATAGCAACGTTGTCGGCTGGGCTCGGTGCGATGCTCGCCTTGTCGGCGTGCGTCGCAGTGCAGATGCCGCCGACTTATCCACGCGATATTCCGAACTTCGCGCAGGATCGCTCGCAAGATCTAACCAGTGCGCTGGCCGAGCGCGCGAAGTCGCTCGATTCGCTGCAGACCGAGGCCGTGATGCAATACAGCGCGGGCGGCCAGAGCCTCAAGACGCACGAGGAGTTGGTGATACAGCGGCCTGACGGCCTCAAGGTCGAGGCGCGCTCGGCATTCGGGGTCGAGCTGATCCTGACGGCACACAACGGCGATCTGCAGATCTTCGATCCATCGCACAACCGGTTCATGACGGGAACAGCGAGCGCCGAAACACTGGACAAGTACGTGCGCATCCCGATGATGCCGAACGACGCCGTCAACCTGCTGCTCGGTCTCGCGCCTACGGGCTTCGCCTTGAACGATCCAACGGCCAAACTCTCGGACGAAGGCGAGATGACAATAATCACCTACACCAGTCCCGACGGCACCACCCATGAGCTGGGTTTCGAAGACCGCAACCTGGTGATGGTCCGCGAGACTGCGCCGGGCGGTACGGTCCGCTACCGCGTTGACTACAGCGACTACCATGATATCGGCGGGGCGATGTTCCCCTACCGCGTAGCGGCTGAGTTCCCGCAGTCGCAGAGTCAGGTTTCATTTCACTACCGCCGCCCGATCATCAACGGCCAGATTCCCTCTTCGACTTTCGTGCTGACGCCTGCTCCAGGAGCGACCGAGAGCCACATCGGGATGACGATCGCGCCGAGCCAGCCGGATCATGAGGGATGAACTGAGCCGCGCCGCATCGCGCGTCCTGATCGCGACGCTAGCGCTCGCGATCAGTGCTGGATGCAACGTCAATCGCGCGCACAACGATCACCAACGGCAGCAGATCCTGCAGAATTACTTCAGCAGCGATCCGCAAACTTTCAACCCTATTCTGGTCACCGATTTAATATCGGGTCGCATCCTCGAGCGCGTCTTTGACCCTTTGATTCAGGTCAACAACAAAACGACGCTGCCCGAGCCGGGAATCGCCGAAAGCTGGAACATCTCACCGGATGAGAGGACGGTAACATTCCATCTGCGCCACAACGTTCGATGGTTCGACGGCCAAGCAGTGACTGCGCACGACGTGTTATTCACGCTCGCCGTCATCTACGACCCCAAGGTGCCAAACAGTGTTCGGCCCGGTTTGCTGATTGATGGCAAAGCTATCGTGGCTGACGCGCCTGACGACTACACGGTCGTGATGCATCTACCGCGGCCGTTTGCGCCGTTGCTCTATTCGGCCGGCATTCAAGTGATTCCGGCGCATATCCTCGAACCGATATGGAAGGCGGGCAACTTCAATCACACGTGGGGAATCAATACGCCGCCAAGCGAGATCATCGGCGACGGTGCTTACAAGTTAACGCAGTATGTGCAGGGTCAGTTCGTCCGGCTGGAACGAAACGATGACTACTGGATGAAAGATGAGCATGGCGAACAACTTCCGCGGCTGCACGGGTATGTCAGCCTCATAATCACCGACTCCAACGCCACCTACCTGCGCTACCTGTACGGTCAGCTCGATGTCTATTCCCCGCGGCCGGAGGAAGTGCTCGACATTCGCGACAAGATCAAGCAAGGCCGGCTTCATGCGCAGCTCAAGGACATTGGAATCGACACGGGTGAATCGTTCTTCTGCTTCAATCGCAATCCTCGCCATTACACTAAAGATGGCCATACCGACCCCAAACTCAAGTGGTTCACGGATCTCAATTTCCTGAAGGCTGTCGCGCATCTGATCGACAAGAAAGCGATCATCGACCTTGTCGAGCATGGGCTTGCGGCACCGGCGGTGTCGGACGTGTCGCCCGAGAACAAGCTCTTCTATAACCCGAACCTCAAAGACTACGACTACGATCCGCAACTCGCGGCGCAGATACTCGAAAGTGCCGGCTATCACATGGTCAATGGGCGCCGCGTTGACCCGCAAGGCAATCCGATCGAGTTCAACCTCATGACGAGCACGGGATCGCCCGAGGCGGATCAGATTTGCGCAATCTTCAAGCAAGACCTCGAAAACCCGGCAATTGGCATGAAGGTGAACTACCAACCGCTCGAGTTCACCACGCTGGTCGAGAAAGTTGATGGCAGTTTCGACTGGGACTGCGTGATGATGGGACTCACTGGAAGCATCGATCCAAACGATGGCTCAAACTTCTACCGTTCATCGGGCAATCTGCATCTGTGGGATCCAAACCAACCCAAGCCTGCGACGCCGTGGGAGGCTGAAATTGATCGTCTGATGGACGAAGGCGCGGTGGAGATGGATGAGCAAAAGCGCGTACCCTACTACTGGCTTATCCAGCAAATTCTTCACGACCAGCTCGCGGTGATCCAAATCACGCGGCGCAAAGTCTTTGCCTCGTGGGTGAACACGCTGCAGGACTATCAACCGACGGTGTGGGGCCTCTACAAACCCGAATGGATGTATTTCAAGAACGACTGATCGCGCGTCCAAAGCGCTGAAGCTATGGCCAGGTTCCTCCTTCGCCGGCTGCTCAACATGATCCCGCTGATTATCGGGATCACTTTCATATCATTCGTCGCGATGTCGCTGGTGCCGGGCAACTTCCTTTCAGCGCTTAAGATGAATCCGCGCATCTCACCGCAGGTGATCCGCCAGATGGAAGCGCAATTCGGCCTCGACCAGCCGTTCACGGTTCGCTACTTCCGCTGGCTCTGGGGCGTGCTCCATCTGAATCTCGGAATTTCGATGCAGTACCGCGTCAGCGTGACGAGCCTGATCGCGGTGCGCGCCTTCAACACCATCATCCTGGCGGTGGCCAGCATGATTTTCTCGTGGGTGCTTGCGATCCCGATCGGAATAGTTGTGGCGGTGCGGCAGAACTCGATCTGGGATCGCGTCCTGTCGTTCCTCGCCTTTCTCGGCATGTCAGTGCCGAACTTCTTCCTCGCCTTCCTGATGATCTATTTCGCGATGCACTTGGGGAAAGACTGGCTGCCGCCGGGAGGCACCTTCTCGGTCGACTACTCGTCATTGACCTTCTGGAATCGGGGCGCCGACCGCATCAACCATCTGATTCTGCCGGTGTTCGTGCTCGGCGTCTCGGGGATGGCCGGCCTGATGCGGCTGATGCGCTCGCAAATACTCGAGATCAAGAATTCGGAATTCGTCCGCACGGCGCGCGCCAAAGGCCTTTCCGAGCGCATCGTGCTCTACAAGCACGTGCTTCGGAATGCCCTCAACCCGTTCGTCACTATGGCAGGCTATTCGCTCGGCGACCTGCTCGGCGGCGCGGCCCTTGTCGAAGCCGTGATGAACCTGCAGGGACTCGGGCTGCTGCTGCTCAACGCGGTGCGCTCGCTCGACATCTATCTCGTGATGGGTTCGGTTCTGATCGGCACCGTGTTGCTCCTCGTCGGCAACCTGCTCGCGGATATGGCGCTGGTCGCCGTCGATCCGCGAGTCGATTTCTCGTCGGTGGCGGCCGAATGAACGTACCGGCCCTCGTCAATCCCGAGCTTCAGGTCGCTGCAGTTCCTGCCGCGGCGCAGCGCAGCTTGGCACGCGAATGGCGGCTCGCGTCGCGTACGGTGCGAGTCTCCGCAGGGTGCCTCACCCTCTTCTATATGTTTGCCGCGGTCTCACCCTTCTTCGCGTCCTACGATCCGATTTATCAAAACCGCAGGATGCCCGACTGCCCGCCGATGCAGCTTCATCTGAGCGCACCGTCATATTGGTCGCATGGATTGCTGTGGACCGATCCATTGACGATGTCCGACGCCGAAGCGCGGACCTACGTTGCGGACACGAGCCACAGAATCTACATCCATTTCTTTTCGGGCGGTCATCTGTTCACCACCGATTCCGAGACCGAACCGTTTTACCTGCTCGGCAGCGACTCGCTCGGCCGCGACCTCTACTCGCGTATCGTGTATGGCGCCCGCGTCAGCATGTGCGTCGGCCTGGTCGGCGTGTTGATAACGTTCTCGCTCGGGATTGTGGTGGGCTCGCTCTCAGGCTACGTCGGCGGACTCACCGACAACCTGATCATGCGCTGGTCTGAGATCGAGATGTCGCTGCCGTCGTTCTATTTCCTGCTGGCGTTGGCCGCGATCATCCCGCCGGGAATCGGCGCTGCCGAACGCTTTCTGATGATCGTCGCGATCATGAGTTTCATCGGATGGGCCGGCCTCGCGCGCGTGATTCGTGGCATGGCGTCTTCCGTACGCTCGAATCCATATGTCGAAGCGGCGCGCGCGCTCGGCGGGTCGCGCTGGCGCATCATTACGCAGCACGTTATCCCCTCGGTGATTGGCTACGCGATCGTGGCGGCCACCTTGTCGATTCCGGGATTCATCCTGGGCGAAAGCGCGCTCTCGCTGCTCGGACTCGGAATCCAGGAACCGACGCCGAGCTGGGGCAACCTGCTAAGTGAGGCGATGGATCCGCAAAACCTCGCGCGTTATCCGTGGATCCTGATTCCCGGCATTTTCATTTTTCTTACCGTGATGTCCTTCAATTTCCTCGGCGATCATCTCCGCGATCGCTTCGATCCGTCAAACGCCCGTTGATGCGTATCGTGCGCATGCCCGTCTCGATGGTAGGCTAATTTAGTAAGTGCAGCCGATCCTCGAAGTAAAATCGCTTCGCACCTCATTCTTCACGGAAGCGGGCGAGGTGCGCGCGGTCGACGGCGTCGGCTTCAAGGTTTATCCCGGCAAGCTGATGGGAATCGTGGGTGAGTCGGGCTCGGGCAAAACCGCGAGCGTGCTCTCGATCATGCGCCTCCTGCCGGAGTCGGCGCGAATCGTCGGCGGCGAAGTGATATTCGAGGGCCGCGACCTGACGAAGATTTCCGAATCCGAGATGCGCACGATTCGCGGCGCCCGAATCGCGATGATTTTTCAGGAGCCGATGACCTCGCTGAACCCGGTTTTCACGATCGGCAGCCAGGTCGGCGAGGCGATTCGGCTGCATCAGCACAGCTCACGCGCCGAAACTCGTCAGCGCACCATCGAAGCGCTGCGCATGGTAGGAATCGCTGACCCCGAGCGCCGCATCAAGGATTATCCGCATCAACTTTCCGGCGGAATGCGTCAGCGCGTAATGATCGCGATGGCGCTGTCTTGCAATCCCAAACTGCTGATCGCCGACGAGCCAACCACGGCGCTCGACGTGACGATCCAGGCGCAGATTCTCGATCTCATCCGCGAGCTGCAATCGCGCCTCGGCCTCGCGGTGGTTCTCGTCACCCACGACCTCGGGATTGTCGCCGAGTACGCCGACGACGTGACCATTCTCTACGCGGCTCGCGTGATGGAGCAGGCGCCGTGCGCGGAACTCTTCCGCAATCCGCTCAACCCCTACACGCGCGGCCTGCTCGAATCGATTCCGGGCCTGGACGGCAAACATCAGAAGCGGCTGCGTGCCATTCCCGGTACGATTCCGAGCGCGATCAGACCGCCGCCCGGGTGCCGCTTCAATCCGCGTTGCCCGCTCGCGATTGAAAAGTGCGCCGCAGGCGATCCACCGCTCGAACACAAGGGACCCGACCACTATGTCGCCTGCATCCGGGCCTGATATCAGCGCATTGGCTCCTGGACCCACCGGCGGAGTCAGCAGCGCGGCGCTGGTAAGAACCGAGCAGCTCACCAAGGAGTTTCCGGCCGGACCAGCATCGCTCTTCGGCCCCAAGCTTTCGGTTAAAGCCGTCGTCGGCGTCAACCTGGAAATCGCGGCAGGAGAGACGCTCGGGCTGGTCGGTGAATCCGGCTCGGGTAAATCGACTCTCGGACGTCTTATTCTCAAACTGCTGGAACCGACCCGCGGCAGCGTAATCTTCGACGGACGTGATCTCGCGAGCCTGAGCCGCGGCGAGCTTCGTGCGCTAAGGCGCGAGATGCAGCTCGTCTTCCAGGACCCGTATGCGTCGTTGAATCCGCGGATGCGCGTGCGATCGATCGTTGGCGAAGGAATCGAGATCCACAAGCTTGCGCGCGGCCGCGAGAAAGAGGCGCGCATTGTCGAGTTGCTGAAGCTCGTCGGCATGGGACTCGACGCGATGGATCGCTATCCGCACGAATTTTCCGGCGGCCAACGCCAGCGTATCGGCATCGCGCGCGCCCTCGCGGTGAATCCGCGCTTTGTCGTGCTCGACGAGCCGGTCTCCGCGCTCGACGTGTCGATCCAGGCGCAGATTATCAACCTCTTGCAGGATCTGCAGGAGAGGTTGAACCTCACCTATCTTTTCATCGCCCACGATCTGCGCGTCGTCGAGCACATCAGCCGCCGCGTCGCCATCATGTACTTAGGGAAGATTGTCGAACTCGCGAGCCGCGAGGAAATTTACGCCAACCCGCGGCATCCGTACACGCGCGCGCTGCTCTCGGCGATTCCGACTATCGACGCCGCTGAGCGTCCCGAGCGGATCAAGCTGCCGGGCGAGATGCCAAGTCCCCTCAACCCTCCGAGCGGCTGCGCCTTCCATCCACGATGCCCATATGCGAAAGATGTGTGCAGAACGGTCGAACCCGGGCTCGAGACCAGCCATGGCGGTCATGCTGTGGCGTGTCACGTCTTTCCCGCGCAATGATTGCGTACGTGGCTTAGACTTCGAAGCTCGTCACGCGGCAGGAAGTTCAAACGGAGGCCGAATTCAAATCGCAGTCGCAGCTACCGCACGACGCAGGCACTGCGTGGGTCGAGGAGCGGACGCGCGTCGCGGTCGGCCGCAACGCCAACGTCTCGGGCAAGCTGATCTTTCACGAGCCGGTACGAATCGAAGGACGTTTCCGTGGCGAGGTGCGATCGGCCGAGCTGGTCGTAATCGCCGAGGAAGCTCTGATCGAAGGGAAGGTGCAGGCGCCGCGCCTGCTGGTTATGGGTGAGCTGCGCGGCGACGTGACAGGAAGCGAACGCGTAGTGATCGGTCCGCGCGCGCGCGTCTACGGCAATATCGCCTCGCGCGTGGTCACCATTTCCGAAGGTGCGTGGATCGAGGGCCACATCCAGATGTCGAACGTCGTGGTCGAGCGATAACTCAGCCCGCAGTATCGAGCCGCGCTGCTTTCCCGGAACGGCTTCTCAGGTAGTAGAGACGGGCGCGCCGCACCTTGCTCTTGGTCAGCACCTGGATCTTGTCGATCCGCTGCGAGTGCAAGGGGAAGATCCGCTCGACGCCGACGCCGTAGGAAACCTTGCGCACGGTGAACATCGTACGGCTCGAGCCGCGGTTGATCTTAATCACCGTGCCCTCGAAAACCTGGATGCGTTCCTTGTCGCCCTCGACGACCTTGACGTGCACGCGCACGCCGTCGCCGACGCGAAATTCGGGCAGGTCCTTGCGGAGAGCCCGCTCTTCGAGCTTCTGAATCACGGTATTCATGGGAGTTCGAGACCTCAGGGTCGAGCCGAAGAATCTACCGCAATCCCTACAATGACTCAACAATCGCGCGGCAACGAGAGCCGCGGCCGTCTTCGCGCGGCGTCGCGGAGGTTCGCGGACGCTCACCGCGCGCCGTAGGTTCAGCGGCCGCGGAGGCGATCGAGGATAATTCCCGCTGCCGCGCGCACTGAAAGATGATTGTAGTCGGCGGGTCCGAGAATCGGCGCAAGGCGGATATCGGCGCGCTCGGCAACAGCAGGAGCAAGGCCGAACCCGGTCCCAATCAGCAGCATCACCGGCCGCGCATCAGGCGCTTCCAACTTCGCTCGCAGATCGAGATAGCTCGTGCCGTGCGTCGTCCGCGCCGAGGTGTGGACAAGCAGTGGACGGGCGCCGGAGGCATGCTCCGCCGCGGCGATCGTTCCGTCCACGTCGCTCACAATTCGTACGCGCTCGAGCGCCTCGCGCCGGCGCGAATCGTGCGCACGGCCGAAGTCGAACTTCCAGTGATCGACCACGCGAGCGGCGAAGTTCCGCTGCTCTTGGACCGGATGCACGATGAACAGCGTCCGCACTTCGTAGGTGCGCGATGCGCGCGCAAGATCGTGGATATCGAGGCTCGTGATGGCGGCGGTGACGATCGCGCCGTTGCGATCGAGCACCGGATGATGAATCAGCGCGACGAAGAGGTCAGCCACGGTCAGGGCTTCCGGCGAAGCTTGAGATCGGGACGCCGCCGCGCGGTGCGAAGCCGCGCCTGTTCCTCGCGCCACGCACGAATCTTGGCGTGATCGCCGCTCAGCAGGATTTCGGGTACGCGAGCGCCGCGAAATTCCTCGGGCCGCGTGTATTGCGGATATTCGAGTTTCGTACTGTCGGCGAACGATTCCTCGGCGAGCGACTCTGGATTGCCGAGCACGCCCGGTACCAGGCGGCCGACCGCCTCGATCACAACCATCGCCGGCAACTCACCGCCGCTTAACACGTAGTCGCCAATTGATATCTCTTGGTCAACCATCGCGCGGACGCGCTCGTCGATCCCCTCGTAACGTCCCGCGATCAGCATCAGGCCCGTCCGCTCTGAGAGCCCCCGCGCGAGCGCCTGGTCGAAGACCTCGCCCTGCGGCGTCATCAGGATCTTCCAAAGGCCCGGGCGCTCGGCTTCGACCGTGTCGATCGCCGCCGCGATCGGTTCCGGCCGCATCACCATCCCGCTGCCGCCACCGTAGGGCGTGTCGTCGACCTGCCGATAGTTGCCGAGGCCGAA
>JASHPB010000222.1 GCA_030038355.1 Candidatus Binataceae bacterium
TTGCTCGGGAGGTCCCGCAGCACCGCGAGATCGAGGCGAGGCTGCGCCGCCTCGATCGAAACCTGGTCGACGACACTTTGCTCCAGCTCCGTGAGAAATGAGTAGCGCGACGGCTTGTTTGGCACCACCGCCGCGTAACCGAAGCAAACGTGTACCGCCGTAATGCCGTTGATGTCTTCGAGCGCTCGATTCAGTAGCTTAACACCGTACCGCTTCGCGCGTTCAGGAAAACGCTGCATCCATGGTTCATCGAGCTGAACGATATCTGCGCCTGCCGCGAAGAGATCTCTCACCTCGGCGTTGACGGCGTCTGCCAGCTCCATCGCGAGTGCTTCGCGATCGGCGTGGTAGCCAACCTCGGACTGCTCGGACATCGTAAATGGTCCGGGCAGAGTGAATTTAATCGTGCGATCGGTGTGCGCCCGGAGGAAAGAGACGTCTCGAACTTCAACCGGCGCGCTTCTGCGCACCGGCCCCGAGAACAACGGCACCGCGGCCGTCACCGTGCGGCCCCCATTGTTGAATGTCAGCTTTCCTTCTTTCCCGCGATCCACTCCTGCCAGCGCGTTTGAAAACCGGTTGGAATAGCTTTCGCGCCGAATTTCGCCATCGCTAATAATGTCGACGCCGGCGCGCTCCATGTCGCGGATCGCGACGATAGTAGCGTCGTCTTGAGCTTGCTCGAGCCATCTCTCGGGGATTCGCCAGAGTTCAGGAACGCGAGTACGTGGAACAAAGGTACTCAGTTTCTCGCGGTCGATGAGCCAGTCTGGTTGCGGATAGCTTCCCACGACCATCGTTTGCAAGGGTTTGCCTTTTTCCATGGAGGTTCACGCTTTCGATGCGACCTGATGTACCACGTCGGCAACGTCGCACCTGCGTTTCCGAAACCAAAAGAAGAGCGTCGGCGCCCGAGCTATTTCTTGGGTGTGATATCGATCTGGTCGTCCAATCCCATCCCTTTGATCGATGCCTCGAAACGATCCTGCATGCGCGCGTCGTCGTCATTGAGCTCCCGCGTGTAGCAGCAATATTCCAGCTGCATCCCGTTCGGGTCCTTGAAATAGATCGATTTCGCCCACTCGTGATCGACGATTGCGCTGACCTTGACGCCCTTGGCGATCAACTCCGCTCGCTTCTGTTCGAGTCCGGGAAGGCTGCCGGTTTCGAAGGCGAAGTGATAGAATGCGCTCGGCACGCCGAGCCCACGATTGATGCCGGCATCGTATTCGGCCGGGATACCCGGAACGCCGCGCGCCTCCATGAAGGCGATGAGCTGACCGCGCCCGGCGTCAAAGAAGATGTGGCGGATCTTTCCGCCCTCCTTCACCATTATCGTATCGCAGCGCACGGGCTTGAAGCCGAGCACGCCCTCGTAGAACTCGCGCGTTTTGTCGAGGTCCAAAGTCGAGAGTCCGATGTGAGAGAATCCCTCGTGCGACATTGCAAAATGGCCTCCTCACGTGATTTCGTGGTTGTAACATTTGCGTATCTCTTTCGTCGAGGTCCTCGGCAAACCGCATGATCCTTCGGGCACTCGCTGCTCGGCGGTTACGTAGCTGAACACTCTACTTTGCCGATGGTCCATTCCGCGCGCATCCCTACATCCTCCTCCAAACGATCACCTACTGCCTTTACACGGCAAGGGGACGTATTGCGATCGCCCTAGCGGAGCAGGCTGGCCCCTTCACAATGCCCGATGATATACGAGGGAACGGTCGCCAACATTTTGAGCCGATGCGTTGCTCCAGCTGCAAAACTGAGAATCCGATCGGCAAGAAGTTCTGCGGCGATTGCGGAGCGGCGCTCGCCAACCTTTGTCCGAAATGCGGGGCCGATAATCCAGCGGGCAAACACTTTTGTGGAGAGTGCGGAACGGCGCTCGAAGCACCGCGGGCTGCCTCGGCAGAGAAACTAAACGACTCGCTCATTCGCGTGTCCGACACCTCCGCCTCTGAAAATCTCGAGGGTGAGCGCAAGACGGTCACAGCGCTGTTCGCCGACATCAAGGGATCGACGGAGCTTGAGCAGGACCTCGACCCCGAGGAAGCTCGCGCGATTGTTGACCCGGCGCTCAAGCTGATGATCGAGGCGGTGCGCCGCTACGACGGCTATGTCGTGCAATCCACGGGCGACGGCATTTTCGCGCTGTTTGGGGCGCCCGTGGCCCATGAGGATCATCCGCAGCGCGCACTTTACGCGGCATTGCGGATGCAGGAGGAATTGCGCAACTACTCAACCAAGCTGCGCGAAGGCGGAAATCTTCCTATCGAAGCGCGTGTCGGGGTTAACACCGGCGAAGTGGTGGTGCGTTCGATAACGACCGGAAGGGGACAGACCGAGTACACGCCTATTGGACACACCACCAATCTCGCATCGAGAATGCAGGCGCTGGCGCCGACCGGCTCGATTGCGATCAGTGAGCAGACGCGCAAGCTGATTGAAGGATACTTCGCGCTCAAGCCGCTCGGGCCCACCAGAGTCAAGGGCATCCGCGAACAGGTCAACGTCTACGAAGTGACGGGGCTGGGACCTCTGCGCACGCGTCTTCAGCGTGCCGCAGGGCGCGGACTGACGAAATTCGTGGGGCGCGAGCGCGAGATGGAGGCGATGCGCAATGCCGCGGGACTCGCGCGGGCGGGACACGGGCAGATCGTTGCCGCAATCGCCGAAGCCGGCACCGGAAAGTCGCGGCTGTTCTTCGAGTTCAAGGCAAAAAATCAGTCGGGCTGGACGGTGCTCGAGGCGTTTTCGGTTTCCCATGGAAAGGCCTCGGCATATTTTCCCATTATCGATCTGCTGCATGGGTACCTCCGAATCGCCTCGGACGACGACGCGCGCATGCGGCGTGAGAAGCTCAACGGCAAGGTTCTCACACTTGATCGTTCGCTTGAGGACACGCTGCCCTATCTGTCTGCCCTGCTCGGCGTCGCCGAGGGCGATGACGTGCTTGCGCAGATGGACGGGCAATTGAAGAAACGCCGGACTGTGGAAGCAATCAAGCGAATCTTCCTGCGAGAAAGTCTCGATCAACCGTTGATGGTCATTTTCGAGGATCTGCATTGGATTGATGAGGAGACACAGGCGTTTCTGAATGTGCTGGCGGATTCGATCGCTACGGCGAGGCTCCTGCTGCTAGTCAATTACCGTCCCGAGTATTCCCATTCGTGGAACAGCAGGACCTATTACACCCAGCTGAGACTCGATCCTTTGGGCAGGGTGTCAGCGCAAGAGATGTTATCAGCGCTACTCGGCGACAGCGGCGAACTGGCAGAGCTCAAGCGCGTGATTATCGATAAGACCGAAGGCAATCCGTTCTTCATGGAAGAGACCGTGCAGGTGCTGGTCGACGAGGGCGCCCTGCTGCGCAACGGTGTGGCGCGGCTTATGCAACCTATTTCCACGTTGAAGATTCCGCCGACGGTGCAGGGAATCCTCGCCGCACGCATCGATCGGTTGCCGCGCGAGGCCAAGGATTTGTTGCAGATCCTATCGGTAGCCGGGCGCGAATTTTCGATGCCGCTGATCCGTGCGGTGAATCCGAAGCCGGAGGATGAACTCAACCGTACCCTCAATGAGTTGCAGCTCGGAGAATTCATCTACGAGCAGCCGGCCGTCGGCGAACCTGAATACATCTTCAAGCATGCGCTCACGCAAGAAGTGTCCTACCACTCCGTGTTGCATGAGCGGCGCAAGCAGTTACACGAGCGAATCGGGGCGGCGCTGGAGAACCTCTACGCGAACTCGATCGCCGATCATCTTGATGAGCTGGCGCAGCACTACAGCAAGAGCGGCAACCCACAGAAGGCGCTCGAGTATCACGAACTGGCAGGCCTGCGAGCGGTCCAGCGCTGCGCCAATCAGGGTGCGATGCAACATCTGACCGCCGCCTTGGATATTCTTGGGCGGGAGGCTGACAGCCCGGTACGCGACCAGCGGGAGCTTACGCTACAAACGGCGCTCGGCCAGGTGCTGATGATGATCAAGGGATGGTCGGCGCCCGAGACGGAGCGGGTCTTTCGTCGTGCACACGAGCTGGCCCAGGCCTGCGGGAGCGCTGAGCAACAGTTCTCGACCCTGGTCGGTTGGTTTGGAATCGCCTTCGTTGGCGGCCAAATGGGAGCGGCGCGGGAACGATTGGCACCGACCCGAGACTTTATCCGCCAGTATCCTGAGCCCGCGTTTATCCTCGAAGCGGATCATCATGAGTGGTCGCTTGCGATGTCATGTGGCGAGCTGGAGGTTGCGCAAAAGTACGTCGACCATGGATTGGCTCTCTTCGAAGCGCAACTACGCTCGATTGGTGTGCCGCTCTATTCCGCCCATCATCCGGCGGTATGTGGCCATGGGTGGGGCGCGATGCTCTTGTGGCTACGTGGGTTTCCGGAACAAGGACGGCGTCATGCGGAGAAGGCGGTCGCACTCGCGCGTGAACTCGGCGATCCGGCATCGATAATATGGGCTCTGGCCACGAGAGCGCAGTTTCATCTGCTGGTAAGAGACACGCGGCTTGCGCTGGAGATTGCCGACGCCGCCATTGCGATGGGGGAGGAAACCACTTTCTTTTACGCTCTGTTAGCTGCACGGATCGTGAAAGGTTGGGCGGTTCAGGCCACGAACCCGAGCGATGGAGTCGATCAGATACGTGAGGCAGTTAAAGTTCTGTCGGAAAGCCGCGCGTGGCTTTGGCTCGCCTTCTTTTTGGCCATCCTTGCCGAAGCCTACGGTAGAGCCGAGAGAATTGAAGACGGTTTGAAAGCCGCGGCGCACGGGTTGCAACTCGTGCAGCAAAGTGGTGAGCGATGCTGGGAAGCAGAACTCTATCGGGTTCGGGGCGAATTGCTATTGAAAGGAGATCCTTCAAATCCCATCGAAGGTCGGGAAGCCCTCGAAAGCGCGGTCAAAGTAGCGCGCGAGCAAGGCGCGAAATTGCTGGATTTGCGCGCCACGATGAGCCTCGCGCGC
>JASHPB010000223.1 GCA_030038355.1 Candidatus Binataceae bacterium
GAAATGAGGATCGTGATCGCGTCGGGTCCCGAGATCCGCACGATCGCAACTGCGCCGCGCCCCTGCGCCGTAGCCTGTGCCACGATCGTGTCCTGCACGTACATCGGAGGCTAAGGTATCACGCTCGAACAGGAACGGCGTCTTTTGTCGTCATGTATGGAACCCGCCGGCGTGCAAGAGAAACATCGGGTGAAGGGGAAGCGGGTTGCAGTCATGTAGCCGGCCGATCGTTGCTGCCGCTCTCGTCAGCCACCTCAGGTGGCCCAGCGCGACCGCCGCGACCTGGGGTCCGCCCCTCGAGCGCGCGCCGTGGATCAGCAGCGTGCGCAGGTCGCGGTCGCCATGCTTGCTGATGCCGAGCAGCACGGTCTGGCCGGCCGAGGAATGCTGGCGCGGCGTCATGGACCTACCCCGGAAACCGCCTGCAGCCGCACGCCGCGCCCATCGTGGGCGGCCTGGCGATCGCGTCAGTGCCGCGCATCAAGGCCCACCTCGAGTTCGCGCCACTGCCTCATCAGCTCCAAAACATCTCTCGCAGCGCGCCGCTGACTTCGCCACGGCGCTTCAGCCGCCAAGGTCGCCGCCACTGCCGCGCGCACTCATCAGCCGCACCTGCTGCTGGCCGAGCGCGGCGATCTGCCGCGCGTGAGTGATGCGCGCCGCCGCACGCCTCCAGCCCCACCACGCTCGGCGGCGGCTGGCGCAAAAAGTCTAACCATTTGCGCGCGCCGCACTTGCTTACGCAGCACCACGGCGCCGCGCGCATCGGCGCAGCTCACCGCGAACACGCTCTTTGCCACATCGATTGCCACGGTTGTCACTCCATCGCCGGCCCTCCTCAAGTTTCGAATCTCACGTTACATTCTTGGCCCATTGCGCGGCCGTCTATAGCGGGCGCCGGTCCATCTCATCATTCCGCGCGCAGCGACGCGCCGAGCGGAGTCGAAGCAGCCCGGATCCTTTTACGCGCTACGTCCACTCCTCGCTGGAATGGGCAAACCAATGAGGTCGCCGGGATAAGCTTCGACTTCGTTGGCAGACTCACGTCGCTCAGGATGACAGCCAAAGTAACAACGGCACTCAGGCTCCCAAAGGAAGCACGCCAAACGAAATCACTCAGTTCAACTTGGCCGCGATGCTATATTAGGGGATGAGGCCATCGACGATGCGCGGGCAAATCAATCACCTGATGATCAACGTCAACCGCTTCGACCAGGCCAAGCCCTTCTACTCGTGGCTGATGCCGCAAATCGGATATCCGAATTCGATGGACTATCCCGACGGCGGCAAACGCGGCACGGGTTTCTATGGCGAGGGCGGCTCGGTCTGGGTCCAGGAAGCAGAGCCTCAGTTCCGCGCCGATACGTTCCATCGCCATCGCGTCGGGCTTTGTGAGATCGCTTTCAATGCCGAAAGCCGCGCGCAGATCGACAAGCTCGCAGCCGAAATTCCATCGCGCGGCGGCGCCATCACCGATCCGCCCCGCGAGTACGACTATATGCCCGGCTACTACGCCGTGTTCTTCACCGATCCCGACGGCCTGAAGCTCGAGTTGGTGCATCTACCGGGTTGAAGCCGCGCTCCGCGCTTCGGTCGATTCCTTAAGCCGCCGTTCGTACATCTTCGTGAGGAACGCCGCGACGGGAGCGGGCGCGTTCTCGAAAGTGCCGTCGAAGGGAGGCTCGGGATCGTACTCGATGCCGATCTGGATCGCGTGCGCAACGTCGTCACCCGCGATACGCCGCGCCAGATGGAGCCCCATGTCGATTCCCGACGACACACCCGCGGCGGTGATAATCTTGCCGCGCTGGACGACGCGCTCCTTCAGCGGATTCGCGCCGAACTCGCGCAGGATGTCACGCGCCGCCCAGTGCGTGGTCGCATCGAGGCCTTTCAGGATTCCGGCCGCGCCCAGAATCAGCGCGCCGGTGCATACCGAGGTGGTCCACTTCGTGGTCGCGTGCATGGCCCGCACCCACTCGAGCATCGCGGGCCTGGCGCGCACATTCTCCTCGCCGAAGCCGCCGGGAATCACGAGCACGTCGGCGCCGGTCAGGTCGGCGACGGAATAGTCTGCCGAAAGGCCGAGCGAGCGATGCTCGGTGCGCTTCAGACCGGTCGTCTCGCCGACGAACTTGACATTGGCGCCGGGAAGATTGGCGAGAACCTCGTAAGGACCGATCGCGTCAAGCGCGGTCATCCGATCGAAAAGCAGAATCGCGATATCCATCGTCGTCTCCTCATTTGGCGGCAGTGAAATCTCTTTCCGTCTTCAGGCTGCGTCAGAACTTCGAAAACGCGCGCGATACGCGCTCGGCGCGACGCCGAGGCGCCGCACGAACGCGCGCCGCATCGATTCGCGCGTGCCGAATCCGCAGGCTGCCACGATCGCCTCGATCCCATCGCTCGATTCCTCGAGCCTCCGACGCGCCGCTTCGACCCGCGTCTGCTCGACGAAGTCGGCAGGAGTGAGGCCGGTCTCGCGGGCGAACACGCGGGCAAAGTTGCGCGCGCTCATCGCGGCACGCCGCGCGAGTTTGGCGACGGCGAGATCGGCGCCGGGGTTATCGACGATCCACGCCTGCAAGTCGCGGATTGGCTCGCGATCGGCGGCTTGCGCGGTGAGCTGTACCGAAAACTGCGATTGCCCTCCGGGGCGGCGGAGAAACATCACCAGTTCACGCGCGACCGCGAGCGCGACCCGCCGGCCGTGGTCTTCTTCGACGAGTGCTAGCGCGAGATCGATTCCCGCCGTCACGCCGGCAGAGGTAAATACGTTGCCGTCGCGGACGAAGATCGGATCGCTTTCGACTTTGACGCGTGGGTAACGATTGGCGAGCTCACGGCATGCGCGCCAATGCGTCGTTGCGCTGCGCCCGTCGAGCAGGCAGGCCTCAGCAAGGATGAACGCGCCGGTGCACACCGAGCAGACGCGTCGCGCGCGCGGCGCGCTTCGCCGGAGGAATTCGATCAACTCGCGATCGCGAAGCGCGGCCCAGGCGCCGAGACCGCCCGCGACAATCAACGTGTCAATCGATGGTGACGTTTCGTCGAGCGAGCAATCAGCAACGAGGCGCAGTCCCGAAGACGTCGTGAACCGACCGCTCCGCCTTGCGACGAGGGTCAACTGGTACGCGGGCTCTGAGGCAAAGCCTTCATCGATAAGCCATCGCGAGGTCCGCGCAAAGACCTCGAGCGGGCCGGTGATATCGAGAATCTGGGCGTCGCTGTAACCGACCATCATGATGCGGCGCGGCACCTTGCGCTTTTCGGGCACGGGCTTTTCGAAGGTGAAGAGCTTGCTGCGGCGCGATCGAAGCTTCATCGGAGCGATCATCGCATCGCGCAGCGATGGCAGCAATAGTCAATCTGCCACGGTTACTGCCATCATGGAGGCAGGTCCCGCCGGACGTAATTGCCCAGCGTGCTGCAGGGGAGCATCGGCGTATCGCCATTGAGACCTCGATATTGAGGCGAGCCCTCGCGCAGCTTGAAGGCTGAGCGCGGCTGTTCTAGCTGTGATCGAGCAGCATGGGGCGATTATTTTCAAATACAGACCTCGGAGCTCTAAGTTCAATGCTCGCGCTGATGCCTCTTTTGACCAGCGCGCCGTTGAGCGGCGGCGTCGTCTTGCTCGTCGGGGGACCGAGACTTCCGCAGTTGACCCTAACGTCTGCCAACCCATCCAGGAATTTAGCTGCGCGGCGACTATTCTGCTTGCTCCTCCGGCACCGAATGCGCTGCAATTCGTTTTCACTTGCTTGTGTTTGGTTACGGTAAGTCCCGCGACTCGATTAGTCGAGCGCTACACTGCTCCCCATACCCCGCCGCCGAAGCACTTCGTCCAAGAACGTTTTCGCATCGGCAAACCTCCTTGTTCGCTCCTCTGAGCCCCTCGCGGGGTTGAGGAACAACGCTTCTCCGGACGCCAGTTGTCCGCGGATCGGTGCTTCAATGAGTCGTTTGAGAAAATCCGTTGGCCGCATCTCGACAGCCATGCTTTTGATGGCAGTTATGGCGGCGCTCGGTGGGACCGGCTGCCGCCAACAAAGCAACGAAGTCAACCAGAGCGAAGGCTTCGAAATGCGCGATGCCGCCGACTGCCTGCCGGAGATCCTGAACCGAAAAGTCAGACTCGAAGTGTCACCTTGATGAGCGCAGCATCATTGAGTAGTAGCACCGCCGCGGGCAGGAATCACAAGATTACAGGAAAGTTGCGCTCGATTTTGGTTGTGTATTGCTGATCGTCCTCCTCTCGGTTGCGGCGGCATGTTTAATCAACCGGCTCTCGGCCAAGCCGTTGCCGCTTCGGTATCAGACGCCAGAAGAGCGCATCGATCGCGATCTCACATCACTGGTTGCCGCGCTGCCCTGGGCGATCGCGCCCGCGCCGCCAATCGAACTGCCGCAATTCCACGCGGCCGTCGAACGCAGCAACGCGCTCATACTCGATGCGCGGCCGGCGGCGTTGCTCATCCGCGGACGCGTTCCCGGCCGCGCTCAATCTGGCGCGGGGCGATTTCGCTCGCGACTACCGGCGCTTGTCCCAAGTTCTGAAGGCAGCCGGCGACAAACCAATCATCGTCAATTGTTCCGCCCGTGATTCTCACGACAGCCGGTTGGTTGCAAGCGCGCTGCCCAGTTTGGGCTTCGGCAACGTGAGCGTCTTCACCGGGGGTTGGCAGGAATGGTCGGCGGCGGGATTACCAGTCTCGACCGGAGCGGTGCGATGAAGGTGCTTGAATACGCGATACAGGATCGGCTGGCTGCGAGGGCTGCTCTCGCTCTTGCTGCGCTGTTCATCTACGCGGTCGCCGTGAAGATTCGCGAGCCGGTGCAGTTTGCCGACACCATCTACGGATTCACGATCCGGCCCGCGTTCCTCAACCTATTCGCGCTGAGCTTGCCAGTGTTCGAGATCGCATGCGGCCTTCTGCTCGTCGAGCCGCAGACCAGGAGGATTGGTGCGCTCGGCGTGGCTCCGATCTCCGTGGTGAATTTTGCCGCACTGGTGCGAGGTCTAACGCTCGACTGCGGCTGCTTCGGCAATGAAGCACCGTCGCGCGGACTGATGTGGTTGAAGTCGGGATTGATGCGAGGTTAATCGCCTGTGGATCGATGATCTACCTTGGCTCGCTGCAGAAGGTGAAGTCGCAGCCGCCAATGGAGTCCAGCCGAGTGCGCGCCGGGCTATGACCGGCGTGAGGACAGGCCACGATGGGGGTAATAGGAACCCTATCATGATTGCTGCCATCGCGAAGGCGCGATCGGGTGGTCATCATCCGATGTATACGAAGCAAAAGAGAAAGCGAGGGCCGGGCCTAGCCGAACATCTCCTTGAGCTTGTCGACGAAGCCCTTGGAGAGTGGATGGTTGATTGCCTTGCCGTCGAGCTGCGCGAATTCCTCGAGCAGCTCGCGCTGGCGCGTGGTGAGGCTGCGTGGCGTCTCGACGCTGACGCGCACGAGCTGATCGCCGCGGCCGTAGCCGTGGAGGTCGATGATTCCCTTGCCCTTCAGGCGGAGCACCTTGCCCGACTGCGTGCCGGCGGGAATCTTGAGATGCACCTTGCCTTCGAGCGTCGGCACTTCGATCTCAGTGCCGAGCGCGGCCTGCGGGAAGCTGATCGGCACCTCGATAATGACGTCGTTGTCCTGGCGCACGAAGAGTGCGTGCTCTTTGACGTGGATAACGACGTAGAGGTCGCCGGATGGGCCGCCGCCGAAGCCGGCCTCACCCTCGTTGCGAAGCTTGAGGCGCGAGCCGTTGTCCACTCCCGGTGGAATCTTGACCGCGAGCGACTCGGCCTTGCGAATGCGCCCCTGGCCCTGGCACTTCGGGCACGGGTCGGAAATCGTCTGGCCCTCGCCGCGGCACTGCGGGCATGTGGTCGAGATCGAGAAGAAGCCTTGCTGCGTGCGGACCTGGCCTGTGCCGCGGCAGTTGGGGCATTGGCGCGCGCCGGCCGCACCGCTCTTCGCGCGTGTGCCGTTGCATGCGTCGCAGGTCGTCAGGCGCTGGAACTTGATCGTCTTTTCGATCCCACGCGCCGCTTCTTCGAACTCGACTTCGAGATCGTAGCGGAGATCGTCGCCGCGCCGCGCGCGCGATCGCGTCCGTCCGCGGCCCGTGCCGAAGAAATCGCCGAAGATGTCGGAGAAGACTTCCTCGAACCCCTGGCTGAAATCGAAACCGCCGAAGCCGCCCGGTCCGCCGTGCGGTCCCTGAAACGCGGCGTGACCGAATCGATCATACTGCGTGCGCCGTTCCGGATCGGAGAGGACCTGGTAGGCCTCGTTGATTTCCTTGAAGCGCTCCTCGGCTTCCTTGTTGCCGGGATTGCGATCGGGATGGAACTGAATTGCGAGGCGACGATAAGCTTTCTTCAGATCTTCGTCGCCCGCTCCGCGAGCTACGCCAAGGACGTCGTAATAGTCACGCTTTTGGGCCGCAGGCATCGCCGGTTGAGTCTATTCGATAGTCCGAGAGGACGCCAT
>JASHPB010000224.1 GCA_030038355.1 Candidatus Binataceae bacterium
TTCTGCAGCCACGGGCCGAGCAGGAAGTTGATCGAAGCGCCGAGCAGCGGCAGCAGGATGATCCAGCGGATGAATGTGACGGCTATCGGATGATCCATCTCTTATCAGCCGCTCATCGTCTCGGTTGCGCTAACGTCGATGGTCTTGAAGTTCTGGTAGATGGCGAGCACCACGGCGAGTCCGATTACCGCCTCGGCTGCGGCGAGCATGATCACGAAAATCGCAAAGATCTGCCCATCGTAGTGATACGTGACCGCGCCGGTGACAGCTTTTCCGCCGCCGCCGTAAAAGTCGAACGCGAGGTAGTTGATGTTGGCGGAATTGAGAATCAACTCGACGCCCATCAGAATACCAATTGCATTGCGGCGCGAGAGTACGCAGTACATACCAAGTCCGAAGATGATCAGACTTAAGACCAGGAAATGATAGAGAGTGATTCCCCCGCCCATCGCGGCTCCCCTACTCCTTGGCCTCGTGGCGCGAGATAACAATGGCGCCGATTAGAGCGGCCAGCAGCACCAACGATGCCACTTCGAACGGCAATACATAGTCGCCGAGGAACGCGTTGCCGATCGCATAGGTGGTCGGCGCCGCGGCCGGGACCGGAGTCTGATGCCAGGGCGTGCGTATGACGGCATAGAGCATCACCGCTACTCCGATCACTGAAGTGGCAAGAGCGGGGATGACCCCTACTTCGCGGTTCGAGACCGTGACGTCAGCGATTCCCTGCGTGAGCATCACGGCGAAGATCGTTACCACCAGGATTCCGCCGACATAGACCAGGAGCTGGACCATCGCAACGAAATCGGCAGCGAGCAGGACGTAGATTCCGACCACCCCCATGAACGCGCCGAGCAGCGCGAAAGTCGAGTGAACGATATTGCGCGAGAACGCGGTGAAGGCGGCCGATCCGACCGTCAGCGCCGCAAGCGCATAGAAGATGATCTGCTGGAGCATGCCCTTCCCCCGCGCGCCGCCTACTGCTTGGCTGCCGCTTCCTCCTCGTCGTCCGCTCCAGGAGCCGCCGCACCGTCGTCAACCACGCCGCCGTTCCAGGCCTCGCCACCCTGCGCGAATTCGTTGACGTAACGCATGCCGCGGTTGAGGATCGGCGCGATCCGCTCGTCCGTCTCGGGACCCTTCTTGGGCTTGTAGGCGTCGATCGGATCCGTCACGAAGCGGCGAATCATGCTCTCCGTCGAGAAATCTGCCCCTTCGAATTCGCTGGTGTGATGAATCGCGCCGGTCGGGCATGGCTCGCTGCATAGCCCGCAATACATGCACTTGATGATGTCGATATCGAATTGCGAGATCGTGAGGATCTTCGTCTTTTGATCCTTCTCGCAGGCGATGACGATGCAATCGATCGGGCAGGCGCGCTCGCACGCGAGGCAGCCGGTGCAGATTTCGAGATCGACGTTGAGGATGCCGCGATAGCGGTACGGCAGCGTGTCCTGCACACGAACCGGAATCCGATCCGGATATTGGACCGTGTATGGCTTGCGCATGAAGTGCGAAGCCGTGACCGCCATCCCTTCGAAGATCGTGGTGACGGTGTTCTTGATGTTGTCGAAGTATTCGGCGACCGCGCCCATTTTGAAACTCTATATAGTCGGACGAAAATACAATTCCATCCGCGAACGTCTGAGATAGTACATAACGCGTTGGATGAATATCACGGCCAGCACGATTCCGAGTGCGAACATGATATAGCCGGCGACCGAGTTGCCCTCCGGCCAGATCGCAACCCAGATCGCCGTGCCGATCATGTTGACGAATGAAATCGGCACGAAGTACTTCCAGCAGAGTGACATCAGCTGATCGATCCTGACGCGCGGCAACGTCCCGCGAATCCACATCGAGACGAAGACGAGGAACAGCACTTTGACGTTGAAGGTTATGAGCTGCAGGATGTTCATCACGACGGCGTTGTTGCTGACCTGCGGGAACTGCCATCCGCCGAGGAACAGCGTCGTGATAATCGCGCCGATGATGAAGAGATTCCCCCACTCCGCCATGAAAAAGAACAGGTAGCGCATCCCGCTGTACTCGGTTGCGAAGCCGGCAACCAGCTCGGACTCAGCTTCGGGCAAATCAAACGGCGTGCGGTTGCCCTCGGCGAGCGCTGATACATAGAGGATATTGGCGGCGACGAAGGTGAAGGGATTGGCGAACAGGAACCAGTGTTGCGGAGCCCATCCCTGCGCGCGGATGATGCCCTGCATCGAGAGCGTGCCGGTCATCAGCACGACGGGAAAAATCGAAAGTCCGGCGGGGATTTCGTAGCTCACGATCTGCGCCGCCGAGCGTATTCCGCCAATCAGCGACCATTTGTCGTTCGATGCCCATCCCGCCATCAGCACGCCGACCACCGTGATTGCGGTGACCGACGTCATATAGAGGATGCCAACGTTCATGTCGGCAAGAATCAGCGACGACGAAAACGGCATCACGGCCCACGGCAGCACGAACGCGAGTACGACCAGGTACGGCGCGATTTTGAAGAGCTGATGATCTGAATCGGTCGGAATCACGTCTTCCTTGCAGACGTGCTTGACGCCATCGGCGAGCCACTGGAGAAAGCCGTTCGGCCCGACGCGATTCGGTCCGACGCGCGACTGGATTCGCGCCCATACGCGGCGCTCGACCCAACTCACGATACCCGCGAAGGGAAACGCGATACCAAGGAAGACCACCGCGCTCAGCACAATAATCACGATGGCGGCGACGAGCGTTTCCGGCATCTTGCCGAACGTTCCCGCCGCGACGATGTTGTTAATCAACTCTTGCATTCAAACCAGTCCTGCCCGAATTCGATCCAATCCTATCGGTCTATCTCCGGTGCGATTACGTCGAGACTCGCGATCAGCGTCACTAGGTCGGCGATCATCAGTCCCTGGCTGAGCTTCTGGATGATACCCATCGCCGCGAACGAGCCCGTGCGCACGTGCACACGCCATGGATATCCGGTGCCGTCGCTCACCGCGTACCATCCCATGTCGCCGCGAGCGGATTCGACACGAATCTGACATTCGCCTGCCGGCGGCTTGAAGTTGCGCGGCACCTTAGCGAGCACGGGGCCTGCGGGAATCTGCTTGAGCGCCTGGCGCAGGATCTTGACGGATTCCTTCAGCTCGCGGATTCGCACCATGTAGCGATCCATCGCGTCGCCGAGCTTTCCCCATTCGCCTTTGCCTACGGGTACGTCGAAGTCGAACTCGGAATAGACCGAGTACGGCAGATCCTTGCGGATGTCCCACTTGATGCCTGAGCCGCGGAGATTCGGGCCGACCAGATTGTAGTTGACCGCCTCGTCGGCGCTGATGATGCCGACGTTGGCGAGGCGCTCGATGTAAATCTTGTTGTACGAGATGAGCGCGTTGTACTCGTCGAGGATCGGCTCGAAGTGATCGAGGTACGCGAGCGCCTTCTCGCGCCACCCGGGCGGCAGATCCCAGGCGACGCCGCCGATGCGCATATAGTTGAAGGTGAGGCGCGCGCCGCAGAGCTCTTCGATCAAGTCGTTGATCATCTCACGCTCGCGGATCGCATGCGTAAATGGCGTCATCGCGCCGATATCCATGCCCATCGTGCCGACCGAGAGCAGATGCGAGGCGAGGCGGTTGAACTCGGTGGCGATCGCGCGGCAATACTCGCCGCGCTTCGGCACCTGGATATTGGCGAGCTTCTCACTCGCCATACCCCAGCCCTGGTTGGTAAACATCGCGCAGACGTAATCGACGCGATCGGTATAGGGCATGAAGCCGTGGTAGCCGACCTTCTCAGCGATCTTCTCTATCGAGCGATGCAGGTAACCGACGTCGGGAATCGCCTCGCGCATTACTTCGCCGTCGGCGCGCACGATGAAGCGCAGCACGCCGTGCGTCGAAGGATGCTGCGGGCCCATGTTGAGCGTCATTTCTTCTGTGCGAAGTGTGCTCATTTCTTTTTCGGATCGAGCCGGATAATCGGGCTCTCGCGGACGGTTGAGATGCCGTGATACTCGGTCGGTTCGACGAAATCCTTGCGCAGCGGAAAGCCGGGCCAATCCTCGGGCATCAGGATGCGGCGCAGATCGCTATGACCCTCGAAGATGACGCCAAGCAGGTCGAAGATCTCGCGTTCCATCCAGTTGGCGGACTTCCAGATGTTCTCTAGCGTCGCGACCGTCGGATTCTCGCGCGGCAGTTTGACCTTGAGCACCGCGCCGTGGCGCTTCGAGTACGAAAACAGGTGGTAGACGACTTCGATACGATCCTTGTAATCGACGCCGCTCTCGTTCGACAGACAGTCCAGCGCGAGTTCCGGATCGCTGCGCATGAAGCTGCCGACTTCCTCGATCGAAGCCGGATCGATGACGATGAACGGATCAGGCTGGTGATCCGAAATCTCCAGAACGTGCTCGCCGAACCGATCTTTGATTCGCTGATATATCCGCGCGGCTTCCATACTTACGCGGCCGCGACTCCATTGCTCGAAGAGCGCGCGAGCCACCGCTCGGCCATGATCTTTTCCTGCAGCTTCAAGAGGCCCTCGGTCAGCGCCTCGGGACGCGGCGGGCAGCCAGGAACATACACATCGACGGGCAGGATCTTGTCGACACCGTCGCACACTGAGTAGGCGAGTTGGAACAGCCCGCCGCAACTCGCGCAGGAGCCCATCGCGATCACGTATTTCGGGTCGGGCATCTGGTCGTAGAGAAGCCGCGTGCGGAGCGCCATTTTGAGCGTGAGCGTGCCGGCCACGATCATCAAATCGGACTGGCGGGCCGAGGCGCGCGGCGTAGCGCCGAAGCGCTCAATATCCGCGCGCGGGCCTCCGGTGTGCATCAACTCGATCGCGCAGCAGGCGAGGCCGAACAGCATGTACCAGATGCTCGACTTGCGCATCCAGTTGAGCAATTCGTCGGTCTTGGTCGTCAGAACATAATCGGGAAGCGTGTTAAGCAACGGCATACGAGAACCTCAAACCCCCGATTCGGGAACCTTCTTGATCCATTCGAGATCGTGTTTCTTCCAAACGTAGATAAGTCCGACGAACAGGATAAGTAAGAAAAGCAGAATTTCGCTGAATGCATACAAACGGCGGCCGCCGCGCACCCAGTCGAGATAAACTGCCGCGATCGGATATACAAAAGCGACTTCGACCTCGAACACGACGAAGATGAGCGCGATCAGGTAGAAGCGCACGTTGAAATTAATCCATGCGCGACCTGTGGGCGGTTCGCCGCATTCGTAGGGCATCAGCTTGCGCTCGTGTGGATTGTTGGGCGCGAGCAACTTCTGCAGCCCGAACATCAGCGCAACAAACCCGATCCCGATGACCGTGAGAGCCAGTGCGACGCCAAAGTTTAGGTACATAAGAGAGTAACCGAGTCCTGATTAGTTGGAGTGTTTCAAAAGGTCAAGAAGACTGACTTGTGAACACATCCCTTTCGCTTTAACAATTCTAATCCAATTCGAGAAAAAATCTAACCCCGTCCGGCGGGTTCATTTGCGCCTCGGGAGGAATCGTGTGAGCGTTTTCTTGCCGAGCCAGGCGCCGTGATCGTTGGCGCACTTCAGCCATGTCGACACCGTTTTCGCTTGCTGCTCCGAGCGAGGCTTTGCAGTACGGGCAAAGCATCGCATTGAGCCGCTCGCGCACCCGCTCGAGCAGTTCCGCGTCGCGGCTGCGCGCCCATTGATCCTCGCGCGCCGCTTCCAGGTCGTGAAGCCGCTGACCCAGCCGATCTTTTTCGTCGCTCACATCCACCTCCGCGCGATTCGATTTCGTCTGCCGGGCAGCGGCGACGATACGATCACGTCATGTCCTTGATCAGCTTGCCGCTGCGAGCCTTTTCGACGGTTGCGTCGAACGACGATCCCAAATCGACACCCATTTGTTGTGCGCGCTTCTTTGCCCAGAGTCCGACGTTGCGCGAATCTTTGTAGAAGGATTCATCACGCGGCGCCGACGCATCGAAATTTTTGAGCCGCGACGATTCGCTCTCGACCACGGCGAACGCCGACATCACGCGGCGAAGCCGCGAGGCGCCGCAACCGGGGCATTCGAGGCGGCCGCGCCGTCTCGGATTGAGCACTACATGGGCGCTGACCCGGCCGCATCGCGAGCATTGATACTCGAAAATCGGCATCGACGGAGAATATCCCGCGCCGCAAAAGCCCGCAATTGTGGTGCCTACGGCGGGCATATTGAGCGCGAAATAAGTCAGGATTTCGGCCGCTGCTCGTGACGCCACGATTCGCGCAGATCGAGAATCGGTGCGGCCACAGGATTGCCGACGAGGAACAGGATTCCGATCGCACCGACCACGACACCGCATCCGATCCACCACGGTGCGCGCTTGCTGATGCCGAGGATCAGCATGATCAATCCCCAGAGCGGCATGATGAGCGAGACGCCGAAACGCATCAGCGCGCTCATCGCATTCTCGGCTCGTTCCTGCGGTGTCGGCATCGGAAACTATTTAGCGGCTCTCAGTCCGACTTTCAAATTGACGCGTTTACGACAGCGGCGATGATACAATCGATTCGTGGTAAGCTGCGAGGCCGGTGGCAGTTATGAATGATAAAGGAGCCCGCTTCGAGCCTTTTTCCTCCCGCGCACCGCTGATCGTGTACATCGACTTCAAGAGTCCCTACGCATACCTCGCGAAAGATCCGGCATGGGCGCTCGGCGACGAATTCGGCATCGAAATCGACTGGCGGCCATTCACGCTCGACATCCCGAGCTACCTGGGCTCCGCGCGCCTCCACAAAGACGGCAGCGTTGCAGAGAGCCAGCGCACCGAGACTCAGTGGAAGGTGGTGAAGTCCGCGTACGGCGACGTGCGCCGTTACGGCTCGATGCGCAAGGTGATCGTCCGCGGAACCACGAAAATATGGGACTCGTCGCTCGCGGGAATCGGGCTGCTGTGGGCAAAGGCTCAGGCCAAGGCCGTGCTGCGCCAATATATCGGCATCACCTACGAGCGGTTCTGGAAGCGCGAGCTCGATATCGAGGACATCGAGGTCGTCGAGGGAGCGCTAGGCGAGGCCGGCGCAGCGACGCGGGAGTTCCGGCAATATGCAGCAGGCAGAGGCCGCGTACTTCACGACGAGATACAGACGAAAAGCTTCGACGCCGGAATTTTCGGCGTGCCGACCTTTGTCGTGGGCGGCGAGATGTTCTTCGGCCGCGAGCATCTGCCGCGCATCAGATGGATTCTCGGCGGGAAGCGCGGCGCGCCGCCCGATATCGCGTACGAGGGCGGCGAACTACCGTTAGCTGGGAGTCATATCCGCAAACCTTTCGTCGTCGCGATCGACTTCGCCAGCGCCCGCTCCTATCTCGCGGTCAAACCTACCTGTGCACTAGCGGACCGTGTTGGCATCGAGATCGATTGGGAGCCGTTGGTACTCGACCAGAAGCCGCCGAAGCCCGCCTCGCGTTCGGACGATCGCGGCCTGCGTCACCGCGCGATTCGCGCTGAATACGTCGCGCACGATCTCGCGCGCTACCTGGCGGATCGTGGAATTGTCGGGCGCGACCTGCAGCGGCACGCCGATTCGACTGCTGCGGCAATCGCGCTTCTATGGCTTAACCGCGAGGCTAAACCACTCGCGCGGCGGTTCGTCGAGACGCTCTTCGAGCGCTACTGGCGCAATGAGTTGAAGCTGGAAGATGCGGCTGCCATTCGTCGCGTGCTCGAGGAGATCAAAGCACCGCGCGACGGATACGATTCGTTCCTCAAGCAAGAAGGGCGCGCGTCGCTGGCAGAGGCGCGTGCAAGGCTGGAAAACTCGGGCGTCCTCGACGTGCCTTCATACTTGGTCGGCGATGAAGTGTTCCTCGGCCGCGAGCATCTGCCGCTGATTCAAGACAGACTCGTATCGGCTTGACACTTTCAAGGTGTGATCTCGTAAAGCGCGGGCGGTCCCGGACCGCCGAGCAGATTCGATTGCAGGACTGGATTCAGCCGGGCCCGCAAGTCGCGCTTCAGCGAAGCCATCTCAGTCGCGTACGCAAACAAGTAAGCGGGCGTGCTTCCCTTTTGAGCGCATCGGCCGGTTTTAAGATCCGGCACAGCAGCGCCGTAATAGAATGAAAGCTCGTAGTTTACTCCGCTCACGATGCAGAGCGGCGCGCCGTCTATGCGCTCGTGCACGAATTGAGCGAACTCGCGCACGCTGCGCTCAGCGGCGAGCCGAGGCCGGGCCACGGCGGTGAAAAGAAGGCTGGCGGCGAGGCTCAAAATCCCGACGCCGAAGCCCGCGCGCGCGATGTCCACGCGCGTCAGCGCGAGCAGCGCAGCCAAGGCCGCGGCAACGATCGCCAGCAAAAGGATAATCTGGGAAAGGTCGCCGGTCCGGATTCCGCGGCACACGATTCCGACCAATTCTGCGTCGCTCGAGTCGAGCCACGCCGGCGCCGATGTGTGAGCGAGTGAGGCAAGTGCGAGCGCTGCCACCGCCGTCAACATCACGATCGCAATCACCGTGACCGTTACACGGCGAAGTCGAGCCACCGCGGGGTGCGCATCGCGGGCGAGGCCAAAGACTGATGCACAGACGATCGTGATTCCGGGTAGGGCGGGCAGGATATAGTCGTCGCGCTTGGCGCTCGCGATCGAAAACAAAACGATCACCGCGAGCGTGAGGCTCGCCGCGAACAGGATTGCGCGCCGTTTCGGTTCGGCAAACTCTCCCCGCACAAGCGCAACGATCGCCGCCGGAACCAGCAGCACGAGCGGCATCGCGCCGCCGATGATGTGCGCAACGATAAACCAGGTCGGACGAGCCGATTCTCCCGTGCCGCCCCCGCCCGCCGGTAGAAAGTGTCCGAAGTTTTCCGTCACCAATGTTCGCGCCAGATGGGGACTGCCATAGCGGAACCAAGTTAAGTACCACGCCGCAGTCATGGCGAGCACCGGTATCGCAATCGCCCAGAGCCATTGCTCGCGAAGGAGCACAAGCGGATTTCGCCTGACGATGAGGAAGTAGAAAACCGTCGCAAGCGCGGTCAGCACGATCGCGATCGGGCCCTTGGTCAGCACTCCCAGTTGCAGCACGACGATCGCCGCAACCACGTGCCCTCGCCTCGCCGCGCCACCCTCGATTAGCGGATACACCATCGTGAGCGCCGTAAAAACCAGCAGCGTCAGCAGCATGTCCGTGAGCGCAAGCGGGGCACGCGATGCGAAGCCATAGGTACCGAGAAGGAAGACGAACGCGAGCCATCCCTCGATCACGCCCACATTGGCGCAGGTCCACACGAGGATCAGCATCGCCAGCGCGACACCGGCCGCGACCGCGATGACGCGTGCGCGAACTTCGTCGACGACGCCTCCCGTCAGATCAGTAACGGCGGCGCCCAGCCAATAATAGAGGAGTGGCTTCTGCGTGAGGAAGCCGTAGTCATCCCGCGGCGCAAGCAGATGACCTTGCGCAACACTTTGCATCCACTCGGCGGACTGCGGCTCGGCGTCCTTGGTGAATGGCGCCGAGATACCCTGCGCGAGCACGATCGCCGCGGCCAGCGCCGCGACCGCGAGCCGCCACGCTGTTGGTCGCGGCAACGCCTCCTGCCCGTTCAAACGCGTCAAATCGATGCGCCGAGATCTAATGGTGAGATCCGTGTCATGGCGCGACTCCGATCACTGCGCGCTGACGCTTGCGAATCGGCTCGAGCCAGAGATGCTGCAGGCCCCGCACGGAGTCATACGTTCCGACCTGCATCGTCGCTGCGTTGTGCGCGTAGCCCATGCGCGCCTTGCGATCGACCAGGATGATGCCGGCTTCGGCGCTAGTCGAGGCAATCAACTCCTCGATCGCTTCCTGCGCGACGCGCCGCGGCGTCGCCTCAGCCATCGCCATCGTCGCTTCGCGGCAGAGCGCGGTCACGATAATCGCCTCGCCCTGCCCCGTTGCCGAGGCCGCACCATATTTGTGGGCAAACGTTCCAGCACCGATAATCGCGGAATCACCGACGCGCCCGTAGAGTTTGCCGGGCACGCCTCCGGTGGAAGTAGCAGCCGCGAGCGCGCCGCGCACGTCGATCGCGACCGCACCCACCGTGCCGTGGCCGTCCGCATCTTCTGCCTCGGCCAGGCGCTGCGCCTGGCGGATACGCCATCGCTCGCGCGCCCGCTCGGAAATCATCTCGTCAGGCTTGACCATCGTGAGTCCTGCGCCGCGCGCGAAGCGTTCCGCTCCGGCACCCACCATCAGGATATGCGGCGAGCGATCCATCACTTCACGCGCCAGCAGGATCGGATTGCGCACGCGCGATATCGCGGCGACCGCTCCGGCGGAGACGCGATATTCCAGCTCGTGGTGATGATTTCGATGAGCGTCAGCGTCGAGCGTTTCGTCGATCGGCTCCGCAACCATCAGCGAGGCATCCATCTCGACGCTGCCCTCGGAGTTGAGCAGCGAGCCGTAGCCGGCATTGAAAAGCGGATGATCCTCGAGGGCCGCGACTGTCGCTGCCACGGCTTCCAGCGCGGTGCCGCCACGGCGCAGGACCAGCCCCCCGAGGCGGAGCGCCGCGACCATCCCATGCCGGCGTTCCGGACGCTCCGCGGCCGGTCCAGGAGCGCCCGCGCCGCCATGTGCAACGAGGGCGAAGCGGTCTTTTCGAGCGCTCATGTTATCTCTCTGGTCGGCGGCCCCAGAGAAAAACGCGCCGGAAGTTGAAAGTGATTGGGCCCGTCGTTCCGTAGGCGCGTTCGAGCCTCGCCCTGTAGGAGGCGAGGAATTCGTCGTGGCGATTCGCAGACAAGACATTCAGGAAGGGGCGGAGGCCCGTTGCGCGATACCATTCGACCACGTCGCCCGGACGTTCCATCGGATGACGGAACGTATGGTAGTAGCAATCAACACTGGCGAAGCCGATTTCGGTGAGCATCAGGGCATAGCGCTCAGGCGATCCGACTTCCTGGAATGATTCTTCGATACCGCCGAGTACCGGACGCCACTCATGCTCCTGCGCGAGCGCGCCGAGCTCGATCTTGCCGATCTCATGCTCGTTGGCCGGCATCTGCATGACCATCTGCCCACCAAAAGTGAGCGCACGAAAGCAATTGCTCAATACCGCGCGCTGATCTCTAAGCCACTGCAAGGCAGCGTTGGAGAAGACTATCGAGTATTTGCGCTCCGCCTCGAACCTCGCCATATCGCCAACCGCAAAGCTCAAGCGCCGCTGAAGGTCGTCGGATTGCTTCGCGCGGAGTGCGTTCGCCGCCTCGATCATCGCGGGCGAACGATCGATGCCGCGGACGATGCTGTCATCGCTGCGTTTGATGAGTTCTACTGTGTTGTCGCCGGGGCCGCATCCGAGATCGACGATGTTTTCGTGATCCTTAAGCGCGAGCCGCGAGAAAATATGCTCGACGGGCTCAGCACGATAATGCCGGAAACGATTGTAGAGTTGGGGGTTCCAGTCAGCCATTGGTTCGTTCCGTAGGGCAGCATAAGGCGCGCAGGATAGTGGAACAAGGTGGCGGCTTGCGCGCGCCTATTGTTTCCGCGATAGCTTGCGGCGTGGATCGAATCCAGGCGGTGCCGAAAAGACAGGCTGCAGAAGCGAATCGCGGCGCGCGGCTGGTTGCGGTCGGTATTGCGATGCTGGGCCTTCCTCTAGTCCTGTGGCTCGGCGCCGCGGTGTTCGTCGCGCATCATCTGAAGTTCCCGGCATTTCTTACCGAGGGCAGCGGTGAAGACGTGATCGGCGCCAACGTGCCGGCGCCGACCGGTCATCCGTATGAGGTTGCGCGCGTGGCACTCGGCATCGTGCCCGACGATTTCCAGGCCGGCATGGTGGAAAACACCGCGACGCTTGGTGGATGGCCGGTCGACGTCCGCGGCTGGATCATTCATGGCCACTCGCACGACACCGTGATGCTGTTGCCCGCTGCTGGCGGCGGCCCGGAGCAACTGGTGGTGTACGCCAAGTTTCTCTACGACGCCGGCTACACGGTCGTCGCGCTGAACAGCTCGAGTAATTCGCAGTTCGGCACGGACTTCGGCTGGACCGAGCGCAAAATTGCGCTCGTCGCGGCGCACAAGCTTCGGCGCAATGGCTACGAGCGAATCGCGGTTCTGGGCGTATCGGAGGGGGCGGCGGCCGCGATCTTCGCGGCCGCCGAGGAACCGCTCTTCGCCGCGGTTATTGCCGACAGCCCATACGCGAACCTGGAGAAGATGTTCCGCCAGAGCCCCCAGGTGGAAAATCTAAATCCCGCCTTTCTCAATACCGTGATGTGGGCAGCGCGGATTCTTTACTTCGCCCAGCCGCTCGACACGATTGCGCCGGTTGAGGCGGCGCGCTCGCTCGGGAAGTGCCCGTTGCTGGTGATTCAGAACGCCCAAGATCCAATCGTTCCCGTCGCCGACGGGCAGGCGATCACGTTCGCGCTGGCGATGGCGCACGGTCGCTCGCAGCTCTGGATTGCGCCGTCGAAAGGGCATGGCGACGCGGTCTTCGCCGCGCCCGACGAGTACAAAAAGCGAGTCTTGGCTTTTCTCTCGAGTGCGCTACAAAACGAAGCGCCCGCCGCTTCAAATTAGCAGCGGGCGCTTCGCGAGAAACGATCACATCCGCGGTGGTTCCATGTCGAGCAGCAGGGTCTGCTTCAGCCGCTCGAACAGATCGTCGAGGTTCCAGGGACCGCTATTGTAGAGAACCTTCTCCGGCACGATGTGGCAGTAACGCATGATGCGGTAGCCCGATGCGCCGAAGCACTGGCCCGTCACCTCACCCGCCTCGTCGCTCGCGAGGAATGCGCAGATCGGCGCGACGTTGGCCGGATCGCGCGGCGTTCCTTCCGCGGTCTCTGACTGCGGCACGCCAGTTGAACCGAAGCGCCCGGCCGGAATCGTATCGGTCATTCGCGTGGCCGCGCCCGGCATAATCGCGTTAACCGTGATGTTGTACTTCTTCAGCGCGTTGGCGCTCGAGTACGTCAGCCCCAGGATGCCGGCCTTCGCAGCAGCATAGTTGGGCTGGCCGGGGCTGCCCAGCGCGGAATTCGAAGAGAAGTTGATGATGCGGCCGTACTTCTTCTCGCGCATGAAGGCCGCCGCCGGACGCATCGTGCAGTAGTGCCCCTTCAGGTGCACGCGGATCACGTCGTCCCACTCCTGCTCTGACATGTTGAAGATCATGCGGTCGCGCAGGATGCCGGCGACATTGACCAGTATGTCCAGTTTGCCGAATTCCTTGATCGCCTGGTCGACGAGACCCTGGCCGCCGGCAACCGTCGCGATGTCCATGTGATTCGAAGCCGCCTTGCCGCCCTTGGCCTTTATCTCCTTGACGACATCGTCGGCGGGCGACGAAGTTTCGCGCTGTCCCGCAACGGTCACGCCGAGATCATTCACCACCACCGCGCATCCCTCAGCCGAGAACAATTTTGCGATGCCACGGCCGATGCCGCGTCCACCGCCGGTTATCGCGGCTACCTTGCCATCCAGTTTGCCTGCCATTGATCAGAATCTCCCTTGCGGCGAAATGCCGGAATCCAAACGAGCGCGTGTTTTGGTTCCTCGGAATGCGCGCGGACCGGCAGGTGCGCAGCCGCGACTTTCCTGCCCGCCTTATAGCGCAGATCGTGGCGCGTGTAATAGGCAGGCGCCACGCGTGCCTATTTCTTTTGGGCGTCGAGCGCGTGCGTATAGGGATCGGCGACGACGTACTCGGTAATTTCGCCGGCGGGCGTCATCTTACCCACTTTGCCGTTGGGCTCGGTGAACCAGAGATTGCCGTCAGGTCCGGCTGTGATGAAGCTCGCGATCGTCGTTTCAGATGTCGGAAAGGCGGTGAACTTGCCGCCGGGCGTGATGCTGTAAATTGTATGTGCCTTCACGACCGTCACCCACAAGTTGCCGTCTGCCCCGGCCGCGATTCCGAGCGGCACGCCAGGCTCCGGTAGATTGTACTCCGTAATCGCGCCCTGGGGCGTTATCTTGCCGACCTTTTCGACGCGGAGCTCGGTAAACCACACGTTGCCGTCCGGCCCACGCGTCATCCCGCCGGGCGCTGCGTCGGGCGTGCCGATCTGGAATTCCTTGACAACACCCGCGGTCGAGATGCGTCCGATGCGGTTGACCCTGTCCTCGGCGAACCAGAGCGCGTCGTCACTGCCGGCAACAATCTCACCCGGCCCTGATCCCTTCGCCAGCGGATATTCGGAGAGTTGCCCCTGCATCGTGAGGCGGCCGATACGATCGAGGGCGTGCTCGGTAAACCAGATATTGCCATCGGAGCCGAGCGCGATTCCCGCGGGACCGCTGTGACTCTGAGGCAGCTTGATGTAGGCGATTTTTGTGTCCGTCGATACGCGCCCGATTTGATTGCCCGGCGTATCGGTAAACCACATCGCCGAGTCGGGACCGGCGATGATTCGTTCCGCGAATCCATCCTTGTCGATCTTGAAGCGCTGCACAACGCCGGATGGCGTGATTCGTCCGACGCCGTTGCCCTGGTACTCGGTGTACCAGACATTGCCGTCAGTGCCCGCCGTAATCGCGTACGGTGAATAGCTGCTGAGGCGGGCGCCTGCTCCAGGAGCCGCCGTAGAAGATGGGACTGCTGCTGGAGCTGCCGCGGGGGGCTGTTGCGTGGCGCATGACGCGGCGAGCGTGATCGTGGCAAGCGCGCCCCCGAGGCGTGCGGCGAGTCTTAACAATGGTGTCCACGATTTCATCCACCCAGCGCTGGATGTCGCCTGAAAAGGGGCGGCGACTCCAAACCTCACGCCTATCGCACCACTTGCTCCACCCGCAGCGAGGCGATTTCGGCATCGCTGAAGCCGAAGTCGTGCAGCACCTCGTCGGTCTGCTCGCCGTGATCGGGCGCGTGCCGCCACATCTCGGGATCGGAGCGGGAGAAGCGCGCCGGCGAGCGCACCGCACGCACACGTCCGGCCTGCGGATGCTCATATTCGATGAACGTTTCATTGACGACGAACTGCGGGTCGGTCCAAATGGTGTCGTAGTCGTTGACCGGACCGCACGGAACGTCGGCCGCTTCAATCCGTTCAAGCCAATAGGCGGAAGTCTGGGTCGGAAAGAAATCGATCAGCGCCTTGATCGAGCGGCGCACGCGCTCAGAGCGCGGCTCATCGCCGGCGAACCACTCGGGATGACCGACCGCGTTGAGTATCCCGGCCCAGTGCTTGTCGGTGAGCGGCGCGATCGTGATGTAGCCGTCCGCAGTCTTGAATGGATCGAGCGTGCCCATCGTGGGGCGAATGCCACGATCGTGCGGCAGGAAGGTGTGATTGGTCGCGGTGTCGCCCATCAGGTAGTAGGCGACCGCATCGATCATCGCGAGCTCGACGTGCTGACCTTGGCCTGTGGTGCGCGCCTCGTGCAACGCCGCGAGTACCGAGATCGCTGCGGTCAAAGAAGTTACCTTGTCAGCGATTATGTTCTTGACGGCGCGCGGACGGCCCTGGGTGGTTTGCGCCGCCATCACGCCGGCCCATCCCTGGATAATCGGATCGTAGGCCGGCTTGTCGGCTGCTGGACCTTTGAAGCCGTAGCCCGCGATCGAGCAGTACACGATCCGCGCGTTGCGCGCCGCAACTTGTTCGTAGCCTACACCGAGCCGCTTCATCACGCCGGGCCGCACGTTCTGAATCAGAATGTCCGCCTGCTCCGCCATCTTGAGGAGCACGTCCGCTGCACCGGAGCGCTTGAGATCGAGGATCATCGCGCGCTTGTTGCGGTTCCAGTTGAGGATTCCGATCGGCACGCCACCGCGAGTCTTTCCTGCGATAGCGCGTGTTACGTCGCCTTCCGGCGGTTCGATTTTAATCACATCGGCGCCGAGGTCGGCGAGCATCATGGTGCAGAACGGTCCTGACACCACCATGCTGCAATCGAGAACGCGGACATCTTTAAGCGGGCCCATCGATGCCTCCTCGATCGAGCTTATATTGCATGTGCGCGCGCGCAGACAACCGGTGATCGACGAACCAGTGCAATCGTCACTTGAGTGAGGCCGGCTCAACCGCAAAACGGCGCGTGTCGATCGCGATCGCACGAAGGCGCGTGGCCTGCGCCTGTATCGCGCGGCTCCTCCTCATCCGTTCAAGTGAAAGCGGCAGCCGGTAAGTCCAGTTCGAATCGGCCACCGTGCCGGGACGGTTGACGCGCGCGCTCCAGCCGAAAAGATCCTGCACCGGGATAATCGCGAGTTCCGCGGGCGACGAGTAGAGCGCCTCGAGAATGGCAAAGCGGGCATCGTGATCGAGCATCGCGCGCGGGCTAAAGCGCTCGGCCAGTCCCAGAGCGGTCAGGAGGTCAGCGCGTTCCTTAACCCTCTGCTCGCGCCACCAAAGCGTAATCGGCTCGGTGTCATGCGTGCCAGTCGTCGCGAGCGCTACCTCGGGATAAGTCGCGGGGCTCAGATAGCGCTCGTCGGGTTGCCCCCAGTTGGTCTTCTCCCACTGCAGCACTTTGTAGCCGGGGATATCCATCGCGGTGAGCGATAGACGCACCCAAGGCGGCACCGTGCCGAGGTCCTCGGCGATGATCTGGCTCTGGCCCGCTTCCTCCCCGATCGCGTGCATGATGAACTCGCCCTGGCGGCGCTGCTCGTCCTCCTCCCTGGGAATGAACTCTCCAGTGGCATTTGGATCGGCGGAATCAATCAGAAAATTGAAGGTGCGATAAAGCCCGACGACGTGATCGATGCGAATCAAATCGAACATCGCGCTGGCGTGACGCACTCGTGTGCGCAGCAGTTTGAATCCGCCCTCGCCCATCTTCCACCAGTTCGGGAGAGGCAGTCCCCAGCGCTGGCCGCGCGGATTAAAGCCGTCCGGAGGTGCACCGACCGTGCGCGTCAAGTCGAAGTCAGCCTGATGCTGCCAGACCTCGGCGCTGTCGCGGCCGGGCGAGAACGCGAGGTCGCCGCCAATCATCGCGCCACGGCTCTTCGCATAAGCGCGAACCTCGTTCCATTGGCGGTGCGCGATGAACTGGAAGTAGCTGAACATCTCGACCTGGTCGGCTAGCTCCTTGCGGGCGGCGTCGAGCGCAGCTGGATCGCGGCGCGCAATTTCCGCGGGCCACATCTCCCACGACGTCCAGTTGTAACGTTCCTTGAGCGCGCGGAAGAGGGCGTAATCGTGAATCCAGTCGGCATTGTCTGCGATAAAACGATCGACGGCATCGCCGTCCTCGCGCCCCCCGCGAGCATGTGCCGCCTTCCACGAGCGCTCCAGCAGCGTGAGCTTCTCGCGCCGCACGATCTGCCACGGCACGACGCGCCGCCGCCGCCCAACCGCGTCTCGTGCACGTCCCTGCACGACGCGCCCCACGCCAGTGAGGCCCTGCGCGCCGATAAATGTAGGATCGATCGCGAGCACGCTGAGCGCGCTGTAGGGACTGAGCTGGCCCGGCGCCGTTTCGTCGATGGGCAGAAGCTGGATGATGCGATGACCCGCCGAGATCGCGAATTCGATCATCGCGGGCAGACCCTGGATATCGCCGCGGCCGATATCGTTGCGGGTGCGAATCGAAAAGAGCGGGATTAGAACTCCAGCGGAACGAGGCAGTGTCACAGGATAATTCCGGTCATCATCCCGCCGCGAGCGCGGGCAGCACTGCTTCTATTCTGACGTTGCCCGCCTGTTGAACGCTAGACCTCGACGCGCGCATCAAGCCGCCATACGCGCGCATTGCGAATCGTCGCCTCCTCGTCGTGCACCAGTTCGCGTCCAATTGGCGAGCGATAGGCCTCGCGCAACGCATCGAGCGAGTCAAAGGTTAGAATCGCGACCCGGTAGCGATCGGCACTCTTCGCATCCAGTTTGCCGATCATATAGTTGCGCAGGCCCGGCAATTGCTTGGCGATTCCGACGTGCGTGCCAAGGTAGTGGCGTTCGGCCGCATCCGCACCGCCGCTCTGCTCCAGATCGAACTCCGCCACCATCGTGAGGCACGACTGCCCCGGCTTTCGCGAATCGAACTTCACGATCGTCTCGCCGCTAATCAGACGTGATGTCGTCTGCGCCAGATGCGCCCGCGTGTCGGCGATAAGATCCGGCATCGCCGGCGACTTGGCTCCAGCAGCCGATGCTTCGGCGCTGTCGAACCCAAGTATCGCGGCACGATAACGCTCGGGATCCTTGCCTCCCACCGGCATCGCGCGGCCAGTGTAGTAGAAGCGGAGCCCCGGCAACTGCTTTGCCAGCGCGACGTGATGACCGAGATAGTTGCGCTCCTCGGCCTCGAGATCTTTCGACTTGAAATTGAACGCCACAAAGTTGATGAACATACGAACCTCCGCGCTGCACGCTAAATTACGTAGCCGCCGTTGGGGCTGATTATCTGCCCCACCATGAACTTCGAATCGTCGCATGCGAGGTAGAGCGCCGCCGCCGCGATATCGGCCGGCTCGCCGAAGCGGCCGGCTGGAGTCACCGCGATGATCTGCTCGCGCATCGCCTCGTCGATCGGCGCCGTCATCGGCGTCTCGATAAATCCCGGCGCGATGCAATTGACGAGCACGTTGTGCATCACAACCTCGCGTGCGACCGACTTGGTGAAGGAGATGATTCCGCCCTTCGCCGCGCAGTAGGCAGCCGCGAACGGCAGCCCCGTCGTGCCGGCGATTGAACCGATATTGATGATGCGCCCGGAGCGCTTCGACACCATCGCCTTAAGCGCCTCGCGCGTGCAAAAGAATGTCGAGTCGAGATGCGTCGCGAGCATCTTGTGCCAGTCTTCATCGGGCACCTCCCAGGTCTGGGAGAACTCGGCCGTGTCGCGCGTCCTGCCGATGCCGGCATTGTTGACCAGCACGTCGATCGTGCCCCATGCCGCGAGAAAGTCGCTAAACATCTTCTTCACCGCCGTGCTGCTCGAGACGTCGGCAACGAAGGTCCGTGCGCTGCCGCCCACCCGTTCGATCTCGGTCACAACGTTCTGCGCGGATTCCGGACGGATGTCGTTGACTCCGATCTTCGCGCCCTCGCGCGCGAACGTGAGTCCCATCTCGCGGCCGAGGCCCGAGCCACCGCCCGTTATCAGCACCACTTTGTCTCTCAGCTTCATCGCGGCTTCTCCCTCAGGCCTTCGTCTTGGCCTCGCGCAACTGGCGCTTCCAATCGAGGCGGCGCGCCTCCGCGCCCGCGGCCTCGGCTTCCTTAATCATATTTTTCTTCTGGTAGAACATGCTGAGATTGGTGAACGCCAGAATGTCCTCCGGATCTTGCTCGATATGCTTCTTCGTCAGCTCGATCGCGGTGTCGATGTCGCCCTTCGCCTGGTAGCACATCGTGAGGCCGTGCAGCGCGTCGGTGAATTTCGGGTCGACCTCGAGCGCCTGCCGATAGAGCGCGATCGCTTCGTCGTATTTTTCGTCGGCGTAGGCGTCGATCGCCTCATCGTAGAGTTCTTCCTTGTCAGGCATACAAATCTCCGCTCGCGCATCCAGGCTGCGCGTGTGATCTATCTCTTATATACTCTAGCCAGTTCCATGGAGAATTCCCCGCCCCCGCCATCCGAAGCCGAGGTCTTCGAAGTTCTGCGCGAGTGCTACGATCCGGAGATCCCGGTCAATATCGTCGATCTGGGACTCGTATACGGCGTCGCGATCGAGGGCCGCGTCGTCAACATCACGATGACGCTGACTGCGCCGGGCTGCTCGATGGGGATGATGATCACGCAGAACATCCAGGAAAAGCTGCTCGGCCTTCCCGGATGCGACGACGCGCTGGTCGAGATCGTATGGGATCCGCCGTGGACGCCGCACATGATGACCGAGGAAGCCAAGAAGCAACTCGGCATCGACGAATAGCGCTGCATCACATTTTCACGGCAGCATAGGCGCAGCGCGGGCGTTCTGCTATCCAAGAACCTCGGAGGCAGGAACGCTCGTATGAAAATTCAACTATCTGTAATCGCGGCCGCTGCGGCACTTTTTATTGCCGCGACGCTCGCGCGCCCACTCGCCATTCACGCCCAGATGTCGCCGCAGATGAAAGACGACGTCGAGCAGCTCGCGATGGATATCCATGTGGGTGTCGATCGCTCGACGCTCACGCCTCAGCAGAAGGCGCAGCTAAAGGATGATGTCCGCGAATTGCGTGATGCCCATAAGAACCATCGAATGTTTGCCGAACTCCGTGCCGCGCGTAGCATCCGCGTCGCGCTCGACAGCGGCGCCTTCAAGCCCGAGGATGAGCAGCGCATCAAGCAGGACCTGCAGGCAATCAAAGGCGCACGCGAGGATCGCGGCACGGGCGGGATGTAGCACGGTCGCCCGAGAAGTGAAATCATGACGCCGGTCGCGGCGCTTCGGCGCGCGATTGCTCGCGTTCTGCGCCTGGCGCCGTTTCGACGCGAGTGACGAGGCCGCGCTGACGCGCCCACAGCGCCGCGTACTTCTGATGCGTGCCGATCGCGGCACGCTGCGCGATCATGAGGCCGAACTGTCCGTCAAGGAAGTTGCCTTTCAGAAAATAGAACTTGAAGAAGGCGAATATCGGCCGGAACCAGAGGTCGGTGAAGCCTGCGCGCCGTCCTTTGCGATAAAGATCTTCGGCCACGATCGTCGCCCGCGCATCCGCCGCCCCGCCGTCGAATAAATCGCGATAGCCTGCAGCGCTCAGTCGTTTGTGATCGATCCATCCGCGGAGTTTCGCGACCCGCTTGGGATCGCGCGCGACGATTCGATCGTGAATCAGCTCGTCAGCCCAATCGCATCGATTGCGATTGTAGAGCCGCGCCATCCAGTCCGGGCTCCAGTCGCGCACCTCGCGCCCAGCGAGGTAGTTGCGCCGCCGCATCTTGAAGAGATCAACGCGCTCGAAGTCGTCCGACCTGAGCGCCTCGATCTCGCGTGCCAGGTCGGGCGCGCATTCTTCGTCACCGTCGAGGATGAACACCCAGTCGTTGCGGCAAAGGCTCGCGGCATACTGCTTCTGCTCGGTGTAGCCGCGCCACTCTTCAACCACATACTGATCGGCGTGCGCCTTGGCGATCGTCGCAGTCGCGTCCATCGAGCCGGAATCGACGACTACGAGTTCGTCTGCCCACGCGACCGACTGGCACGCTGCCTCCAGCGTATCTGCTACGTTGGCGCAACTAATCGCTACTGAAATGCGGGCCATCGCGGCGGCGTGTTCGCGCTCAGTCAGGATCGATCAGGACGCCGGGATTAAGGACGCCGTGCGGGTCGAGCGCCTTCTTGGCGGCTTTCAGAGCCGTCGCGAATCCATCGGGACGCTGCTGGTCGTACCACGGGCGATGGTCGCGGCCGACCGCGTGATGATGCGTGATCGTGCCGCCGAGCTTGATCAGCACGTCCGACACCGCCTTCTTGATCTCGTCCCACTGCTGGACCTGCGCGCCCTTCTTGCCCGGGGCGAGCACTGTGTAATACGGCGCGGGTCCGTCAGGATAGACGTGGGTGAAACGGCACGTCACCGTGCCCTGTCCGCAGATGTGCGCGACGGCGTCTTTAGCGGTCGCCATCACCTGCCGGTGAAACTCGGGGAAGCGCTCCCATGTGATCGCGGTCTCGAACGTGTCGCTCACCATCCCCATGGCGATCACGGTATCGCGCAGATACGGTGCGTTGAGGAATGCGTTGCGCCAGGCGCCGGCCGCGCCCTCGTGCGTCGCCTCCTTGTCGGTGCGGGTCTGGCCCGCGTCGGCCGGGATTTTTCCGCCGTGATCAGCGGCGCACTCGAGCGCGCGCGTGATCCACGGCTCGAGCGGATGGTCGGCTGATTCGAAAGCGAGAACCAGCACGGCCTCACTGCCGTCGCCCGCGCCAGCATTCAGCGCCTCGCCCTCATCGAGCACGCGGCAGTTCGCGGGAAACAGCGCGATCTGTGAAATCTGCCGCACCGCCTCAGCCGCCTTGATGAAACTCGGAAACGGAATCGAGGCGCCGGCGCGGAATCTCGGCCGATCCTGCAAACGCATCCAAGCTTCGGTGATGATGCCGAGCGTGCCCTCCGAGCCGATGAACATCCGATCAGGACTCGGTCCCGCGCCCGAGCCGGGGAGCCGCCGCGATTCGATTATGCCGTGGGGAGTGACTACGCGGAGCGATTCGACGAAGTCATCGATATGGGTGTAGAGCGTCGCGAAGTGGCCGCCCGAGCGCGTCGCGATCCATCCTCCCAGACTCGAGAACTCGAACGATTGCGGGTAGTGCCTGAGTGTGTAGCCGTGCGGGCGCAGTTGATTCTCGAGCGCGGGGCCGAGCACGCCACCCTGGATTCGGGCCGCGCGTGACGCACGATCGACTTCGAGCACCTGGTCGAGGTGCAGAAGATCGATCGACACGGCTCCCGGATAGCGATCGCCCGTGGGCGGCTCGACTCCGCCCATCACGCTCGAGCCGCCGCCGTAGGGCGAGGCCGCGAGCTTTTCGCGATCGCACCATTCGAGTACACAAACCAACTCCTGCTCGCTTCGCGGAAACGCCACGACATCGAACGGATTTGGATAGTCGCGCTGAAAGGCGCGCACGCCGTCGCGAAAACTCTTGCCGTAGCTGTGGCCCGCGCGATCGTAGGTGCTAGTCGAGCAAATTTCCTTCAGCGCGTCGGGAACCTTCACGCGCGGCGCGCGGAGCTTGAGCTCTGCCTCTGTCGGCGGCGGCGTGATCTCGAGGTTTGCGAGGCCGAAGCGCTTGGCCATCCGCTCCGCCATATGCTTTTGCTGCTCGGCATTCGGCCCCTGGTCCTCGTAGCCCCAGCCCCAGAATTTGCGCTTTCGCTCCGCCATCGTCGTTCGCCTCGCGCGAGAAGATTTTTCGATAGTGCGACAGCGGCGCGCGCTCCGCAAACGCGAATTCATACTTGAATGGCACTCGCGCGGGCCGTATCAATCGAGCATCGAAGCAAGGAGTTTCGAGTATGAGCACTCAGCCGCTTTCAGCCGCCGACCCGCATCCACGCAAACGCCTGATGCCCAAGATGGGCGGATCGATTTCCTACGTTGACACGGGCAGCGGCGATCCGATCGTATTCCTCCACGGCAACCCGACTTCTTCGTACCTCTGGCGCAACATCATCCCGCATCTCTCGGATCGCGCGCGATGCCTCGCGCCCGATCTCATCGGGATGGGCGACTCGGGGCCGTCGGCGAGTGGCACCTATCGTTTCGTCGATCACGCGGCCGCGCTCGAATCATGGTTCGAGCTGCTCGGCCTCAATAAGAATGTCACGCTGGTCGTGCACGATTGGGGCTCGGCCCTGGGCTTTCACTGGGCGAATCGGCATCGTGACGCGGTAAGGGGCATCGCGTACATGGAAGCTCTGGTGCGGCCTGTCACCTGGGATGAATGGTCGAATGCTGCAGTGCCGATCTTCAAGGCGCTCCGCAGTTCCGCAGGCGAGGAGATGATCCTGCAAAAGAATCTCTTCGTCGAGACGATCTTGCCGCGCAGCGTCATTCGCAAATTGACCGATGAGGAAATGACTCAGTACCGCACGCCGTTCGAGGAATCGGGCGAGAAGCGGCGGCCGACGCTCACGTGGCCGCGCGAGATTCCGATCGAAGGCGAACCCAAGGACGTCGTCGCGATTGCCGAGGCCTACGCCGCGTGGCTGAAGCAGAGCCCGGTGCCGAAGCTATTCGTCAACGCGGATCCCGGCGCGATTCTGATCGGAGCGCAGCGCGAGTTCTGCCGCTCATGGCCGAACCAGCGCGAGGTGACGGTCAAGGGTATCCACTTCATCCAGGAAGATTCGCCGCACGAAATCGGCGCCGCAATCCGCGACTGGTACGCCACGCTGAAGTAGGAGCGCAGATGTCTTACTCGACGATCAACCTCGAAGTGCGCGACCACGTCGCGCATCTCACGCTCAACCGGCCGGACGCGGCCAACGCGCTCAACCTCGCGATGGCTGCGGAGCTGCGCCACGCGGCGCGGCGATGCGCCAACGACGCATCGATTCGCGCCGCGCTCGTCAGCGGCGCGGGCAAGCTCTTCTGCGCCGGCGGCGATCTGAGGTCATTCGCGGCAGCGCCGCAAGGCGAGCTCGCCGACCTGCTCGAGCAGGTAACGTTGAATCTGCACCAGGCGGTCTCTCACTTCGCCCGGATGAATGCGCCTGTCATCGCCGCGGTGCATGGCAGCGCGGCCGGAGCCGGGATGAGCCTTGCGTGCGCGTGCGACTTCACGTTAGCGGCGGAGTCGGCGAGGTTCGCGATCGCCTACACTCGCGCGGGCCTCACGCCTGACGGCTCATCGACGTACTTTCTGCCACGGATAATAGGCACGCGGCGCACGCTCGAACTCGCGATGACGAATCGCATCCTCAGTGCGAAGGAAGCGCACGACTACGGCATCGTGACGCGCGTCGTGCCCGACGCAGATCTCGTGCGCGAGGCGGAGAAGTTCGCGGGCGAGCTCGCGGCAGGACCGACGATCGCATTCGGCGGAGTGAAGCGGATGGTCGCCGACACGTTCGACAACTCGCTCGAGGCGCAGATGACGCTGGAGACCGAGACGATCGCGTCGGTTTCCGGCACCGATGACGCCCGTGAAGGCATCGCCTCCTTCCTCGCGAAACGCCAACCCAAGTTCACGGGGCGGTAAGGGCTGGGCGGCTTGGAATCCCAGGGAGAGGAAAGCGACCAACTTCGTGGAGGTCGACGGAGAGCGCCTTAAGCGAGCTCACTCCCATTCGTTCTGGAATAGGGTCAAGTTGCAGGTAGACGAGTTGTACGGATGTCTCGATTGCCTCGCAATCTATCCGCCTGCCGAAGTCAAATCGTCGAAAGACATGGAGGAACGGCCACTCTTTCAAGAGAAACTGCTGTAGGAGTGGGCAACATCCAGCCCAGCGCAATTTGTCCGAAATGCGGAATAGATTCCGTGATTAGGTCGGCTGCGCGATAGCCGCTCACCGTCGAGTTCCTGAGCCTCATGCACCGGATTTGGTTCAGCTGACCCCATCGATTCGCACGCGACTGCCGTGATCCCGGGCGAGCCGAAGCCTCGCGAGGCAACGAGCGATCGCCGCGACGTGATACCTCACTGCGGGCTAGCATTGCGGCCCCACCGTCGCGGCGTCGGCCGAAGTGGCCTAGATTCCTCGCCCACGCTCGGAACGACGAACCCTATCGTCCTACTGAACGATGCTGGCGCCAGTCAATAATCGAGCGTGGCGAACCGACAGAGGGGCTAAAACGATGACGGACGTGGTGGGAACATTAGAGAATCTGAAGGGCGTGAAAGGCCGAAATCTCCGGCAATGAGATGCTCACGTCGAGATGAAAATTCCATTAGAATTTGCTGATCAACCTTGCGAATCAAGATGAGATGTCCATCCTCACCTTTGTCCACAAATCGTCACCATTGGTACAAATGTTTCAGGTGATCGCCGGCCCGGAGGTAGGGGGGTGGGATCGCCGCCCCATCCGTAATCGCGCTCGATAACCTCGCACGGAATCGCCTCGAGGTAGCGCGGCTCATAATTGACGCCGCGGCCGAGCGATTTCTAAGGAGCCCGAGACACCCGCCTCGTAGCGTTCGCGTACGGCTTCATCAAGATCCATTTCCATAGCGATGGCTTATATGGCGCTTGCGCGATTTTCGCAGTGCCAATCAAAGACCCGCGAGCGGTTGACATGGCGACGCTGTGACGATATTGAGAATTATTCTCATTATCGGCCCATTCATGAACCTGCTTGACCAGCAAACCTTCCCAACACTCTTAACTTCCGCGCTGTTCCGGAGGACGGGGGATGTTTCGCCCGAGGTCGATTCAAGTCGACGGTGGCGCGGACCGCGCGCGAGTGCGATAGCGTTCCTATTGATACTCGCGGTCGTGCGGCCATGCTTCGCTCAGACGGAAACAATCAATGGACACGTAAGCGATGCTCTCGGGCGCCCGCTAAACCAGGTGAGCGTCGAGCTGAAGGACCGCGACGGCAGAATTGTCTCCCACGCCATGACGAACGCCAGCGGGCGTTTCGCAATCGCGTCATCAAAGTCCGGCGTTTATGAACTCGTATCGGAGAAACCCGGCTTCATGTCATCGAACAACGTCGTCGTCGTGCCGCAACGTCAGCAAGGGACCTTGTCCATTACTCTGACAGCGTCTACAGCGCTTACCATGCCGGTCCAAAGCAGCGTTATCC
>JASHPB010000225.1 GCA_030038355.1 Candidatus Binataceae bacterium
GCTGCCATTGACGAACGTGGTCATCGCCATGATGTATTCCTTCAGGGCGATCGGGGACTCGCTGATATTCTTCGCCTGGACCTTCATGATCAACGTGTCGGTCCCATCGTTCCATGACGCACTCTCCGGCACGACCTCGGCGAGCTTCTGATCGGCGGGCAGCGGCTTCGGTGCGAACCAGGCGGTCTGTTGCGGCAACCGCACGGGATATCTGCTCGCGGAGTAGAACCATCCGACGATCAGCAGCGCCACGGTAAGTCCCGCGAGCACGTTCATCCACATGTGATCGCGCGGCGTGATCAGTCCGATATCCGCCGCCTCTTCATTGACGCCTATCTGCGTTGTCACCGCGAGATTGGTTACGGTTCGCTTGGTCAGTGTCCAGTAGAGCATCCAGATGATGCCGAGCAGGAACCCTACGAACGACCACCACCAAACGAAGCTACCCTGGTAGTTATCGAGATCGATTACTTTTCCGTTAAGCAGTGAAACAGGAAACATAAACTGGGAGGCCGCGGGCTGAACATCGACCCACTCACCCGGCCCAATCAATGTACCCGTGCCTTGGATCGCGATTCCCGGATGCACGTGCCAATGCCCCGGCTCGCGGCCGAGGATGACCATCTTGAATTGATAGACCCCACCGCGCTCGACGAAGAATGATCCTGGCGCGGGCTCGCCGTTCACGATCCGATCCTTGAGCGCGAAGACAGGTCCCGGAACAACGGGCGTGATGTAAGCGGTCGAAGGAGGATCGAGCGTGTACGGCCAAGTGTTCAGGACTCGGACCGTTCCCGTGATCGTTACTGGCTCACCGACGTGGATTACGCTGGGCGTGATCTTGACGTCGTAAAATGCGGTGGTCAGATCTTTGAGAAACGGCTCGTCTCCCGCCTCGCCATGCGCGAATGCATTCGACGCGACGAGCGCGATGACGGCTACCGCAAAGAGGCACATAAGCCATCGCCTAGCCATCGCCATTCCTCCCGATTGCCTTCAACGAGCGCTCGTCGGCCTCGCCACCGGTCGAGAACCCTGTGCGCCGTGGCCGCCGACGGCGGCCATTCGGATCCGCTCGGCCAGGTTGCCCATTTTGCGATTTTCGCGACGGCCACAAAATCACCGCCCAGTAGCATACGAATGCGAGCGCTATCGAAGCGCCGAGCGGTCGCCCGAGTTCATCCGCGCTCGCCATCCCGCCGTGAGCAAACGCTGCGGTAGCCGAGGTCACTACCACACCGAAGGTCGCACCGGTCGCCGCGCTTATCGCTCTCAAGCGCATTTGCACCTAGAGCGTCTTGATGTAACGGCGAATCGGCCACACCGCGAGGTAGCGGCCGATAAATTGTCCTATCCAGTAGCCCAAGACCGCCAACGTGCCGCCGAACACGAGCGAGACATATTGCGTCTCGCCGAGGAAGCTGCGCAACGCGCCACGCTCGATGTGGCGCAAGTACTCGGGCGTCTGTGACCGGATATAAACGATGCCCTGAACGTCGGCCACCGTGAGAACATGATGCATGAAATGGGCGGGCTGCAAATAGGGCGCCAGCGGAACGTAGTTGAACGCCCATACAAGGAGCGCCCAAATGGGCCCTCCGAATAACGATGTCAGTATGAAACTTCGCGTCTTAAGCAACAGCCAGTCGAGGATGATCGCCGCTCCGACGATCGAGATAGGCCAGACGAACGCGAGCGGATAGCTCTCGGCAACGTACCATTGGAAATATCGGCCGACCCATGCGCACATGAAGAAGCATACTGCCGTGTAAGTCGCGCCGGTCGGAAATCGCCACGCGACCCATTGGATATATTGCAGGGCCGAAGGAATGATTATCGTCGCGAAGGCCGTGATGACGGGCCACCACTGCGGATCCTTCCAGTCAGTCCAGAAGTCCCAGTCGCCCGCGAATAACTGCTTGGTGATATCGGCCGCCCCGCCCACCACGAAAATCGCGGTGATCCAGAAGACGAGATCCCACTTGTAGTCGATCCATTTGTAGCGCTTGTTCAGCAGCGCTCTTAGCTCGAGCCGCCGCTGCCGCTCACCTACCGTGGTCATGCCTGCCGCCATGATCGGATCCTCTCTGCCGCGATCAGTCGGCGACAGCCTGTGTATGCGCTGGGTCGTGCGCCTTGGCGTCTTCTTCGGCCTTCTCGATTTCGAAGAGCCGCAAGATCGTCTCACCCCACACCGCAAACATCCCGGCTGCGAGCCATCCATAGGCGACGAACGGCCAATGGAACGGGACAGCGAAGAACTCCTCGGAAATCCAGAGACTATGACCCCATTCGTTAAAGGCGACTTCCATGCATTCCAACACTGCGGCGCTGATCAACAGGAAGAAAGACCATGGGAAACCTTTGACGCGCGAGTAAAGCGCCGGGATTCGATACATTCCATACAGGTAGGCGCCCAGTGCAAGCACCACGGAGAGTGGGAAGAAGAAGTAGAACATCGGGATGTGCGTGGGAGTGAGCGCGGTATCGCGCACGAGAGTTTGATGCCATGCGCCATCCCAGTTCGGCCAGAAGCTCGCCTCGATGTAAATGGAAAGGCTGGTGATACCGATGATGCTCCATAGGACTGCTATGCGGCGGACTTCCTCGGCGCGCGAGAACGGTTCGTTCTGGACCTGCCGGCCCGTGCGGACCAGCCATCCGTACCAGATGCCGGTGAAGATGCCGAGCGTGATCAGTTCACCCCAAAAGAGCGTTCGATAGTACAGGGTGAACTCGGGACTCGCTGAGTTGAGCCCCGCCACAAAGGCGTATTTGTAGTCCCAGAACCAGAGGAAGATGTTCGCGCCCATGACGAGCGCCGAGCCCCAGAAGAGCGACTGCCATCCGACCATCCAGTCGGTAGGATCGCGCTCGGTGCCGGCGGTACTGCCGCTGCGTTCGAGGTGGGTGTCGAATTTTCGCGCCGATGAGCCAGCCATT
>JASHPB010000226.1 GCA_030038355.1 Candidatus Binataceae bacterium
CTGATCGGTCTCGCCGAGGCTGTGATGCTCGGACAGGTAGCCGTAGTACGCCGGATTGGCGGGAATCGCCACGCCGATCGAAGACGCGACTAGACGATGCGGCTCGTTGGTCGCATTATCGCTCATCACGGTGAACACGACCTGGCCGGGCGAGAGATGCTTGAGGCCCTCCTGCTGTGTCAGCATTTTGCAATTAGGCGGGAAGATCGATTTGACGCGCACCAGGTTGAACTCGGCGATACCGGCCGCGCGCAGCGCCAGTTCGAAAGATGTCAGACGTTCGCGATGCTTGCCGACGCCCTTTGTCAGAAACACGCCTTTCGGAATCGGACCCATCGACTATCTTCTCCGCCAGCGTTCGCGGCGATCTCGCTCCAAGCGAGAAAATTGCCGGCTGGAAGAGCTGGCCGCGCTAGCGATCATTCGAGCGGAGATTTGCGCGGGGTTCAACACTCGGCGCCAAATTGCGCTCACAGCGTATTGACCGGCCTGTACTCGCCGAAGACCTTGCGCATCGCGTCGGAGATTTCGCCGGTCGTGCACCAGTTGCGCACCGCGTCGACGATCGGCGGCATCAGGTTCGAGCCGTCGCGCGCCGCGCTCTCGACCTTGGCTAGTGCCACGCCCGCCGCTTGCGCGTTGCGCTCGGCGCGCACCCGGGCGAGGGTCTGGCACTGCTTCTGTTCGAGCTCGGGATTCACCTTGAGGATATCGGAGGGCGGCTCGCCGCCGGCAGTGAACTGGTTAACGCCCACGATGATGCGCTCGTTGGTCTCGATCTGGCGCTGGTAGAGATATGCCGCGTTCTGGATTTCGCGCTGCATGTAGCCGCGCTCGATCGCCGCCACCGCGCCACCCATCTCGTCAATCTGCGCGATGTAATCGAGGGCCTTCTTCTCAAGCTCGTTGGTCAGGCTCTCGACATAGTACGAACCGCCGAGCGGATCGATCGTGTCGGCGACCTCGCTTTCGTTCGCGATCAACTGTTGCGTGCGGAGCGCGAGCAGCACGGACGATTCAGTCGGCAGCGCCAGCGCCTCGTCCTTGGAATTGGTATGCAGCGACTGCGTGCCGCCGAGCACGGCGGCCAGCGCCTGCAAGGTAACACGGATCACGTTGTTGTCGACCTGCTGTGCGGTGAGCGTCGAGCCCGCCGTCTGCGCATGGAACCGCAGCATCATGGAGCGCTCGTCCTTCGCACCGAAACGCTGCTTCATGATCTTCGCCCAAAGCCGCCGCGCGGCGCGGAACTTGCCGACCTCCTCGAAGAAGTTGTTGTGCACGTTGAAGAAGAAGGAGAGCCGGCTCGCGAATTGATCGACCTCGAGGCCGGCCTTGAGCGCCGCTTCCACGTACGCGATTCCGTCGGCGAGCGTGAACGCGAGCTCCTGCGCCGCGGTCGAGCCGGCCTCGCGGATGTGGTAGCCGGAGATCGAAATCGTGTTCCAGTTGGGAACTTCCTTCGACGCGAATCCAAAAATATCGGTGATGATCCGCATCGAGCCCTGCGGCGGGTAGATGTAGGTGCCGCGCGCGATGTACTCCTTGAGCACGTCGTTCTGGATCGTGCCGTTGACCTTGTCCCATCCGACCTTGCGCCGCTCAGCGGTGACCAGGTAGAGCGCGAGCAGGATCGCGGCGGTCGCGTTGATCGTCATCGAGGTCGAAATCTTGTCGAGCGGAAGCTGGTCGAGCAGCGTCTCCATGTCGGCGAGCGAGCAAATCGAAACTCCCACGCGGCCGACCTCGCCCGACGCGAGCGGATGGTCAGCGTCGCGCCCCATCTGGGTCGGCAGATCGAATGCCACCGAGAGCCCGGTCTGACCCTGCTCGAAGAGGTAGCGGTAGCGGCGGTTCGATTCTTCCGCGGTGCCGAAGCCGGCATACTGGCGCATGGTCCAGAGCCGCCCGCGATACATTGTGGGTTGCACGCCGCGCGTGAACGGGTACTCGCCGGGAAAGCCGAGGTTCGAGACGAAGTCGAAGCCGTTGAGGTCGTCGGGCTCGTAGGTGCGCTTGATGTCGATGCCAGAGCTGGTGGTGAAGGATTTCTTGCGCTCGGTGCCACGCTTCAGCGCGGGCGCGAGTTTCCTTGCTTCCCAATTCTTACGGGCAGCTTCGAGGTTGCGATCGTTTTCCGCCATTGACCTTAAGCCTACTCGATTACGATCATCAGCGCGCCTTTCTCGACCGTCTGCCCCGCCACCACCTTGACCTCGGCCACCTTGCCGGCCTTGGGCGTTTTCACTTCGTTCTCCATCTTCATCGCTTCGACGATCACCAGGCCCTGGCCCTCTTTGACTTGGTCTCCGGCCTTGACCAGCACGTTGACGATCCGTCCCGGCATCTGCGCCTTAATCTGCGCGGGACCCTTCAGTTCGCGCTTTGGTCCGGCGCGCGTAAAGCGACGCGCCGAGTCGACCAGCGAGAGCCGGGTCGAGCCGTGGCGCGAAGTGACGACGATTTCCTCGCCGTCGCGCACTACGTCGAAATCGAACGACCGATTTGCAAGCAGCACCGAAAACGACGCAGGCCCGACGCGCCGCAGATCGGCCTCGAAACGATCTTGACCGAAGCTGATTGCGAACGACTCGGGCGTCAACTCTTCGAGATCGACTTCGTGCTCCGTGCCTTCGAGAGTCGCGACGTACCGCATCGTCAGCGCCTCAACTGGTCGAGCCGACCGATCATGCGCCATGACGACGGGCGCATCCCGCTCGTCGTCGGCGTTGACGCTCGCGGCGATGAAGCGGCTGCAAGGTTGGCGCTTTGGTTACCGGCGATCGCAGCCAGGAAAATTGCGGCGAGGTGAGCTTGGTCGGCGTGGACCGCGCCGTTGCGCAGAGGATGCCATTCCTGGCTGATGAAATTGGTGTCGAACTCGCCTTTGAGGAAGCGTGGCTGCGTCATCATCCAGCGATGAAAGTCGAGATTGGTCCGCAGTTCGCCCGCGATCACATATTCACCGAGCGCACGGCGCATCCGATCGATCGCCTCCGAGCGCGTTGCGCCCCAGGTGACGAGCTTCGAGATCATCGGGTCGTAGAAAATCGGCACCTCGGCGCCGGCGTAAACGCCCGCGTCGTTGCGCACCCCCGGACCGCTCGGGAAGCGGAGCGTTTCGATCTTCCCGGGAGCGGGCGCGAATCCTGCCGCCGGATCCTCGGCGTAGATACGGCACTCGACCGCCCATCCACGCTGCGCGAGGTCTTCCTGCTTGAACGGCAGTTTTGCTCCGGCCGCGATTTCGATCTGCGTGCGCACGAGGTCTACGCCAGTAACCAGTTCGGTGACCGGATGCTCGACCTGGATGCGCGTGTTCATTTCCATGAAATAGAAGTTGCGATCCGCGTCGGCGAGGAATTCGATCGTTCCGGCGCTGGTGTAGTTCACCGCTTGGGCGGCGCGCACCGCAACCTCGCCCATCTTCGCGCGCATCTCCGGCGTGATAAACGGCGACGGCGATTCCTCGATTACTTTCTGATTGCGCCGCTGAATCGAGCACTCGCGCTCGAAGACATGCACGGTGTGGCCGTGCTTGTCGGCCATCACCTGTACTTCGATATGGCGCGGGCGCTTCAAGTATTTCTCGACGTAGAATCGGCCATCGCCGAACGACGATTTCGCCTCGCTCGCGACGGTGCGGACGATTGAACCGAGGTCATTATCGCTCTCGACGAGGCGCATGCCCTTGCCACCGCCGCCGGCCGCGGCCTTGATCATGATCGGAAAGCCAATCTTGTTCGCGATCTCGCGGACCTGTTCCTCGGTCTCGAGCGTGCCTGGCGAGCCCGGTGTGATCGGCACTCCTGCGGCGGCCATCAGCTTTCGCGCGGCAACCTTGTCGCCCATCCGCTCAATCGCGTCCGGCGCCGGCCCAATCCAGACGAAGCCCGCATCTTCAACCGCGCGCGCAAACGCTGCGCGCTCCGAGAAAAAGCCGTAGCCTGGATGAATCGCCTCGGCGCCGGTCTTCTTCGCCGCAGCGAGGATTGCCTCAGTGTTGAGATAGCTCTCGGCCGCGGGCGCAGGACCGACAAGGACCGCCTGGTCGGCCTCGCGGACATGGAGCGCCGCACGATCGACATCGGAAAAGACCGCGACCGATTCGATACCAAGGTCGCGGCAGGCGCGAATAACCCGCACCGCGATTTCGCCACGGTTGGCGATCAGGATCCGTTTGAACATCAGTGTTTTAAGGAAGCCGGAGTGATTCTGACCGGCGTCAAAAACCTCGCACTTCTTATACTTAATCCGTTTTCGATTGGCGAATAAACCGCGAGCGTCCAGGCGGTCAGAGCGGAATGTTCCCGTGCTTGCGCGGCGGATTCTTGTCGCGCTTGTTCTCGAGCGCTTTCAGAGCCGCTATCAGACGCGGGCGCGTGTCGCGCGGCATCAGCACCTCATCGATATAGCCAAGTTCCGCGGCCTTGAATGGATTGGCAAACTTGCTGCGGTAGTCATCCGCCAGCGCCTGGCGCTCAGCCGCCGAGATCTCCTTGCGGTAGAGAATGTTAATCGCCTGTTCGGGACCCATCACGGCGACCTCGGCCGTCGGATAGGCGAAATTGAAATCGCCGCGGATGTGCTTCGACGACATGACGTCGTAAGCGCCGCCGTATGCCTTGCGCGTGATGACGGTCACCTTCGGCACCGTAGCCTCGCAGAACGCATAGAGCAGCTTCGCACCGTGACGGATGATCCCGCTGTATTCCTGCGAAGTGCCGGGCAGGAACCCAGGGACGTCAACAAAGGTCACCAGCGGGATATTGAACGCGTCGCAGAAGCGCACGAAGCGCGCCGCCTTCACGGAAGCGTCAATATCGAGGCATCCGGCAAGAAACGCCGGCTCGTTGGCAACGATACCCACGGAGTAGCCGCCCAACCGCGCGAACCCGATCAACATGTTGTGGGCGTAGTCTTTCTGGATCTCGAGAAACTGGCCGTCATCGACGACGTGGCGGATCAGGTCGGCCATCTCGTAGGGCTTGTTGGGATTTTCGGGCACGAGCGAATCGAGCTCGGCGTCGCGCCGATCGGAGCTGTCCTCGGTCGCGACGAACGGCGGATCGTCGGTGTTGTTCGACGGTAGGTAAGAGAGCAACTCGCGAATCATCAGCAGGCAGCTTTCATCGTCATCGGCTTCGAGGTGGCAAACGCCAGAGCGGCTGCTATGCGTATCGGCGCCGCCCAACTCCTGCATGGACACGTCTTCGTGTGTGGTCGCCTTGATGACATCGGGCCCCGTGATGAACATGTACGACGTGTCGCGCACCATGATGATGAAGTCGGTCATCGCCGGCGAGTAAACCGCGCCACCCGCGCACGGTCCCATGATCGCGGAGATCTGTGGCACGACGCCCGAAGTCAGCGCGTTGCGGAGAAAAATGTCGGCGTAGCCGGCGAGCGATACCACGCCCTCCTGGATTCGCGCGCCGCTGCCGTCGTTGAGGCCGATCACTGGGCATCCGGTCTTGGTCGCCAGATCCATCACCTTGCAAACCTTTTCAGCAAATGCGCCTGAGAGACTCCCGCCGAAGACCGTAAAATCGTGTGAGAAGACGCAGACTGGACGGCCATCGATCGTGCCATGGCCTGTCACCACTCCGTCGCCCGCGATTTTGCGCTTGTCCATGTCGAAATCGGTGATGCGATGGGTTTTGAATTTGTCGAGCTCCATGAAAGAGCCACGATCGAGCAGGAATTCGATCCGCTCGCGGGCGGTCATGCGCCCGTTCTGGCGCTGCCTTTTGAGGCGATCCTCGCCACCGCCGAGCTCGGCTTCGTGCGAGAGTTTCTGCATGCGTTCGAGGTTTTCCTTAAGTCCCATCGGGTCAACCGTGCTTTCGGAGAGTTTTCGAGAATATCAAACGCAGGTGGCGCATCGGCGCCACCGGCAAGATAGATACCGCATGTCCGGTGCCGGTTAAAGCGCGTGAGGTCAAGCGCACAAAGCGGCCAAAAAGAATGGCCACATCTGCGGATTTTAAGCTAGCGTTCGTTGATCTGAATCAACCGGAAGTAATCGAAGCATGCGTTTCGGCGGTTGGTATGTCATCGCATTCGAGCGCGACCTTACCGCTGATCTGACCACGGTTGCGGCTGGCGATCGGCGATCGGCGGTTGTTGTGCGTACGAAAGCCGAGCGGTTTCGAAGTGTATGACGCTATCTGTCCGCATCGTGGCGCCGATCTCGGCGTCGGCGGCAAGCTCGATCGAGGATGCATCGTATGCCCGTATCATGGGCATCGCCTAGCGCTCGGCACCGACTCAAACGCAGAGTTCAGCGTGAAGCGCTATCCGGCGCTGAACGTCGGCGGGCTTCTCTTCGCGATGATCGGCGCCTTCGATCCTGGCGCACTGACGAGGATGCTCGATTATTTAACGCGTACGCATCAGATTTTTGCCGGCCTTGAGAAGTCAGTCCGCATCGCGCCTGAAATGGTCATTGAGAACGCGTTCGACTGGGCACATTTCGGACCCGTTCACGACGTGCTCAAGACAACCTACGGCCAGCCGCGAATCGAGGACGGCGTCTTCACTGCGGAGTTGACGCTGCGCGTCGGACCATCGATGTGGCAGGGCACCGACGACGGCACTCATCAAGACGACGGCGAGGCCTGGGTCGAGGTGCCGCTCTTGGCGCGGGCCTTCAGCCCCAATTTGACGATAACGCGGATCGCGATCGGCGGCGGCGACCATCCGCACTTCGTGATCGCGAGCGCAGTGCCGATGCTCGATGGAACCGCGACGGTTCGGCTTTCAGTCGCGCTGCCGCTCAACGAGGACGGCTCGGCACCGCCAAAGGAAGTGGCTGACCTGCTGCTGCGGTTCGAGAGCACGGGACTCGAGCAGGATCGCCCGGTGTGGGAGAACCTTGCGAAGATGCGACCGAAGTACACCGCTGAAGACGCTAATGTGCTGGCGTTTCGCCAGTGGTGTAACAGGTACTGCCTGGAAAGAGCCGCTGATCGTTCGGCGAGCATGCCTGCGGCGGGAGCAGAGGCGAGCGAGATTCAGTCCCGCGTAGCCGCCGCCAGGGCTTCGCTTAGCGACGGGCCTCGGCGACGCGCCTTATAAGCTCTGGCGACCCAAGCGGAGTCTCGTGCAACGAGACTCCGCACTCTGCCAGTACGCGGCGCAAATCCAGCAGCACGGGCGAGACTTCGTGATTCCAGTCGGTGCCCTGGCGGTCGTAAGCACGCTGCTCGGCCTCGACGGCGAGGCGATCCTGGTAAAAGACGGACTGCGCAAAATATCGAATAATCGGCCAGGCGAGCGTGAGCAGGCCCGGAATAGCGGGCCGCCGGATCATCAGTAATCCAAAACTGCGATTGCGCCGCTGTTCGGCGCCGATTGGCACGTATACGGCCCACAGCCTGATGGTCGGAATGGTCGAATGCGCCCGATATACGATCAGGTTCTGATACGGATAATCGGTGCGGATCGTCATCAATTCGTAGTCGCGATCGGTCTGGCGCTCGCCCTTGCCGCCCATCACCAGCAGATCGGCGCCAGCATGCTGCTTGCCGCCTTCGAACTTGTATTCGGCCTCGACCCAGTCGTCGCCCGCGCGATAGGAAAGCAGCTTCGGCTGGATGCTCCCCATCAATCGCCGATGAAGAAACTGATGGTTCATGTCCATCAGGTTCTCGTGCATGAACGTGTAATGGCATCCGACTTCGCGCGAAAAGTACATCGTGCGGAATTCGGAAGAACGGAGCTCAGGCAGGTCCGGCAGCGCGGCTTTTTCCGCCATCGCCGCAGCGCCGCCGAAGATGAAGATCAGGCCACATTGCTCGCGGCAGGGGTAACTTCGCACCTGGCGCGCCTCGGGCGGTACCTTTCCACCGTCGGCGAGGTAGGGAATTCGATCGAGGCGGCCGCCCGCGCTGTAGCACCATGCGTGGTAGCCGCACTTGAGGCGTTCGCCCTCCAGGACCCCGAGATGCAGCGGCATTTGCCGATGAGCGCATCGGTCTTCTAACGCGAACACGGCGCCCTCAGCCGGCCGCGCGATCACGATCGGTTCGCCGGCAAACTGCGTGGCGAAGAGCTTGCCCGACTTCAGGTCCGTCGTGCGAGCAACGGGATACCAGAAGTTCGGATGGATTCCGACCTGGCGCAAGTCTCGGGATGTGGTTCCGTTCGCGTGCATGTAGAAGTGATCCCCTGGTCCTCAAAACATCGACAGATAGTTGATTTTACAAGAGATTTTCTCGGACGCACCCGTTCAATGCAAATCAGCCGGTTTCGCTCGCGGCGCCGCGGTCGCACACTCGGGTGAGAAACCGCCCACGCCGGATTCGCGGTTTTCGGGCGCCAGCACCCGTCACCGAGCCGTTAACCATGCGATCCGGATAGCATCGAATATCAGTTGATCGCCGTATTTATGGGGCGTGTAATCGCTCAAGGCGCCACGGAGATCCATTTATGCCTGAAATCTGGCCCAACTTCTTCCTGGTCGGCGCTGCTAAAGCGGGAACAACCTCCGCCTACGCCTATCTTTCACAGCACCCGCAGATTTTCTTTCCGCGCATCAAGGAGCCACACTTCTTCACGCAGGTGAAGACCACTCAAGCACAGCGGCGTTTCGTCGAAGTGATAACCGATCGCGCCGAATACTTGCGGCTCTTCACCGGCGCTCACGGATTCAGCGTGGTCGGCGATGCGAGCCCGTCCTATCTCTGGCATCCCGAGGTGCCAGAGCGAATCCGGGCGCGCGTTCCCCACGCAAAAGTTGCGATTATTCTGCGCGACCCGGTCGAGCGCGCGCATTCTCACTACCTTATGGACTATAGGGAAGGCATTCAGGATTTGAGCTTCTACGACGCGCTCGTGCGCGACATGAATCGGCGCGAAAAGGGCTGGGGCATATCGTCCCTTTATTTCGAATTGGGACAATACGCGCAGCAGGTGAAACGCTATCTGACAACGTTTCATCCCCGCCAAATCAGGGTCTTCTTCTTCGAGGACTTTCGCCGCGACGTTAAAGGCGCCTTGCGCAAGTTCCTGCAATTCCTTGATCTCGACACTGCCCTACTCGATCGCATCGACATGTCGCGGTCGCACAACTCTTACGCCGAACCGCGCAACGACCTGATGCGGCGTCTGGCCGGCGCCAAGATTCCGCGCATCCTCGGGCAGACAGTGGTGCCACGCAGAGCGGGTCAATTTATCTTCGAGAGGTTCTTCCTGCGGCGCGCCTCCAAGCCTCCGATCGACCCGCGCGCTCGCGACCTGCTTCGCACCCTTTATGAACCGGACGTAGCCGCACTGGAAAAAACTCTTGGCTACCCATTGCCCCAACTACGGTGCTCATGGCGTGATGCCTAAGGTTCCGTAATGAGCGCCGACGCAATAGAAACTCAGCGGCTCGAGGGGTCGCGCCCTCGCTGGCGCAACGCGGCGGTCAGCTTCATCAGCTACGGTTCCGCAGTCGTTATTGTTTGGTGGCTTGCCCGCGACGTCCCGATCGCGCAGCTAATCCATGCTCTCGCCCGCGCGAACCTGGCCCTTTTCATCGCCGCGGCCATTGCGTCGATCGCGCTCTGGATGCTCAGCGACACGATGATGTACGCGCGGATTTTCAGCTACTTTCACGTACCGACGCGCTTCAGCGAAATGCTGCCGGGGACGGCTAGGCACGAATTTCTGCAGATTATCAACGGGGTTGCCGCGGGAACCTCGCTCGCGTGGTTCGTGCAAGTCCGCAAGCAGGTGGACTGGTTAGCCGCAGGATGCACCCTCGCGCTGCTGGGCTTTATCGATCTCCAGTTGATGGCCTTGCTGCTGCTCATCTTCTCGTGGGTCGAGCCCGCGGCGACCTTCCAGATCGCGTGGTACTACCCGGCGCTGTTTATCCTGGGTTCATGCGTCTTCGTCGCCTTCTGGATGCGTGGTCAGCCAGGATCGCGAATCGGACGATGGCTGTATGAGCGGCATTTCTTCACCTCGTTCCGCCACGCTCGCCCGGCGCACTACGCCACGCTCAGTCTGATTCGGATGCCGTTCTTAGCCGTGCAGGGCGTCGTGCTTTGGGCGGAACTGGTCGCGTTCGGTATCCACGTCCCGTTTCTTTTCGCGATGGCGATGCTGCCCACCGTGCTGATCGCGGGAGCGCTGCCATTCGCGCCGTCGGGGCTCGGCACCCGTCAGGCGGCAATCGTCGTCGGCTTCAGCGCATTCGGCTCGCGCTCCGCGCTGCTTACTATGTCACTCGCGCATAGCTGGATCGTGATCGCGATTCGTCTCGCGCTCGGCCTTGCGGTTGGCGGCGCTATGCTAAAGAACGTTCTGGCCGGCTCTTTCGAGCGTCTTCTCGCGCTCGCCGCCGAAGAAAACGGTTAGCCGGCGTACGGCACCGCCTGAGTGACAAGCTAGAGGTCTGGGCGATTCTTTTCTGCCAATCGGTTGCGCTGTCGCACCTCTTCCTGTGACCCTGATTTCTCTCGAGGCCTTCCGTCGCAGGCAATTGTCAAGGTTATCAAATTCCGCTCAGCCTTAGAGCGCCAAAAAAAGAGACCTTATTATGTTTTCACGAAGTCTGCATGGCGTTCGAGCAGAAGCTTTAGAGCTTGACGAGTTCGGCGAAGTCGAACTTTAACGGTACTAGAGGTTAGGTTCAGCGATCTGGCGGTTTCTTCTGTGTTGAGTCCATCGGTGTCGCGCAGCATCAAGACGGTTCGGTAACGATCAGGCAGAAGGTCAATGTACCGTCTGACGGTAGCCCTGATTTCGGCTGCTTCAACTGACAGGTACGCCGGCGGCAAAGGAGCCCGTGCTCGTTCCAGTTGCCGCTGGTATCAAACCGCGGCAGGAGGTCATCCCTGGAATCCTAGGACTGCCGCAAGC
>JASHPB010000026.1 GCA_030038355.1 Candidatus Binataceae bacterium
CGTCACTGGCGGGCCGCGCCAGACGCGCGTGTTCGGAAGCTTTCTGGCGGAGGGATGGATGACACCGCTGCGATCGGTCGGTGCGGACGCCGATTCTCCTAAACCCGCGCATCGACTAACATCGCGACCGTTCGTAGGCGTTCGAGGCGAGGGGGCACGAGGATGCGGTGCTCGAAGCGCGGGGCCGAAAATTCTGACAGGGCGAAGTTCTGCGAGGAATGCGCCGCGCCGTTCTCGCAAAGCTGCCACCGGTTCTTCCCCGTGCTCTCGTAGGTGCCCTGCCCGATTCCGTTGACACCGTCGCCATGTTCGACCAATGAGCTCAGGTACAAACTAAAGGTCCAGTCTTTAGCGCCGCCGATGAAACTGGCCGTAAGGAAAAGCGCCCCCATAACCGGTCGCTGTGCCCTCAGAGTTTCCTTCGTCGATGACGCTGCCGGCGGGACCCGGCTTAATGCTGAGGGTGACCATCTGCAGAGAGAATTCGCCGACTGGTTTGCCTGCCATATGGTCTCCTTGTCTGCAGACGGCTAGTCATTGAGTGCCTGTTCGCCACCAACAAACGTCTTAAGTTGACAAGCCGTATCAGACGTTGCGTGTTCGTATCTATTGGACTTTGGGCCAATCGCCGTGGCGGCTATTGCATTCAAGTCGTAACAGATCATTGAGGATTGATTAGCAGATGGACATCGGCGACAGAGATCGATCGAATTAGGGGTCTCATTTCAAAAGTGTCTGGGCGGTCGCCCAACCTGGTCCACTGCCCCTTATGGCCACCCGCTCCGCGCGGTCGTGGCGCGTCGGACGGAGGAGTTCCTTTTCGGCAGAGTCGAGGGGGTGCCGCCCAGATTTTCGGTCGACCGCATCGCGACCCGTGGGCTTCTGGTTTCGGTACGGTTTTGAAACTTAGCTCACCGTAGGTCGATCTGCGCCCGTTTTGACACTAGGGAGGGCAATCTGTCAGAAGCAATTGCAAATCTTGCTTAACTGGCAGCCAGCATCTGCTATTTGAGCAAAAGCGAGGCCTTATGGAGTCAGGCCCTCCGCGCGGGACCGATTAACCGGCAAACGTGCCAATAGCTTGCGCCCGAGGGGGTGCAACCAGGGACAAAGTGATGACATCGACCGAGTGGGGACAAAAGGCGACAGCCCTAAGAGGAATCTATTTTATCGCGGCGGGTTTTGCGTTCACGCTTTTCGGCGCGAGTGCCGTAGCCGCCCAAACTAACACGGCGTACGGTGTTGGTACGCTTACGAGCAACACCAGCGGGTCTTTTGACTCGGCATTCGGAGATGACGCCCTCACCTCCAACACCCTGGGCAATGACAATACCGCCAGCGGAGCCGGCGCCTTATTCGGAAACATCACCGGCAACTACAATACTGCCAGCGGATACGGCGCCCTCGCCGACAACGTCACAGGCAGTTACAATACCGCCAGCGGACACCAGGCCCTCTCTTACAATACCACGGGCCACGACAACATTGGTATCGGTTATCTTGCCGGTTCTCACATCTTAACTGGCAGCAACAACATCGTCATCGGCAACCTGGTCGCTGGCCCGGCGGACGAATCAGACACGATTCGCATCGGCAAAGACCAGACAAGGACCTTCGTCGCAGGAATTATCAATAGCGGTATCGCCGTCACAGGGACCGACGTCGTCGTCGCCTCTGACGGACAACTCGGCGTAATCCTGTCGTCGGCACGTTTCAAGCGCGACATCCGCGACATGGGTCGAGCGAGCAAGCGCCTGATGGAACTGCGTCCAGTGACGTTCCGCTACAAGCAAGATCGCACCGGCACCATCCAGTACGGTTTGGTCGCGGAAGAGGTGGCGCGGGTGTATCCTGAGTTGGTGACCTACGGCGTGGACGGCAAGGTCGAGACCGTGCGCTATTCCGAACTTACCGGCATGCTGCTCAACGAGCTGCAGAGGCAGACCGGCCAAGTGCGGAAGATTTCCACCCAGGTCCGCGCCGAACAGAGAGAAATCGCTGAACTTAAAGCAGATCGCGACCGAGAGCGTGCGCGGCGGGCGGCTTTCGAGGCGCGGCTTTCCGCGCTGGAGCAGACCAGCGAGACACGCAGCGAGGGCGGCAAGTTGGCGACAGCATTCAACAACTAGCGACTGCCGAGTCGCAGAGCCGCGCACTCAAACTGGACGTGGCAGGCCGCTTCATCCCTCAGAGCGAACTTTGCGATCAGCATGCTGAAGTTCTTGCGTTCCGCGAGCGCGCCCGAGGACTGGAGGTTGAGGATCGGCGCCTTTGAGGTCGCCGTTTTTTGACATCAGGTCAGTAATCCGCCAGTAATGCTCGCAAATCTGGCTTAATTGGCAGTTTGTCACCAGCCATCCGAGCAAGGCGGGCCTATGTGTATCACGATAATGTCCGCCGGATCTCTGGGTGAGATGCTGACGGCCCCAGCTTAGGCAGTCCCACACACTTGTGCTCGCCACCGCATTTCACCGCCTCTCCCACCGCCTCCTCATCAGTCAGGCCCCCTCATGGTAATCGACGCGAACAGCAAACTTATGGGACCGGAGTTTACCAAGTACGTGAGACACAACGGCTCGGGGGGAACATCATCCTAATGCCCCAAAGGAGACGGAGAGGGTTCGATGGAGGACATTCAGAAGAGACTAGAACGGCTGGAAAGGTCGGTTCGGTACTCGAAGGTACTGGTCATAGCAATGGCAGTGTGTACGGTCGCATTCGCAACCGTGCCGAAAGCGCGCTCGTTGGGAAGTCCGTTCCCGCTCGCGGCAAGCGAGTTCGACTTGCTCGGGCCGGGCGGCAAGATCACAGCAAAACTCACTACCAACGATGGTGGGCCTAATCTTCTCTTTTACGATAACAACGGCAAGCTGGTCGAGGAAGTAGGGATCAATGAGAATACTCCGGCTTCCGCCGGAATGGCCGTCTTGGATGGCAACAGCATTATTCCTGGTACAGGCGTGGTGCGGGAGTCTGCTTTTAATAGTACCAACTGGTGCTCAACCATTCGAAGGCTTCGCAACATTCGACAAGTCGGGTAAGGTACGCACGTCGATCGGTCAGAACCCCGAGGGTTCAATCGCCTATGCCCTTGCCGACGATCCCCAGGGCAACGTTCGGACGGGCATTGATTATAACCCGGCAAGCGATTTTTTGGGATTTTTCAGTCAAGATCCGAACGGAACATCGCGCAGCCTCATCGGCCAGAGCATTCAAGATAACACTGACTTCTGGTTCCTGAACTACCCGGATGGCAACCTAGCAGTCGCTGGATTCACTCCCAGTAGCGGGTCTCCGGACGTGGCAATTTATGACACTAGTGCTTCGACCCAGGCGCATCGATCGAAAGGCATCTTGCGCTGAGCCAGGAGATTTGATCAAACGGAGAGCGTGGAAGGGAAGCGGAGGCGGCAGAGGTTTCCAGGATTACAGTTGACCGGTGCGGAGCGCGCAGCGCTGAAGGCGAAACGGCGCGGTGGGCGTGCGCTGAGCGATCGCTACTGGCGGCGGATGCGGATCTTGGAATTGTTTGATCAAGGCTGGAAGCTTGCCCAGATCGCGGTGGCAGTTGGCACCTATCCGCGCGAAGTGCGCCGGGTTGGCTGGCGCCACCTGGAGCGCGGCTTGGTAGCGGCATTGACTGATGACCCCCGTCCCAAGCCGGACAAGATGCTCGATAGTGCCCAACAGGCTGCGATCGTGGCGATGGTGTGCGGTCCGCCGCCGGCTGGGCACGCGCGCTGGACCATTGTGCTAACCGCGCAGGAGGCCAAGCGGCGCGGGGTGGTCGCCAAGGTTGGTCGTGAGACCATTCGCCGTCTGTTCCTGAACCACGAGCTAAAGCCGTGGCGGGAAAAAAATGTGGTGCGTTCCCACTTTGGATCAAACCTATATCGAGCGGATGGAAGACGTGCTGCAGCTGCTGAACCGACCGCTCGATGAGCACGCGCCGGTAGTCGCGCTGGATGAACGGCCGGTGCAGCTGTTGGACTCGGTGCGCGACGGCACGCCGCTGGCGCCTGGCCGACCGGCGCGCCGCGATTATGAATACGCCAGGTGCGGAACCGCCAACGTGTTTTGCATCGTCGAGCCCAAGCGTGGCCGGCATGATACCCATGCCACCAAAAACCGCACCATGCCCCAGTTCGCGAGGGCGCTCAAACGCATCGCCGCGAATTTTCCTGCTGCTCATACCATTCATCTGGTGATGGACAACCTCAACACTCATCGCGAGCAATCGCTTACTCAGATCTTTGGCCGACAAGTGGGACATCGGCTGTGGAAGCGCTTCACGGTGCACTACACGCCTATCCACGGCAGCTGGCTCAATCCGGCTGAACTCGAGGCCAGCCTGTGGTCGCGCCAATGT
>JASHPB010000227.1 GCA_030038355.1 Candidatus Binataceae bacterium
GGAAACGGTCGGGCCGCAATTCGGTTTCGACGCGCTCGGCCTTCTGACGCATCTGCTCAACGGTCTCGCGCAAATCGCGGCGTGCGTCGTCGGCGCGTTCTTCAAGCTCTGTTATGTGTTGTTCGTCGGTCATTGCGATTCACAAACATCGACACCAGCATCGAACTCGCGAGCCCCGCCGCAATCTCGCGCGCCACGATTCGACTCACGATTGAGGTTGCGAAGCGGCCGGGGCCCGTCGACGCTCCACCGCCGGCGAAGAAGCCGGTAAGCGCGGCCGCAGTGAGAGCCAGAACCGGCTCCTGCCTGATGACTTCGGACTAACCGTTTGCGTCGGATCGATGATTTTCTGCCGACTCGTTTCGCATCAGCCCATACCTAGCAGCCACGGCGCATCATGCGTGCAACCACGTATCCGATCGCGAACGCGGCGCCGACGGCAAGCCACGGTTGATCGCGAACGAACTCGCGAAGCTCATAACCAAAGTCGTGATCGGCGACGTAATCCTTCACCGCATCACTCGCCCGGTCTGCCGCTCTGCGGCCGCGATCGAATGCATCTTGAACGGCGGGACCAGCATCTTGAACGGACATGTTGTTCTCTCCCTCAGACGTGTGACGTTGTTAGAGGAATTTCAGCAACTCGCGAGCCACGCCGTTCGAGAGATTTAGGCTTGCGATCGCACAACTCCGATCGATTCGCCGTCAGATCAGTCAGAGGATCGAGTAATACTTCCACGACGGAAACGGGCGCCGTTGTCGGCGCCCGTTGGGGAGAGGTGCGGAGGTGAGGACGTCAGACTGCGCGCCATCCGAGTGCGATTCCGATGATGAACAGCACCGGGAAGACTAAGAAGAGAACTCTCGCGATGTCAGTAGCAACGCCCGCGATGCCACTGAAGCCGAGCACTCCGGCGACAATCGCAACTACGAGAAAGACTAAAGCCGAGTACAGCATGCGACGCTATGCTCCATTGGTTTCTGAGGTTTGGCATCGCAAGTGACATCCAGCTGCCACGCACTCAGTAGTAATGGAACTGTGCAGCAATCAGTGTGCCCGGAGGCCAAGATCAATGATTGGTTCGTCGGACGGCTTGGCATTGCCCAAACTTATCTACCTCGTATGCCGGCCCGCGATGAACAATGTACAAGCTTCACGAGAAAGTTCCCGTCCATAAGCTCAGCCGTGAAAATTCTACACGATGGCTGGCTCAACTAATCTGAGACTCTAGCGTTTGTGCGGATTTTTCCCTGGCTCCGCTCTTGCTTCGTCACTCGCAAAGACTCGGCTGACAAGGACGTCGAGCATTAGTGCTCTAAAGAGCGACTGTTGGCCGAAGAAAAAACGAACGTCCGGGCGCGCATCGATTCGCCGAGCGCAATCTCGACCGGATCATCGTTAACCGTAGAGGGGTCCACATGAGAGCACATCTTGTCGAGACCGAAACGCTACCCGGCTTCTTCCAAGGCGAATGTATACTGCCGTCGCAGTACAACGAGACCGGTCCGCGGCGCTACTCCGACGAGGGCCAGCGCCGCCTGCTGCTGGCCGTGCTCGAGGACGCCATCCGCTGCTACTTTGATTATAGCGGAGCGATGCGCGGAACGGATCGTTTCGAGGAATTCGTCGAAGCGCGCGACTGGATCTACTGGACTGGAGATTCCGCCGGCCTCTCGTTCAACAACGTGTGCGAGGCCCTCGGCATCGACGCCAACTGCCTGCGCGCCGGTCTCAAGCTTCGGTTCGAGTCGCTTACCGCGCGCATTCGCCAGGCGTCGCGCGACGAAGCCGCGGGAGCACGTCCGGCCAACGTGCGGATGCGGATTAACCTCCGCGAACGCAATGGCAGGATGCGCGTAGTCGCGGCGCGCAACTAGCCGCGCTGGCCACTGGTTCGCGCGAGCGGCTTGAGGCGCGCGTGGGATCGGCCTTACAATCTGGCGGCTACTGTCATTCCAGGGCCAAGGACCGACTTTTTGACGATGGCGGGTGAGATCCGAGTACTGGTTGCCGAGGATGATATCGGCACGCACGAAGAATGGCGTGAATCGCTAAGTGCCTGGGGGTACCGCCCCGAGTTGGCGGAGGACGGCGTGCGGGCGCTCGAGATGCTCGAGACCTTCCATCCGCACATCGTGCTCGCCGACCTCAGGATGCCGCGCAAGAACGGCCTCGAACTGATCACCGACATCCGTGAGCTCGGCATCAGTATCCCGATCATCATGATTTCGGGGCAAGGCGATATCCCTGACGCGGTCGAGGCCATCAAGCTCGGCGCACTCGACTACCTGCGCAAGCCCGTAGATCCGCCGCATCTGCGCCAGATGCTCAAGCAGATCGCGGAAAACATCGTAATGCGCGAGGAGAACTCCTCGCTCAAGCGCCGCCTAGCGCAGGTCGGCGAACTGGGTCCGCTGTTTGGCGCCTCGCTTTCGATGCGCAAGGTGATCACGGCGATCGAGCGGCTCGCGCAATCCTCCGCCTCGGTCGTAATCACCGGCGAGAGCGGCACCGGCAAGGAGCTGGTGGCGCGCACGATTCATGAGTTGTCGCCGCGCCGCGGCGCCGCCTACGTTCCGGTCAACTGCGCCGCGATTCCCGATACTTTGATGGAAAGCGAACTGTTCGGCCACGAACGCGGCGCTTTCACGGGCGCCGACCGCCGCAAGGAGGGCTGTTTCGAAATCGCGAACGGTGGCACGCTGCTACTCGACGAGTTGACTGAGATGAAGATCGAGCTGCAGGCCAAGCTGCTGCGCGTGATAGAAGAGCAGAAGCTGCGACGGGTCGGCGGCACGAGTGAGATTCCAATCGACGTCCGCGTGCTGGCTGCGTCCAACCGCGACGTAGAGCAGTCTGTACGCGACAACAAACTCCGCCAGGACCTTTTCTACCGCCTCAACGTTTTCAACATCGAACTCCCACCGCTCCGCGAGCGGATAGACGATCTGCCGCAGCTCGCGCAGATGTTCGTGCAGCACTACGCGAGCCAGAACAACAAGCAAGTGGTGGGGATCGACGACGAGTGCCTCGAAGCGCTACGCACCCATCCGTGGCCGGGCAACGTGCGACAGTTGCGCAACGTGATCGAGCGCGCCGTCATCGTGTGCGATGGCTCGACCATCCGCAAGCGCGACCTGCCCGAGGAATTTCGCGCTGCCTCGTCATCGGACGGCGGTTTCGTCCGCATCAGGCTCGGCTCCTCGCTTGAGGATGTCGAAAAAGAGATGATTTCGCGCACCATCGAATTTACCGGTGGCAACAAAACCCGCGCCGCCGACATTCTTGGCGTCAGCGCAAAAACTCTGTACAACAAGTTGGAAAGGTTCGGCCAGGAACGCTGACGCGTATCCATCGCGCGCTCCTGGCTGAGCGCCGGGCTTTCGCTGCGCCGCGCGCGCCGGGCATCTATGCGTCTTAGAGCAAGACTGGCCTGGTTGTTTCTGGCCTTACTGCTCATTCCGATCCTTTCGATGAGTTTGATCTCGTTCGACTATATCGTCGGGCAGATGATCGACGACCTGTCGCGCTCGACCGATTTGATGGTCGAGCTGATTTTCGAGCAAATCCGCAGCGCCCTCACCCAAGACCAATCCAGCGTCGTTGCGGCTCTGCCGCACAATACTCCCCTTGCCGGCCTTCTTGTTTCGACCCAGGCCTTCGGTCCTGACGTGGTCTCAGCCTCGATTCTCACTCCCGACGGCAGGGTGCTGATGTCGACGAACGCCGACGAGGTCGGCAAGCCCGCTCCGCAGTCGCCGCCCCTCGCTGACCTCGAACAGCGCGCATCGAGTTGGTGGCTTTTCGCCTCCGTTCCACGCGTGATGAGCGCACGCGTTTACGACGCACGGCGCGAGGTCCAGGTCAACGGCCAGCCCGCCGTGATCATATCGGTCGGGGTCACTTCGGCGCTGATCGCCGACAGGGCGCGCCATCTCTTGCTCACGATTCTCGCCATCGCCGCGATCCTGACCGCGGTTGCGTGGCTTGCGGTTTCGCTCGTCGCCAACCGCATCCTGTTCCAGGTCACCGCGCTGACCCTGGGTCTCGAGCAGCTGGCGGCCGGCCGCACTCCCGTCGAAGTCGAGGTAGAGGGCCGCGACGAGCTCAGCACGCTCGCCGAGAAGTTCAACGAATTGTCGCGCCAGGTGCGCTCCGATCGCTCACGCCTCGATGCCGACCAGATGCATCTGTTCGACGTGGTACGCTCGATCCAGGATGCCGTCGCGCTGCTTGATGCCGACGGCGTTGTGCTGTTCGCAAACAAGGCCGCACGTGAACAGCTGGCACTCGAGGCCCAGTCGCTCGAGGGCGCCCGCCTGGAAGCGGTCCTTGGCGGCAATCATCCGCTGGTAAAGCTGGTGCTTTCAACGATCGAGACCGGAACCGAGGCGCACGATGTCCCGATTGATTTGCCGCAAGGCAACTCGTTGTTGGTGTCATTTTTCAGGATGGGACAGAATCGCAAGCCGGCCGGGCTCGTGATCGTTATGCGCGACATGAAACCCGTGCTCGAACTGGAGAGCGCGCTCGATACGTCGAACCGGCTGGCGCGCCTCGGCACGCTGATCTCGGGCATGGCGCATCAGCTCCGCAGCCCCCTGCACGGCATGAACCTCCGCCTCGAACTGCTGCGCGACGGACAGGGTGAAGGCGTGCATCGTCATGTCGACAAACTGCGGCAGGACGTGCTGCGGCTGGACCAGGCGATCGAAGCGATACTACGCTTTACGCGCCCGGCCGAACTCCACGTCGCGGATTTTGACATCAATGAGCTGATTCGCGAGATCGGCTCGCGCGCGATCACTAGCGATCGCGTGACGCCCGAGTATGATCTCGATATTGGAGCGACAGTGCGCGCCGACCGCGGGATGGTGGCGGAGGCGTTGACCAACCTCGTGGTAAATTCAACGCAGGCGATGCCGCACGGGGGAAAGCTCAGCTTTATGACGCGGCGGCTCGGCCCAAGCGTCGAAATCAAGGTCGCCGATCAGGGCGTCGGCATCCCCAAGGACAAATTGGATCGTATCTTCGACCTCTATTATACGACCAAAATAGGCGGAAGTGGGCTCGGCTTGCCATTTGCGATGCGTGCAATTGAGTTAAATCACGGTAAGATATTTCTCAATTCGGAAGTGGGTCGAGGAACTGTCTGTACCATTACCCTGCCCCTGGCCGTTGATGTTCCAAGGCGCGTCATCGCAAGCAATCCAGGCTGAAAGAGCATTGAATATGGGCTGCAGGGCGGCCTTTGTGGCGATTTGCCTTTGCTCATTCGGATTGGCCGGCTGTGCCGACGTCCAGCATTACTTTCCCGGGTCGTCGGCAGGTGCCGAGTCCCAATCGGAGGGTTCGTCCGACTTGGCAACCACTGCACCTGCCCCCGCGGTGCCGGTCGCTTCGGCGACGGCTCAAGCGGCGGAGGGCGCCAGCCGTGGCCACCCGTCGAAAAAAGCTTCGAAAGCATCGGCCAAAGGGCTGAAAGCCTCGAGGCAAACGACTCTCGCGTCGAGAGAGGCCGGCTTTAAGAGTCAGGAAGAAGCAGGCACGGCGAAATCCGGAGCGCCGGAGGCGACGCCAAATGCCCAAACGCCCGTCGTGACGCTGGCCGATGCTCCCTCCGCCACGACGCCGGGCGATTCCGGTCGCGCGCTGGTCGACTCGCCCGCGCCCGTCTTAGGCGCCACGGGCGCGTCTTCCGGGGACGATATCCATCTCCAGGCCGATCGGATGATTCACGAGGTCAGCGACGAATCGAGGAAAATCGACAGTAAAAATCTCGACGGTGACGAAAAAAGGCGCCAGACGATCGCGCTGCAACTGCTCAAGAGTGCCGAGAAAGCTTACACCGATCAGGATTACTCCGCCGCCTACAGTCTCGCCGTCAAAGCCTCGATACTGCTGAAGCCGCTCCCACAGACCACGAGCTCGCGCTCGCCTTGATGAGCAACATCGCATAGCTGCGCGGCAAAAGCGCCAACGCCGCTCTGATTTCGCAACATCGTCATTGCGCGCGCTGCGCGAGGCATCAGGGCTGCTGCGGCCGGCGCTTGGATTGTCGAGGCCCGCACGATGTTCGCATGCCGCAGAGCATCACTTCGCGCTGACCCTTCGTCACCTCGCTAGCGCTTCGGCTCGCTCGGCGATAACAGATTAGTGCCATAAGACGACCTTCCGTTATCCTGAGCCAAGTGCGTCCGCGGGCGGAGCACAAGGATCTCGGTGGCGCCGAAGGGGCGGTTCCGGATGAGCGCGCGAAGGACGGCTTATATGCCTTGAGACGCATATACTTTTCGGAGTATATCAATAGGGTGGAATCCGTCTTCGAAATCATCGCCGAGCCGAACCGCCGCAAAATCTTGAGCTTGCTGGTCTCGTCACAACGGTCGGTCGGAGAGATCGAGCGTCGCCTGCACATGCCGCAGCCGACCGTGTCAAAACATCTGCGAGTTCTGCGCGAGGCGGGATTTGTCGAAGCAACGGTGGAAGCGCAGCGCCGTCTCTACCGCCTGAAACCTGAGCCATTTCACGAGGTCGAGGCCTGGCTGGCTCCCTTCCGTCGCCTTTGGTCCGCGCACGTGGATGCTCTCGAACGGCACCTGGAGCGCATGGAGGAATGCACTCCAATGAAACGAAAAACCAGCAGAAAATAGATGCCTGCTCGCCAACAGTACAGGCCAGGTCCCGCCAGCGGTGCTCAGATACGCAAGGAGGAGAGAACTGAACGCTGGCTCTCGTAAGAGAGCCACTCGCCGGAAAGAGTTTGGCCAGCGTTAACCGACCCGGCGCATCTCAGCGAAGGGGCGCCCTTCGATGCCGATCGTAGCCTCGCTACGGCGGGAAGTACGGTCAAGCTCACCACCGTGGGAGCGCGCGCCCAGATGTTAGCGGAACAAAAGTAAGCCGCGCCGACGCTCCGAGACTGCTTGAATCCAACTGGGGTGGCGCCGCTATCCGTTGGGAGCTCGAACCCTCCAGCAGCGGCAGGCGCCTGGCGCTCTGGCACAACATCGATCGCCGCTTCATCTCGCTGGGTGCGGCAGGGTGGCACATCTGTGATGTTATGGATCACTTCCTCAGCGATAATCCGATCGGTCGTATAGTCGGCAACGATGCAATTAGGTTCGGCGGGTGGCAGCGGTTGAAGGCGGAATACGCCAGGCCGTTCGGCGTTGAGACTACCATATGGCCAGCTCAAGCCGCGAAGTCTTGAAGCGTGGGAGAAAGAACCACCATGAAGAAGCCCGTCACCGCGGAATCTGCCTCGGCCTTGATCGATGAGAGGATCAAGGAGCTTGGGGACTGGCGCGGGAAGATGCTCGCGAGAGTGCGCACAATTATCCACGAGGCGGACCCCGAGATCGTCGAACAGTGGAAGTGCATGGGAACTCCTGTCTTTTCCCACGGCGGCATCATTTGTACGGCAGAGACCTACAAAAGCGTCGTGAAGATGACATTTGCCAAGGGCGCCGCGTTGAAGGATCCCGCGCGTTTATTCAACTCGAGCCTCGACGGGAACGTGCGGCGCGCTATCGACGTCCGCGAAGGCGAGCAAGTTGATGGGGCGGCCTTGAAGCAGCTCGTGCGCGCCGCGGTGGCGCTCAACCGCGAGGGCAACGACAAGCCGAAGACCCACCGCGCGGGTAGCAAACGGAGCGCTTAGCTTGGTCTGTTAACTCGCGCGGCTTGCGCCAATTGCCTCAGCCGCGGGCGCTATTCAGGAGAGGCGTGCTTTTCTTCCTCTTCAACCATTCGCGTCAGCGCTGGAATGAGGGGCCGGAGAAGCCGGCGGCGAGCTGTTGCTCCACGCCCGCGATTGAGAACGGCGTCCCTGCGGTGAAGCCGCCATCGACGACCATCGCGGCGCCCGTCACCCACGACGCCTCGTCGCTCGCGAGGAACGTGGCCATGTTGGCAATGTCTTCGGCCTGGCCCGCGCGTTGCAGCGCCTGAGCCTTGGCAAGGAGCGGATCGAGCACTTCCTTGCCGCCGGGGATGCCGCCGTGAACGAGCGGGGTGCTGATGACGCCGGGGCAGATGCAATTGACGCGGATTTTGTCCTTGCCCAACTCAAGCGCCGCGGTGCGCGTCAGGTTGATGACCGCGGCCTTGGACGAACTGTACGCATGCAGGCGGAAGCTGCCGGAAAGCCCGGCGATGGAAGCGGTGGAAATAATCGATCCGCCGCCCGCCGCGCGCATCGGCTTGACCGAATGCTTGATGCCGAAGAAGACGGCCTTGATGAGAATCGCGAAGGTCTTGTCCCACTCGGCTTCGGTTGTGGTTTCGATCGATCCGGTGGCGCCGATTACGCCTGCATTGTTGTAGGTGATATCGAGCCGCCCGTATTCGCGGACCGCCCGATCGATAAGCGACTTGGTGTCGGCTTCGCTGGTGACATCGGTGCGCTGGTAAACGGCGCGGCCGCCGGCCGCGGCGATTTCTGATACCACCACCTCCCCGCCCTGCGAATTGAGGTCTGCCGCCACGACGGCGGCCCCTTCGGCCGCGAAGCGTACTGCGCTTGCCCGACCCAATCCGCTGGCGGCTCCGGTTACGACCGCGACTTTGCCATCGAGTTTGCCCATCGGAATGTCCTCCCGCTGCGAAAGGCCGTTGCGATTGAATTAATGGCACATCGATGGCCGAAACCTCAAAGAAGTGAAGCTGCGAGCAGAATGGTTCGCTTCGGAATCAAAGCGGACAACGACATTTCTCAGCCCGTTCATCTCGGTAAATCGAAGCTCGAAGGGAACAATTTACCGTCAGCCTCGTGAGAAGTCAGTGAAAAAACCTTTGCAAATGCTACAACATTCCGATGGTCTCGCTCTTGCTCTGTTCCTAAAGGAGAGAGTCGAAGTCGGTCGTGAATATCGCGACGACGATACGCCTTGTTGCGACTTCTTAAAGGTTCAACTCCTGACAGACTTAAGGAAATCTTTTGAGCCATGAGCATCAAGCGGACAAGGCTTTTTGGTGACGAGATGGGCGAAGCACCATGTCCGAGTTGGAGAAACATCATACTTACCTGACGCCGTATGGAGATCCATCCGACTCCGAGGCCGTGCGTCGGGAGGATTCTCTCGCTCAGCTTGCCTACGAGTTCAGCGTCGAAATCAACGATATCCTCAACGCCGCAGCCCTGCGGCTCGCGCTCCTTAGGTGGCAACCCAACGGCGCACGCAGCGAGGGCGATATCGCACGGCTCACCAAGATAATCGATCAGGCGGCGAACCTCGTCAGATGGCTCCAGGACCGGGCGTTCACGGTCCTCGAGGATCGGAACCGTGACGGGCTCACCCGAGCCGCGCGCGGTCGAAATCGAAGACAAGCGGGTTAGTAGGATGAAGAAAAAAGCACTGAAGTCGTTGGCCTTGATTTTCGCGCTCTCAGCCGCACTCGCGGTCGCCGGATGTGCGACGCACCAGGAAACGACGCAGACCACCTACACGACGTCACCCGCATACGCCGACGACACAAGCACGCCGCCGCAGACGACAACTACGACGACGACGACTAACGATGAACCCGACAGCGTCGTGGGCTCGGTGTTTCACGCGGTTGGAACGATTATCCTGTTTCCGTTCAGGCTGGTTGGCGACGCGCTCGGCCTGCTGGTCTGACCGGGCCTTGTGGCTGATGCAAACTCTGCTACCTAGCCGCGCGCGCCGGCCCATTGTTCTTCGCGCGTATCATCGCGTCGGGCGTCGCATGTTTTCCCGGCCGCCGCTCGAGATCGTGGACCCAGGTTTCGATGTCCGAGAGGACGAAGCGATAAGACTTTCCTAACTTGAAACCCGGGAGCCCGTTCTCGCGCAGCAGGCGGTAGACGGTTGACGTGTGACAGTGCAGATAGTCGGCGAGTTGCCGTACGGTAAGGACCTGGTTGGTTAGCTCCACGATGAGTGGTTCCTCCGTTCGACGCTCTTCAAGACGATTCAGACCCTAGCAAAATATACAACTTGCAGGCAATTAAGACCAACAGTAGGGGCGGGTCGTCGCGTGTGCGGCGTCCCGTTGAACGCGCTGCGGCTCTCGAACGCCAGACCCAGATGACTGAGATGCGGCCGCGAGTCTGAGCACCCGCCACTTACGAAGGGGCGGGCTTGTTGGTCATCCGTCTCTTTCGCCACTCTTCAATCGAGCGAAGGTTGAAGCGCCAGTCGCTGCCGAGTTTAAAACCCGGAATATCGCCCTTTTGCAGCAGCCTGCGAATCGTCGCCTCATGGCAGTTCAGATACGACGCAAGCTCGCTCATCGTGATGATCTCCGCTCGTTCTGGAGCAGCGGGCTGCGGCTCGCGCGACGCGGTACTTTTGCGACGACTGTTGATAGGCATCGATAATGCCCAAGAAGACTCAACGTTAGTTATAGGAGGGAATCATAACCCGCGAGAAGTGGCAATAGGAACTATCGCATAGCGCGATTGATCACAGAGTGACGCAAAACTGCCGTTTGAAGTCAAAAATGTTTGATTAGTTGTCTAATTACCAAACGTTGGTCATTTTTTATCTTCGCTTGAAGCACCATGTTGATTTCATGACAAAAAACCCTACAACGAGGTTAGAATGAACGCAGCGTGCCGAGTTTGCCTTATATGATTCTTAATGTCAGGCTTTGACATCGACATTACTTTTATAAGGCAAGTCCAAGCTAAACACTATCAGTTGATACTCTGATATGAATCGACCAGCTACCGTCACGCGACCGAGCAAGGCTCCCGAAGAAGTCGTCAAACGCTGGCTTGCAGGCCAACGATGTCGACGATGCGCCCAGCATAATACCGAGAGGATGGGCGGCGTGCTTCTGCTGCTGCGCAACGAGCACAACGATCTCGAGGTTCTGCCCTTCTGTTACGATTGTGCCCTTAGGGTCTTCAAGCAGGGCGAACAGCTCTAGTCCTCTGTTGGCATTGCCATCGGCCAAATCCGTTCATAATTGACGCCGAGCGGCTGAGCTATAAGCTCCAGACTCAGCTATGGTGTGCGACGGTCGTGCGTCGCCAAAGTGTAACTCGGCGCAGAGTTTTCATATCCAAGACTGGGTCATGATGGGTCCGAGGATTTGCGAGCGGCAATCGAACGTTGCGGCGCGGCCGGCACACCGCGCGCGACGGCAGCATCTTGGATGCGCGGCGATTCTCGTGGCGTGCTTGCTCGGTTTCATTCTGCGCGCGGATACACGCGCCGCAGATTCGCCCAGTGCCTCGCCGGTATCCACGCCGGGTGCGGCCACCTCGATGTCGCCGGCCGAGGCACAGCTCCTCGCCCTCATCGATTCCGGCAAGCTTGCTGATCTTCGCTGGCCCGATTTCTCTGATTACCGAGACAGCGTGCGCGACTTTTACGCCGCGGGCGGAAACCATCTCACATGGACGTCGAACGGTTCTCCAATCCTTCAGGCGGGCGCGATTATCGCTCAGTTCAAACAGGCCGCCAACGAAGGTCTTAACCCAGAGGACTACGACGCATCACGATGGGATGCGCGCGTCGCGGCGCTCCAGCCGTTGCCATCCCCGCCGTCCATCGACACGCTCGCCCGCTTCGACCTCGCGCTCACCGTCTCCGCGATGCGCTTGCTTTCCGATCTGCAGAGCGGCCGGCCTACGACCGAGCGCGCCAAGATCGGATTCAAACCCGAGCCGGGCAGATTCAATGTGGCCGACGTGCTGCGCAACCAGGTTCTCCCTGCCGCGAACATGCAAAGCGTGATCGATGCGGTTCAGCCACACTATGCCGGCTACGCTCGCGCGAAGGACGCTCTCGCGACGTATCTCAAAATGGCAGCAGAGGGTGACACCAAGCCGCTGCCGGTCCCGCCGACATCGATTCGTCCCGGCTCGAAGTATCCGGCCGCGATGGATCTGGCGGCACGGCTCAGCCAGCTTGGCGACCTGCCGCTCAACACGGATCTATCGGCGATCCGGGGTGTGTATGGCGGTCCGCTCGTCGACGGCGTGAAGCATTTTCAGGAACGTCACGGTCTCGATGAGGACGGGGTGCTGGGCAAGGGCACCGTGACCGAGTTGAATCTACCGCTCAGCTATCGCGTGCAGCAGTTGCAATACACGCTCGAGCGCTACCGGTGGATTCCGGCGAACTTCCCGCAGCCGCCGATCGTGGTCAATCTGCCCGAGTTCAGGTTGCGCACAATGCGCCGGCAGCCCGCTCCGTTCATCAGCATGAAAGTGGTCGTCGGCAAAGCCTTCGGCCGGCAGACGCCGGTCTTCGCCAACTACATGCG
>JASHPB010000228.1 GCA_030038355.1 Candidatus Binataceae bacterium
CCGCTCCGAGTTCATTCTCCACCCAACGGACGTATTGGAACCGATCTTGAGATGCGCTAGGCGCCTTCACCTTGCCTAAGCTGTGTCCAGCCTTCGGCCAAAATTGGCGCTCGTCACTCATGGGCATGAGGAGGATTGCCCTTAAGATGATAAACTATTCCAGTTTTTGTCGCTCCGAGGGTGATCCAATCCTTGGCTGCGTCCTGAAGCTTGAGAAAGAAAGATTCGGCACGCCGCAGTGCCTGATCATTGACGTCTTCCCGACGTTTGAACTTGATCTGGAAGGCGAATTCGCCGATGAGCGGGCGATGATCACCTCTGGACCGCCACAGCGCAACATTGGGAATCACGCTGATTCCAGCGCCGAAGTCCAGCGTGCCAATGTCTTGCAAAATCTCCTCCACGATGGTGTCTCCGACGAGGTTGACCTTTTCACCCGGAGCCCGTTTTATCGACGAAAGCGCGGGTAGCATATGAACTATGGTCTCGAGACTGTCGTGTTCGCCTTCCTCGAGCGCGCTGAGTCCGAACTCCACGTTGTGTGAGAATAGAGTTCGCATTCCGCCGATGTGCTCTTTTAGCGGCAATACCTCGGCCTTGAATTTGACTTGGAAGTCACCTCGGATGTTGGGTCTTACGTCCACTTCGGCCGCTTTCTGGATGTCGGGATGGCGAAACTTGAAGACGATCTCGGGGTCGCCCACCGGAAATCCGTCTCGATACGGAATTCGTCGTCGCAAGATGAAGGCGTTATTGTAGAGCCGGAAGTCCGGCGTATCCAGGAATAGCACCTCACGGATATGCAAAGGCTCGTCTGCATATCCGCCGATTGAGAAATCGACCCTCGACTCCTCGGCCGGACGTCGCATGACTTTGGCGAAATCGAAGAAACTCTTGCGCGAGATGAAATGATTCGGCCTCAGGATGAGCTTGCTCTCCAGGTACTGCACCTCGTTGAATGGCATGCCATCGGCGTACTGCCCCGGCTTAATTTCTGGAACGTGCCGGCGCCTTCCGAACCGTGTCGACGAGGCTTTACGTTTGCTCGAGGCTTTCTCAATTCTTTTGGCCATAATTTTTAACGCTTCAATAACCGCGAAAGATAGTGCACAACGAGCCTGCGAATTGCGTCGTTGAAGCAGGTGATTTTTCAGCAGTTTAGCAGCATCTCCTCCTTTCGCTAAGCGCCGAAAAGCGCAAAGGCTACCCAGTTTTGCCAATCGGTCGTTCGAAAAACAGTCTGAGCATCACTCCTTTACCCATCGCGCGGCTGATTTGTTGCAAAACCAGGTAAGCGCCGGTCACAAAGCTTATAAGGAGCACGAGACCGAGCGAGCGGTCGAGGTTCGCATTGGCCATTACATAATCGATGCCCCCGTGGAGACTCCCGACGCGGCGGGAGGCCTCGAAGATTCTCTCACCCGTACCGAGCGCGAACACAACCAATCCATAAACGACAGTTTTAACTGCAATGACGACGGCAAGGCGGTACGAATCGAGGTATCCGGGTTGGGCCCAGTCTAGAAGCGGAATCACCTTGCCGAGAATCAGGGCCGCAACCGCTGCCTTGGTGAAAGCCGAAAACTCGATCGAGTATTGAGAGACGAAGAGCTTGAACAACAGAAAAATGACAAGGAACGAGACGAAAAAGAACAGGACCACGGGCACAACTTCGCGCACTAGATCGATCAGTCCAATTGAAATCGATGAGGTGGTGGATGAAAGCCGCTCCCAAATAGGTCGATTCATAGTCAGAATGCTACTGGGCTCCCATTGTTGAAAGCTTCGCTATTTCCTCGGCGAGGATTGGCACCCCTAAATTGCATGCCTGGACGCCCTGGACGACGCTCAGCTTAAGCACCTCCATGATCTCTTCCATTGATGCTCCTAGGTTGAGGGCGGCTTTGATATGTCGGCGAGTGCCAGGAGCGTACATGTGTGTATAGGAGGCATCGAACGCGACGCTCAGCAGCTCCACCAGTTTCGGACTCATCACACCGTTGCCATAGATGCCGGCGCCGGTAGCCATGAATTCGTCTGTCCAGACGGGGTCCAGTTGAAGGAAGGGATTCCATGCGTCGTTCCATTGGCCCATGGCGCGCATACGATCGCAGGCGGGTGTTGGGACTTTGGCCTTCAACGCAGGTTGCACGCCGGCAGCCTTTGCCTCTTCGAGCAGGATGGGTGTGCCGAGACTGCACGAATGAATCGCCATCACCGAGGCCATCATGAGCACCATCAGGATTTCTTCGCGCGTCGCGTCCGCGCGCAGCGCGGCGCGGATGTGACGGCGAGTGCCGTCAGGATTGAGGTTGGTGCAGGCGGCGTTAAGCGCAACGCCGATTAGTTCGACTGTCTTGCGAGGCAAGACACCCGACGTCCATGGGTTGGTTGTCATCTTTAGGCAGCTCTCGGCCCACTCAGGATCCCACCTGTGGAGTTGCTCCAATGCAGTGTCCCAAGGCCCGGCCGCATTTGTTTGATCCAAATCTGTCATCTATTGACTCCGTTTCCGCTTCGATCGCAAAGACGGCATACGACGCGGTCCTCCAGCACCTGCTTACAGCTTCTTTAAGGAAGACCCTAAGGGAGCCAGAGGCTACCGCGCCGAAGCGATCGACGTTACAGAATGCTGGTCGGGTTGGAACTGACGCCTGCGATCTTCGGCCGTCGTCCGTCTGTTTCATAGCTCAAAAACCCCTTGTAGCCCGCAGCGCGATTAGGTGGCAGTCCCAGATTGAACAACGTTTCCTCGACGGTGTTGTACCAAACCCCAACTTTCATGATGCTGCGGGCTTCCTCAGCCGTCGCCACTTTACGTCCAAACTGTTCGCATAGCTTGACAGCCCATTCAATCTGCTTTGCTGATTCCCAACGCTGCTTTCGGGCGTCCCAGATATTGTCCTCGTTACCGACGCGAACATGGGCACCCAGGATAATCGCGAGGTTTTGGATCGCAATGTTGCCGCGCATGCTGCTCCAGAATGTCACGCTGCTCGACCCGTGCGGCGTACGGCGAACCATCTCCATCCAATCGAACGGGTTACGGCCCATGGAGCCCCCGCCGTAACCGCAAAGCGCTACATTCAGCGGCCCCATGTAAACGCCGTTGCGGATCAGGCGCTCGATAATCTCGAGTTGATGTACATGGCCAGGTACGAAGTAGGGCTGGATTCCATGCGCGCGCAGCCGCTTTAGGTGCTCGATGTAAAAGGCTGGCGTCGAATCTACCACCATTCCACTCCAGGCGGCTTGTACCTTTGGATCATCTAGATGCGTTCCTTTGATATCGGAGGGCACGAACGCTTGCGTGACATCCCAGAGCGTCGTCCCGGTGGTAATCGTGACGAACTCCGGCTTCGGGTTCAGCTCGGTAAGCATGTGACGGGTGTCGTAGTCCAACCATTTGGCCTTGGCGTCTGCAGTATGCGGGGCGAAGGAAATGGAACCGCCAACCTGCAGGATCATCTTCGGCACTGCTTCTTTGAGGCGCCCGATAAAGTAGTTGTATTCGTCGAAGTTGACCGAGCCTTGACCGGTCTTGGGATCGCGCACGTGAACGTGCAGCATGGTAGCGCCGGCGTTATAGCAATCGACTGCGCGCTGCACCTGCTCGTC
>JASHPB010000229.1 GCA_030038355.1 Candidatus Binataceae bacterium
AGCAGCATCGAGGCCATCGTGCCCTTCGGCAGCGTGCCGACGATCTTGACGGCGAGATTCACCGCGTAAATCGTGCCCTTCAGCATGATCTGCTGACCGATGTGGAAGTTGAATTGCTTCATGGTGTCGAGACCGACGAGCGCGGCGATGCGCTGGCGCGCGAAGGCGTCGCGCGTTTCCTTCGGCATGTGCCAGTCGGACCACACCGTTGGGATTGAATCGGGATCCATCCCGAGGTTCGGAAACTGGTCGGCCGGATTGTGATAGCGGCCCATGAAGGCGCTCCACGAATCGACGCCAGCGACATGCGGCATCGCGACGATCTTCGGTCCGTAGGCCTCGGGCATTGAATAGGAAAGGCCGGCCTTGGCGTGGCATACGAGGCGGAGCGAGGCGGCGCTCGATTTGATTACGATGGCGAAGAATACCGGCAGGATCAGCACGCCGCAGAAAATGAAAATCGAGACGCTGATCGAAATGATTGTGAGGATGGTGCGGCGGCGATTGCGGCCGAAATTGCAAAAGATGAGGCGTAGATACTTCATCGCTTGACGGCTGCTGGAGCCGGCGCCGACGCCAATCGATCCAGCACGCGGGTCAGCAAGCCGCGATCGCGAGCCAGCGAGCGGATTAATTCCTTTAAGAGGCCGAGAATCGCAGCCGAAGCGCCCGCGAATTGCTCCGCGCCGAGATTCATACCCATCATGGCGAGGCCCATCATCAGCGCGGCCTCGAACGCCTGGGACAAGGCAAATTCGTTGAGCGGCAGCTTCGAATACGAATGGCCGAACTCGAGCACCTCGCGCTGCAGGTCGGCGGCGCGTCGCTGAACAGCGGCCTTGAGGCGCGGGTCGCTTCGCGCAGCAACCATGATTTCGATCCAGGCGGTAGCGAGGCGGCCGCTGAAAAACTTCCACGAGAGATCGATCGCGATGTCGTTTTGATCGGGACCTGGCGGAACGTTCTTGAACGCGGCGGCGAACTCGCGGCGGCCGCGCTCGAAGAGATGCGCAATCGCGGCGAGCACCAGCTGCTCGCGATTGCCGAAGTGATGGAGCTGAGCGCCGCGGGTGAGGCGGGCGCGACGCGCGATCATCGTGGTGGTGGTGCGAGCGTAGCCGTGAGCAACGATACAATCGATGGCGGCGTCGAGCAGGCGCGCGCGGGTCGCGGCGCTGCGTTGGTACTGGGTGCGGCGGCGCTGGCCGGCGGCCATCAGGAGAGCGTTACCACATCGAAAACATACATGCAAGCATGCATGTAATATGATCGAGAGCGCCGCGCGCTCTCGGAAGAGTGCCTCGGGCGACCCCTTTAGTTGTGGGTTAGAACGGGCCTGGGTTGGATGCGTCGAAGGTGAACTCGTGCAGGCGCCGCTCGCCGCGGATAGTCCTAAGCGCCGTCTCGCGCGTCAACTCGAACGCACGCTCGAGCCACGGCTGGAGGCGCGCCACGAGCGCGTCATCGGAAGAATCGTCGTCGAGCAGCTCGCGCGCGATGCGGCAGCGGAAGGCTACGCGCTCGATACCGTCACTGCGGTCGAGCGCGAGCGTGAGGATGGTAGCGTCGCTCACGCGCTCGGTCGGCGCCGCGAGCGTCAACTGGTAAGCGCCGCGGCCGGTTCTGATCGTTATCGCCAATTATCCGCGGACGATTGGTCCGCCACGCCGAGCGTCGTCAGGCCGCCCGCGAGGAGACTGCGCCCACACGCGAGCCGCTCTCCCAGAAGAGCACGACCGGGCCTGCGATATAGATCGACGAGTACGTCCCGGTGATGAACCCGACCAGAAGCGTGAACGCCGACGGGCGCAGGATCGGTCCGCCGAAGGCGAGCAGCGCGATCAGCACGGCGATCGCGGTGCCCGAGGTGAGGATGGTGCGCGAAAGCGTTTCGTTGATGGCGCGGTTCATGGTGACCGCGATCGCCTCGCGCCGCCGCTTGGAGGCGTCCTCGCGTATGCGGTCCGAGACAATGATCGTGTCATGCACCGAATAGCCGATAACCGTGAGCACCGCTGCCAGCGTCGTGAGATCGAACTGGTACTGGCTGACCACCAGCGCGCCGATCACGACCAGCACGTCGTGTATCAGCGCGACCACCGCGCCCGCGCCGAAGCTCCAGCTCACGTGGCGGAACTGGATCGCGATGTAGACGCCCATGAAGAGCGTCGCGAAGATGACGGCCTCGAAGCCCTTGCGCCGCAGGTCACTTCCAACCTTGGCGCCGACGCTCTCGACGCGCACCACCTTGCCGACGCCTGGGCCGTAGGTTTTGTTGAGTGCAGCTTCGAGCTTGGGTCCGACGCTGCCGATGTTGCGCACCGCTTCGAAGCGAACGAGGAACGACTGTCGAGCCTTGCCGAAATCCTGCACGGTGATTTCGCCGAGGCCGAGCGGAGACAGCGCCTTGCGAATCTCATCGCCGCTGGTCACTTTGTTGAACTCGACCTGCGCGACGCTGCCGCCGGCGAAATCGACACCGTAGTTGAGGCCGCGCGTGAACAGGAGGACGATCGCCGCTATGTTGACGACGGTCGACAGCAACACGAAGAAGTAGCGCTTCCCGACGAAATCGACGTTGATATCGGGACGAATTAACTGCAGAGACATCGGCCCTGTTGTTTATCTGTTCCGGATTGCCTGTACAACCCCGCTCAACTCGCGGCTACCCGTTTGCGCGCTGGCGCGCGCGCCGGCGGTGACGCTTCACGTGCGGCCGCGGCGGCGGCCTGCGCCCTCTGCTTGGCGCACGCCCCGCAAAGGTTGTTGAGGTTGTTGGGATCCTCTTCGAGGCCATCGTCGAGCGAGTGGCACACCTTCATGCATCCGGCGCAAATGAAGTAGATGCCCTCGATCGTCTTGTTGATGCGCTCGCGGTTCAGGATTCGGCCGCGCAGCTTCTCGATGCGGATGCCGAGCAGCTCAGCGTACTGGCGTTTGATTTTGCGGCGGCCTGCTTCGTCCTTTGGAAGGTCGGCATCTTCTTCGGCTTCCTCGGCCATGTCGAACGAAGCGTACTTGTCGCGCTTGGAGGTTTTGCTCTTGCGCGCCCTGCCCATCTGCGATCTCCTTGCCGGGCTCAGCCGCGAGTACGGCCGATGAAGCCGCAGTTCTTTTCGCAGACGAGGAAGAAGCCCTTACGCCCGTAGCCGGCGAAGAGCGTGACCTTGCTCTCGCCTCCACACTGCGGGCAGATATGCTTGTTCTGGACTCCAGCGTTCTTCTCGGCGGTCTTTGCCTTCTTTTCAGCCATGGTTGTTCGTGTCCCTGGAAAAATTAACGGCCCGTGAGGCCAATCTGATTCTATCAGTAGTCATTATTGCGAGCGAAAACATTTCCGCTGACCATTCGCGAAGCAGAAAGGCGACAGGATTAGTCAGCCTAAACTCCACGCCATTTGGTAGTCAATAGATTCCCCCGCATGTTGCGCATCGTGGGCGATGCGTTTAAGCGTGGAGTACCTTGGATCCTCACCTGCAAGTTCACGACGCCGTCATCTTTATCGATCGCAAGGGCCGCCGCTATCTTAAGATCCTCGAGTCCGGCCGCAAGCTGCTGATTCGCGGCGAACTGCTGGCCGACGAGCTGTTCGGCGTCGAGGAAGGCTCGCGCGTCAAATTCAGCACCGGCGAGACCTTCCTCGTGCTGCGTCCCACCTACGCCGACCTGATACCGCTGCTGCCGCGCCGCGCGCAGGTGATCTACCCAAAAGATACTGGGCCGCTGATGGTCTGGGGCGACGTCTTCCCGGGCGCGACCGTGATCGAAGGAGGAGTCGGCGCCGGTGCGCTCACGATTGCGCTGCTCCGCGCGGTCGGCCCGCATGGCCAGGTGATTTCGTACGAAGTGCGTGAGGATTTTGCCGCCGCCGCGCGCAAGAACGTCGCGACTTTTTTCGGCGAGGCGCCCAACTGGACGCTGAAGCATCGCGATCTCTACGAGGGCTTCGACGAGCGCGGCGTCGATCGGATGTTCCTGGATCTGCCCGAGCCCGGGCGCGCACTTGGCGTGGCGTCGGAGGCCCTCCGCCCCGGCGGCGTGCTGATCTGTTACGTGCCGACAACGGTGCAGCTCAAGGAGACGGTTGACGCGCTCCAGGAGCGCGCCGATTTCGGTGAGATCGAGAGCTTCGAGACGATGCTCCGCAACTGGCAGGTGAAAGGGATGAGCGTGCGGCCACATTTTCGGATGGTCGCGCACTCGGCGTTCATCATCGTCTCGCGCCGGCTCGCGAGCGACAGCCTGCCGTCCAAGGTCATCGAGTTGCCAATTCCACCGCTGCCCGCCGAGCAACCCGATCCCAACGGCGACGATGAGCCACCGGACGAGACCGCCTAGGCTCACGCCGCACTCGCTTACAATAGGAGCGTCGCGGTCTGGAGTGCGCGGGCCCGATTCATCGAGCCCGTCGAACGAAAGGTCGCCGTTTTCGGATCGAAGATTTCCGCCGTGTTGAGCGGGCGGCCTACCGCATCTTGATTAACACCGCCAAAGCCGCCCGTGATCAGCACTTCGCCCGCCAGCTTG
>JASHPB010000230.1 GCA_030038355.1 Candidatus Binataceae bacterium
TGTTGCCCTAGTGCACGGATAAGATCCCTCGACTCCGGCAGCCTTCGCTCGGGATGACGTAGTTGGAGGTTCTCGACTGGCTGCCATTCCGGTCAACGGCAGTTCTGCTGGTCGTCATTCCGAGTAAGCCGTCGCGCTAGCGAATGGACTCTTGATCAGTTTCCCGAGGTCGCGGTGTCGATCGCGGGCCGCCTCAGATTCATCGCGCGGCGCTCGCAATGAGACGGTCTTCAGCCGCCTTTCTTGCCATTGCTTGAACTGAATAAAGACGTCATATGTTCAGTCGAATGGAAACGACGGCACGACGCGGAACAACTGAATCGATTTCGCGTACGCGGATCATGGCGGCGGCGCGCCGGCGCTTCGAGCGGCGCGGCTTTCGCGCGACCAGTATCGCCGCGATCGCGCGCGCCGCCGGCGTCGCGGTCGGCACGATCTACCTCTACTTCAAGAACAAGGAACAAATCCTGGTGGCGCTGTTCGACGAATCCAGCGCGCGCTGGATGCTCGAGCGCGCGACGAATCGCACGCCGAGTCAGTATCTGGCGGAGAAGATCTGGCAGCCGCTCGGCATGGAATATTCCGCGACCTGGAGTATCGACAGCGCGCGCGACGGCCTGGAGCTGATGCACGTGGCGCTGAATGCGCGCGCGATCGATTTTGCCTAGTTCGGCCAGCTCCACCTGCAAAATGGCTCCTGGAAGGGGCGGCAGATCATTGCCGCGGCGTGGGTGGCGTAATCGACGACGCGCGACCCCGAGGACACGCGCACGTGGCAAACCTACGGCTGGTGGCTCAAAATCGGCGCGTACTACAAGTACTTCTGGTGGGGCGTTCAGCGTGACAGAGACGATTACGACTACGAGGCGATTGGCAACTGGGGCCAGAATATCTACGTGTCGCAGCGGCGGCGCGTCGTCATCGTGCGCACCGCCGACAGATGGGCATCGAGGTGTACGATTGGCCGGCGGTCTAGCGCTACCTCGCGGACCACGCCGCGGCGAGCGTCGATGTTGCTAGCCCAGGAAGCGGATCGCGATCACGATGTTGCTGACGATGAACGCGACTGGGATTGCGAAGCGTGTGACTCGCCGCATGCGGATTCCGAGGTCGCGGCGGGTCTCGGTGCGATGCGCAATATGCACCAACATCAGCTCGACCATCGCCAGGAATACGAACACGTAGCACTGCAGAAAGAACGCGTCGATGTAGGTCAGGTACGGCACGCGCGGCATCGTCGCCGAGATCGCGAACGCGAACGCGATCACGGTCAGGATCGTTGTAACCGCGATCGTCACCTGGGTCTGGATGTCGCCGGTCTCGATCCAGAACACCGCCCACGAGAGGAACACCATCAAAAGCAGCGGCAGAAACACCTTCCATACGTAGAAGCTCGATTTGCGCCTCATGTCGATCTTGAAGCGCGCTTCGGCGATCGAGCCGTCGTGGTTGATCGGCATTTCGCCGATCTCGAGCGTCACGCCCTGGAACTGCCACTGCGCGAGCGAGCTGTAACTGCTGAACTCCTTCGATGTCCAGGTGCCGTTCTTCATGATGCTGAATTTCACGAAGCGCGCGGAGTTGATGAACGGGTGGAAGATGACCAGCAGCGTCTGCCGATCGAACGGAAAACGGTGCAGCCTGAATTGCGAGGAGACCTCCACGCGGAAACGCTCGTTGTAGGTGACGGTGCCGTCGGGTGCAACGCTGATGGCACTGTCGTAGCCATTGCGCGGCGAGGCGGCGTTGACGATCTCGACCTTCGGTATCCAGAGGTCGGTCAGGCCGTAATAGCGCAGATCGTCACCGCCGGTTGAAGTGTAGGCAAGGCGCGGATCCTTCCAGCTCTCGACCAGGTAGGCATCGAGCGCGAATTGTTCGGCGACTTCGTCGATCGACGAAATATTGATGACGTGGATGCCAATCGCGAGGTCAAGCTTCTCGCCCCGCTGGATTGGTGGACCGACGATCGCGAGTGGCGTTACTTCGCTGAGGGTTGGCGCGACGCGCAACAGGGCCGACGGCGGAGCGCCGGCCGCAAGCGCGATTGCGCTCGCCAGGACGGCAGCCAGCAGCGCAATGATGGTCGCCGCCGTCCGTGTCATCCGCGATCAGTCACCGGGACTCAGCATCTTTTCCGCGCGTACCAAGCGGTCGAATTCTTCGCCTTTTAGATAGCCAAGCGCAAGTGCCGCCTCGCGCAGCGTCGTGCCCTCATGATGAGCCTTCTTGGCCACGGCGGCCGCCTTGTCGTAGCCAATATGCGGGCTAAGCGCCGTCACCAGCATGAGAGAGTTCTTCACGTAACGCTCGATCTGCTCGCGATTCGCCTCGAGCCCCTCGACGCAGTACTTGCGGAACGAATCGCACGAATGCGAGAGCAGCACGACAGAGTGCAGGAAGTTGTGAATGATGAGCGGTTTGAAGACGTTCAACTCGAAATTGCCCTGCGAATCGGCCACCGCGATCGCGGTGTCGTTGCCGATCACCTGGATCGAGACCATCGTCATCGCCTCGCTCTGCGTCGGATTCACTTTGCCCGGCATGATCGACGAGCCCGGCTCATTCTCCGGCAGAGTTAATTCGCCGAGGCCGCAGCGCGGCCCCGAACCCATCCAGCGGATGTCGTTGGCGATCTTCATCAGCGAGCAGGCGAGGGTCTTGAGCGCACCGCTGCCCATCACGAGCGCGTCGTGCGAGGCGAGCGCCGCGAACTTGTTCGGCGCGGAGCGAAACGGCAGTCCCGTGTATTGCGCAATCTTGCCCGCCATGCGCGCCGCGAACTCGCGATGCGTATTGAGACCGGTGCCAACTGCAGTGCCGCCGATTGCGAGTTCATAGATGTCGCCCATCGTCATCTCGATGCGCTTGAGATCGGCGTCGAGCTGCGCGACATAGCCGGAGAATTCCTGGCCTAGGGTGAGCGGCACGGCGTCCATCAGGTGCGTGCGGCCGATCTTTACGATGTCGGCGAATGCGGCGGACTTCTTCGCCAGCGCGTCGCGGAGCCGCTTCAGCGCGGGAATCAGCTTGCTGACGATCTCCTCGGCGGCCGCGATATGCATCGCGGTCGGGAAGGTATCGTTCGACGATTGCGACATGTTGACGTCGTCGTTGGGATGAATCGGCTTCTTGCTGCCGCGAACGCCACCGGCGATCTCGATCGCACGATTCGAGATGACCTCGTTGGCATTCATGTTGGTCTGCGTGCCGGAGCCGGTCTGCCAGATGCGCAGCGGAAAGTGATCGTCGAGCTTGCCCTCGATCACCTCATCGGCGGCCTGCACGATGCGCCTCGCCTTCTCGGCCGGCAGTTTGCCGAGATCACGATTAACCTCGGCAGCAGCCTTTTTGAGGATGCCGAAGGCGCGCACTACGGCGCGCGGCATGCGATCGAAGCCAATTGAGAAGTGGAGCAGGGAGCGTTCGGTCTGTGCGCCCCAGTAGCGGTCGGCGGCGACTTCGATTGCGCCCATACTGTCGGTTTCGGTCCGCGTGTTGGCGGCCGAGGGTTTAGCGGATGCGCTCATCTATTTGATCCTCTCAAGCAGTGGCTGCGGTATCATCTATATGCAATCGTACGGCTGCCCGGCTGGACATGCGCAACAGAGCGGCGTGCCCTGTTCCTAATCGCTTTTCTGAACTGCAAAGCCGATATAGTTTAGGGGCGTACGCTTCTCAATAGGAGACGATGATTCACGATGCCTTGGACCATTACCCGCCTCTGCCGCGATTGCGTGGATACCGGATGCGTCAGCGTTTGCCCTGTCGATTGCATCTATGAGTACTCCGGTTCGGACACGGAAAAGTTCCCTAACCAGCTCTATATACATCCCGATGAATGTATCGATTGCGGGGCGTGCGAGCCCGAATGTCCATGGCAGGCGATCTTCGAGGAGCCCGCGGTGCCGGAGGTACTGAAGGATGATATCGACCTCAATCACGCGATGGTCGACATCATGGATCAATTCAAGGTGAAGGCCTTCGAGCAGAAGGAGCATCCGACACCTGAACAGATCGCGGCCAACAAACAGAAGTGGGGCATCGACCCGAACAGCTAGCCGCGTCATCATAATCGACCGGTTCGCCATCGCGCCGGAGGTGGAATTGCGAAGCCACCTCCGGCGCTGCTTTTTTGATCAGATGACTCCAATAGTGCACGAGTCAACGGTGCAATGGCGTTGTTCTAACGATCGTTAGGCAACTCGATAAGGCGAACTGATCTGGACGATGAAAACTGGTAATCCGAAACCAAACGGGCTTCTGGAGCCAACTTGCGCGCGTGCAGCTGCGAGGAGATCACCGAAAGTGGGGCAACACGAGGGAAATAATACTAATTTCCCAACATTGGTCACTGACCCGATTATTGAAGTACAGTCAACTAGGTCTCGCAGCACGAGAAGCTTGACGAATCGTCAATTTATGGAAATCGCCACAAATTCCGGCTTTTCTGGGTGTTTTGTTTTACCGCGGGGCGTGGCGATTGCGACCCCGGTGAGCGAAAAATGCGGGCTTTATGACCGAATTGATCTGAAATTTCATTAGTTGTTCTACAATAACATTTCACCTTGACGCCCCGCTTCCGGCGGAGTCAAATTATCGGAATTGACGATTTAGATATTGAATGTCTAATGTCGGCTGATAGATGTGCGGCGAATGCCGCGGCTCAAACGCTTGGAGGCCAAAATATGTTGAGGAGAGCGAGTTTGTCGTCCCTTAAGACGACCTTGGCGGTTGCTGTCAGCCTGGCGACGATGGGGACGTTCGCCGGCTCGAGCTTCGCCCAGGTAAAGCCAGGCGATTTCATCACGCCTGATAACGCGAGCAAGGTGCAGGACCTCGTCGGACCGGGCGTGTACTACAAGGTGCAGCACGGCATGACCATGAAGATCACGCCGAGCGAGCGGGTCGACTGGCCGCCGCCCTATAAGGATGCGACGGAAAAGTATTCCTCGCAGGTCCGCCTGTCGCAGGATAAGCGTAGCGTCGTCGGCTACGTGGCAGGTCAGCCCTTCCCGCTGATCGACGCCAACGATCCCGACGTCGCCACCAAGATCATCTGGAACAACGTGTTCCGCCCGATCACTACCGACGACTACGATCTGCGCTTCTATGACTGCGACTCTTCCTATACGAAGAACGGACCGCAGAGCATGCAGGTCGAGTACTTCCAGATCGGTCACTATGCCGGGTACGACCTGGTAGGCCGCACGGAAGTCGAGCCGATGCCGATCGATCCCGACTTCAAGAAGACCGATCGCTACTGGCTCTTCGGCCTCTATCCGATTCTCGCGCCGCAGGAAATACGTGGCACTGGCTTCATCCGCTGGCGCTACGCAGCGCCGCATCGCGGCGACGACATCTGGTCGCTCAATGCCGGCTCGCGCCGCGTGCGCCGCATCAACGAGTCGATCATGAGCTCGTCAACGGCGAGCGGAACTTCGGCGCATTCGTGGGATCCGGATCATTATTCCGGATTCAATCCCAAGACCGAGGAATACTACTACAAGTTCCTCGGCGAGAAGAACATGCTGGCGACGATCCACGCGATCCATTCGCCCGAAGTGCGCTGCGCGACCGATGGCGGCACCAGCGCGTGCCCCGAGGCGTGGGAAATGCGCCACATGTACATCGTGCAGGCGCTGCCTGATCGTGCCAAGATCGATGCGCTCGACTCGAAGACCATCATCTACATGGATTCGGAAATGTGGTTCGAGCCCTACATCGACACTTACGATCGCGCCGGGCGCCTCTTCCGCAGCCACATCTACTGGCTCGCGACGCGCGATCGTCCCGTGCCTGATGCGAAGGTCGCGATCTATCCGTTCAAGCGCTCGTTCGTCGTGGGCGCGGTTTCGACTGACGTCCAAACCGGGCTCGGCACCATGTGCTACCTGCCCGGCATGGAAACGCCGGAGCGCGAATGCTGGTACATCAACATGGG
>JASHPB010000231.1 GCA_030038355.1 Candidatus Binataceae bacterium
GATTTTCGCATTGATGAGCAAATACCTCGGCGATCAGTGGAGCGTTGGCGATTGGGCCGGGATGCAGCGGGCCGCAAAAACGGAGCTTCCTGTCTGGCTCTCCAACCTTCCGATGCCGATGTTAAATTCGGAAAGCGAGATCCCGCAGATGCTCAAGGAATATGATCCCGAATGGGCGCGTGCTTTCTGGGAAGGTACGGTTTACAAAAGTTGCGACCACGCCCGGATGCTCGCCAGTGTCAAATGCCCGGTGCTGTACACACATCACTTCCGCCGTGTAGATGAAGCCCCGGGATATCTACTGGGTGCCGCTTCGGATTTGCAAGCTAAGCGTGCATGTGAGCTGGTTTCCGGCGCGGGCCGTCAGATCGATTATCGCTCATTCCCGCAAATGCCGCACTCGATGCACGGCACGGACCCAAAGTCGTTTACGCAGCTGCTGGTCGAATTCGAAACAAAGCTGAGATAATTCCCCGCAACCCGGTTGCTCGATCTTGAGCCCTCCGCCGCGGATCGGGGAGTTGACCCGGCTGCGCAAAGCGCAAGAATTATATCTAGACGGAGCCGGAGTTCATCCCCCTTTACCCGTGCTCTGCCGAGGGGGCGGGCGGTATCTCCTCCCACTGCTCGCCCCTGCCATCTCTACCACCGGACAATCAGTCTGCCCGCCGTGGATCGTCAGTCGAGACGCACTGTGATTGCCTGTAATGCTGATCGCTAGCTGCTTGTTCGTTCCGTTCACTACTCTGGCGTACCGATCCCGAACGTGCTCGCACTCGTCCTAGTCTCGATAGATCGCAGGGCGCTAGTTCCACCGATTGAGTGAGGGGAGTATTAAGGTCGCCCATCGGATAGTCGCCGCTCACCGGCGGGGCATGAGATACCATCCGACTAGCGCGAGCGCGGCTGCGTGCCGAGTCTTCATGCGCAGATGCATATTCGTCTTCAAGATAAGTTCTGGATACGGGTCAATACGGATGTTATCGCGTCGCGAAAGATGTTTACGAACCGTTTCATGAAACCCTGAAGGTATGGCTTGGCGAGATGTTCGTCGAGGGCCGCCTGATCACGCCAAGCTTCCACTAGCAGGGTCTTGAGGAAGGGTTGGTTAGTCATGTGATTGCCATGGTAGTGATGGAAGCGCTGGATTCAGCGGAGGGCATGGCTGTTCTAGCCTGCCGAGGCGAGCGCGATGGCGTGTTGGAGTCGTACTTCATGCAGGGCCGGGCTGAGTCTTGCGATGCGGAGCAGGTTGTAGGCGGCAGCCACCAAATAGGAGTGCAGCTCGGTGCGGTCGAGGCCTAGATAACGGGTTTTGCGCAGGCCACCCACTGTCTTCATCGAGCCGAAGATCTCTTCGACCCGCTTGTGTACCCGTTGGTCCACCGCGTGCCGGCATGACGCGCGGTGCGGCGTTTGAGTGCGGAGCCGCCGGCGCAACCGTCATTGCGGGCGATGTGCGGAGTGACCTTGAGCGCGCGGCACGCTGCGACGAACTCGGCCGTGTCGTAGCCCTTGCCGGCTCACAGCGTAATCCGTCGGCTGCCCGGCAACGCGGTCTCCAGCAACCGCGCCCGGTTGCGCGAGAGACTCGAATGGACGAAGCTCGGCTCGGCCATTTCCATGTCGAGGAACAGGCGGAACAGCAGCTGGTAGTCGAGCTGCTCGCAGCAAAGGCACTCGCTACGCACCGTAAAGAACGCCATCAGCAGCGAGGCCTTCAGCAGCCGCTCGGGCAGGATCGACGGCCGTCCGCTCGCGCTGTACGTCTCATCGAATGGCGCCGAGAGCTGCTCCAGCGCTGCGTCGGCAAGTTCCTTGATCCGTCGCAGCGGATGCTCCTCGGCACCCGATCGCCAGGCTCCATGATCGTCAACATCGCCCGTCGCCGCGCTCTTCACCGCCCATCCGCCGCTCCTCCTACTCTGCGATCAACCGAACCCGCCTTGCTTTTAAGTCACCTTGTTAAGTCTGGGGCCAGAAAACGTACTCGAACTTAAAGCCGTCAGGATCGGTGAAATAAACCGCAAAGTATCCTGGGAAGTATGGATATTCGGCTGGTGGATCGAGGATCCGCGCGCCGATGTCCTGTAAGAGACAATACATCCTTTCGACATCGGCTCGATTCTCGGCGTTGAACGCCATATGGTTGAGCCCCGCCGCGTCGCGATTGTGGGCTTTTCCCGCAGATTCTGCTGTTACTGGCCGAAGTGTAATTGAACCGTTTGGGCTGGTCCACGCGTGCAGCCGCGTCTTCATCAATTGCTGAGTCGCTTCGGGCACCTCGACTCGCGCATAGCCCATGAAGCCCAGTACCCTGTCGTAGAATTCGGTGGAACGGACCAGATCGCTAACCGTCAAGGCAAGATGATTGATACTACCGCGGTCCACGCTCACCTCCCAGAGGATCGTTCCGACTGCGCGATTCTCATTGATCAAATCTTCACTGATTTATCAACTCCCTACTAGGATCAGGTCTCCGTTGCGGTCGATGTGTTTGTAGATTTCGTGGCGGATGCATCCGGGTGCTCGATGAACCGGCTCGACCAGCGCGAGGATGGCGGCCTTCACCTCTTCGCCCGACACCACTGGAGATGGATTCTCAAGATCATTGCTACTCGTTTGTCACTCATGAGCGCTTTCCCCTAGTCTGCGGACGCCTAAAAACGCTTCGGGCTGGCCTTTAACTAGCCAGCACTGTTGACAACGTGCAGGTGATTGTGAACGTCCTTTACGCCGGTGGTTCCGCGCGTCAACTGCTCAGCACGATTGGAAATATGCGTTGACGCGACGGTCCCGCGCAACGTCACGACTCCCGCCACCGTCGACACGTGGATCGCGCTGCCCTTGGTGAGAGAATCATCGTGCAGCGCCAGCTTGACCTTCGCTGTCACATCGGAGTCCTTAACCGCGGTGGCGGTGCCATGGGCGACACTCTTGGCAGCGTTTTCGATGTCTGATCCGGCGTGCTCCATCGATTGACTGGCCGACTGCGCGAAGCTTGTTCGAGTGGCTCCGAAAGGAATCGCGACCGCGATCGCAAGCGCAAGTCCGCTAAATTTTTTCATTCTATGTCCTCCCAGGGTCTCCATTTTCAGACGCCGAACTACGCTCGCATCACCCGCGGGTGGATGGCAAACAGGGAAAACGCAATTCTTGCACGGCGACGCTTGATGCGGGCGCGCGAGACCGCCATATTGCATCAGGTTTCCCGTCTTCGCGTCGAAGACTTCCCCTCCTGACCCTCGATAACGGTAGTCGGCTTCATCGGGTTGTTGTCAGACTCACTACACAGCGTCGTACCCGAGGCGGGTTCCGGATGTTGACGTTCCACGTCGAGGGTGTGCTCGCGTCCTGATTGATCCGATAGGCGTTCCAGTTCGCGCGCTCGAGATCGGATTGCGCGACGGGTCCTAGCGGATATCCCATGATCTCGATGCCGTCGACGCCATACGCCCAGAAGTAATAGGTGCCACCTTCCCCTCGGTAGTAGCCGGGGTTCACGTTCTCCTCCCCCGGCTTCGATCAAGGTAGCTCCGGCGGGATATAGTCGATAAGCCAGGGTTCATCGTCGATCAATATATCGCCGCTCGTGAACGGCACTGCGGTCAAGTTCATGAAAAGGGCGCTTGGACGACCAGACCACGCGACAGCGGGTAGCAGTGTCCCCTGCTCGCGATGCGGTACGAACGACTCTGACCGCCATCCCGAGATCGAAGTTCTCCTCGGGCCAGGGACCAGGGAAATCAGCCAACACGCAACCCGACCCTTCAGAACGGAATGCGGCCGGTGAGGATCACTGCGTGGTTGTAGGCCGCCTGCTTCGTCACCGCAACCTGGTAACCGCTGCCGATAACAACGCCGATTCGGTCATGGATTGGAATCGTGCCGAGCACTACGCCCGAGGTCAGAAAGACTTGGCTTTGGCCTTTGCGCTGGCCATCGGGCCACCAGGTGTAGTTAACCTCGAATTCCGGCCACAGATACTTCACGACACGATATTGGAACGCAGTGTTGTAAGCTAAGGGCATGCCGAGGCGTCCTAGTCCACCATTGGGCACGGTGACTCCGACCGTACTCTGAAGGTCGAAGTTACCGAGCCCTTTTCCGAAAGCTAGCGTCGGAGTGAAAAGCGCGTGGCCGGCGCTGTTCCCGTCATCTCCGGTGGGCGCGCTGAAGCCCATGAAAGCCGTCAAGATATAGTCACCATGCTCGGCATTGGCGGTTAGCAATCGATACTTGACAAGGAACGTGTCGTCGCCCCATCCATCGGTCGTAGGTTGACTGGTCTTAGTCGGATGCTGAGTTGTGCCGGTGTGCGCGATCCAGGGCGGAAGGGCGAGAATCACTTCGATTTCATTCCAAGGAATCAGCTCGAGACCTCTGCTGCCGCCGAAGTTGTCGGTGGCGATACCGTGCGGCTGCGATTGCCAGAGCTGATCGTAGCGGAACTGCTCGAGGAGCCGCGGTGTAACTGTCACCAGCGGCGTCATCCAACCGGGTTGTTCATTCTGGATTGCAGTGACGCGGGGGAACCAGTTGATGAAGTAATCTTCGACGGCTTTGGCGACCGAGCCTTGCGGCGCGCCGCGATTTGCCTGGGCCCAGCATTCAGTTGCAAGACCCAAAGGTGCGCACATTGCCAGCGCAACTATCCATCGCCGCATCCGTCTCAAGTTCTTTGTCAAACGTACCGGCGCCATCCCCACCCTCTCGTCCCATCCGGTAGGGCAATTATTTGACCCTTCGATAGAGAAAAGCCAGCAGGCGAAGTCGTCATTGCAATCGTCGAGGCGTCATCGCGACTTAATCCTAACAAACTGTGAGATTTCTCTTCGCTCGGGCGTTTGCTAGGTTCGGGGCGATGTCCATCGAAATGAAAGCGGCGGAGTCGAGGACAAGCTCAAGTCGAGTTGCGCGCGAGGCCGTTATCTACGGGGTATTACTGAGCGCTGCTGTCGGCATCTACCTGATAGTCCATTCATACGGCGAGCGAATCCCGACCCCGACGCGTGCCGCCGCCCAACTCGGTGTTGCTGGCGGTCCAGCAGGCGGTCATGACGCCGATGTGATGCTGCACGTGCTCATCGCGCTCGCGGTGATCGTCGCAGTCACGCGCTTGGGCGGCATCGTCTTCCGCTTCCTGAGACAACCCGCAGTTATCGGAGAGATCGTTGCCGGCATTCTGCTCGGCCCGACTCTGCTCGGAAGCTTATGGCCGGGAGCGTTCAACTACCTGTTGCCTCCGTTGGTAGCGCCTTTTCTCGACGTTTTGGCGCAGCTCGGAATTATCCTTTATATGTTCCTGGTCGGACTCGAACTGGACCCAGAGGCCGTCGCCAAGAACGGGCAATCAGCGGTCGCGATTTCGCACGCGAGCATCGTTACCCCGTTCCTGCTCGGGACGATGCTGGCGTTGGTGCTTTACCCGGACGTCGCCGCGCACGGCATCCCCTTCACCGGCTTTTCCTTGTTCATGGGCGTTTCGATGTCAATAACAGCATTCCCTGTACTGTCGCGAATTCTGACCGATCTCGGGCTGAACAAGACTCCGCTGGGAACGACGGTGCTCACCTGTGCCGCGGTTGACGACGTAACGGCGTGGTGTCTGCTGGCGATTGTCGTCGGCGTGGTAGAAGCGCGCGGCACCGGCAGCTTGATCACCATGGCCGCGGCGATCGCCTACATTGTTTTGATGATCGTGCTGGTGCGGCCGACCGTGGTGCGGCTGACGATGCAACAGGAGAGCCGCGACCGCTTGACTCAGGGAATCATTGCGATCGTCTTCATCCTGCTGTTGATTTCCGCGCTGACGACGGAGTTGATTGGCATCCACGCGATGTTCGGCGCGTTCGCGATTGGCGCCATCATTCCCTCTGACAGCAAGCTCGCGAAAGAGATGACCAATCGGCTCGAAGACGTACTGGTGGTCCTGCTGCTGCCGACCTTTTTCGCCCTCACCGGTCTTCGCACCCGAATCGGACTCGTCAGCGGTCAGGAGGCGTGGATTCTTTGCGGGCTCACGATTGTCGTTGCGTCGGTGGGGAAGTTCGGCGGCAGCTTCATCGCGGCGCGTTTCACGGGCATGAACTCGCGCGACGCATCGGCGCTCGGCGTGCTGATGAACACGCGGGGCCTGGCCGAATTGATCGTGCTCAATATCGGGCTCCAGTTGCGCGTCATTAACCCGAGAGTTTTCGCGATGCTGGTGGTGATGTCGCTCGCAACAACTCTTGCGACCTCGCCGATCCTCTACCTGATAAGGCGTGACGAGCTGAAAGCGGTACGCGCTGGGAACGGCACCTCGCAGTTCGCCTGGTTGCAGCGCGGGTTATTCAGGCACGTGGAGCTGCGCGGCCGCACGATCTAGATCGACCGATTCGAGCGCGGCGGTCATTTCGCCTTTGGTGCCGGCTGTATTATA
>JASHPB010000232.1 GCA_030038355.1 Candidatus Binataceae bacterium
ACGCATCGACCATCGGGCCTGTGTTCTGGAGCGGGATGGGGCGTCGTCTTCGCGCGCGCGGAGGGCATCAGCGGCGGCGCGGGCCGGGGCTTTCGCGACGGGTCGAGCAGATCGAGCACATCTGTGACGCTACCAACGTTGCGCTTGTCGACCTCCGGTGAATATTCGCCTCCTTGGCCGAAGCGTTGCCGAGGAACCTTCAAGATCGACGTGTGATCGAGATTCTGATTGATCACGTTTGCCGCTGACACGAAAGGGCGACACGATCAGTCCGGGCAGGCGCAAGCCCGACGTTTGGAAAACCGGCTACCTGTGGCCGGGCGCAACTGTCTCGAGTTCGATCGGCTGCTCGTGATCCCAAGTCCGCCGCGCTCGTCGTAAGTGATAACAAAAATTGCGTTGTCCCAGCACTTGCTCGCGACCTGCGAAGTATAGACGTCGCGTCTGAGTTGCTGACCGCCGTGGACCGATGACGGCGAGTGATCGTCGGTGCCTTCGCCTTCGTGCGGCGCATCGGTATATTTCGGCTCGACGAAATCACCTCGCGGAAAGCTCGCGTCGGCCTCCAGCTCGACGTCCATCGCGAATCGATCAAAGGGGCCGAACTGATCGCCGAGCGAAGCCGCCGCGCATCGCGGACATCATTGCGTAAAACGCAAAGAATCCGTGGTGATAAACACACCATCGAACCTGGTGTGACGTGAGCCAGTCATAGGCGAGTAACGGATTCGGCTGAACGTCGTCGTTCGCGTCGATTAGCGCGTAGCCGCTCATCGCCATCAGGCGATTGGCTTGCCTGCCCGCCGGGATACGCGAGAACCAGCGGTCGCAGATTCGGAAATTGTGCGCGAAGAAATCCGTGATCGGCACCGTCGCCGGTGTTTGGTAGTTCAACTCGTTGCTTGTGCCGCTCTCGCTCTTGATAAATCCGTTGGGAGGGAAACTTGGCGTTCGCAGGAGTGCCGAGCTGAATCGCGATGTTGCTCCGCTCGTGCGCCGGATCCGGGATGCGCGGTTCCGCGAGTGGAATCGAAAGTACTTGTTGCCCTGCCATTCGTTGGCGACGCTGTTCAGCCAAGCCTGGTCGCCACGCACTAGGTTCAGGTTTTTCGCGCTCATATAGTTGCCAGCGCATTGCGGCCAGCTCAGCTGTCCGGCGTGTGATCGAATGATCGATTCTCCATCATCAGGATGACGACGGTTTGAATGAAGTTGAGATTCGCAGCCATCGACGCGCCTCATCCACTTCGAAGGTGGCGGCACCTTATTGCGGCGCCATCGAGAAACGCCAGCAACCGCTGCGGCGCTTTTCATTCGAGTTCGACGCGGCCGTGGCCGACGCGCCAACGCTCGTTCGTGCATCGGCGCGCGAGCGCGTCGTCGTGGGTCACGATCACCAAGGCGCCGGGATACTCGTTAAGCGCGCGCTCGAGCCGCTCGATCGCCGGTATATCAAGATGATTCGTCGGCTCGTCGAGCACGAGGGCCCACGCCTGGCGGCCAAGGCCCCATGCGAGCGCGAGCTTCCGAGCCTCGCCCGGGGAAGGCTGATGCGATTCGAGCAGACGATCCGGATCGACGCCGAGCGCCGCAACCACCGCGAGTACCTGGCCGCGTGCATGGGCGCCGAGCGCGCGCACCGCGTCGAGCATCGCGGCCCCGTCACTCGGAGTCAGCTCTTGTGGCAGATGAAGCAGGCGCTCAGCAGGCACGTGCGCGCCGCGCATCAGAGCCGCGAGCAGCGTGGTTTTGCCGGCGCCGTTTGGACCGGCGACAAAGATACGGCTCTCACGTTTAACAGCAAGATGAATATCGTAAAGAATCGGCTTATCGCCCGCGCTCACCATGTCCTCATCGAGGGTGAGAACCTTCGCTACCGGCGCGGACACATAGTCAACGAAGATTGAAGTTCCTTTTTCCTTTCGGAACGTGAACTCCCCGAGTTGCTCATCGACGCGATCGACGCTCGCGCGCAGCACGCCCGCGTCGCGCGAAATCCGACGCGCAGCCATTTCGGCCTTTCCCTTGGACAACATGCTGGTGGCGTCGTGGTCGCGCGGCCCTTTCATGCGCTTCTTTGCGCCAGCGTTCCAGCTGGCCTCTGCGGCCGTCGCGATTCTCCGCTTATCGGCGAGGCGACGCGCAAGCGTGGTCCGCTGATGCTGCAGGCGTTCGTACTCGCCGTGTCGTACGCGAGCTTGGGCCTCCCACGATGCTGTCGCGGTACTGTACCCGCCGCGCCATAGGCGTACCGAAGCTTGATCGACGCGTAGTGTATACCTCGTCAACTCGTCGAGCAGCGCGCGATCGTGCGACACAATTATGCCAACGCCGCGGTAGCGCTTGAGGCCGGCGGTTAGCAGCTCGCGCGCCTCGCGATCCAGATGATCGGTCGGTTCGTCGAGCAGCAAGACTTGAGGCTCGACCGCGAGCCCGGCGCCGACCTGCCATCGCTTGCGCTCGCCGGGCGAAAGCGTGGGCCATCGAGCAAGATCGTTAGCCTCCAGCGAGAGCTCGCCCTGGATGCGGCGCGACACACCGTCGACGGCGGTAGCGAACTCGGAGATCGCGGGCGGGAGTTGCTCGACTGTCTGCGGACATAGCGCGACGCGTGGCGACGGCGGATCGAAGAAGATCGTGCCGCTGCTCGGCTCGAGATCACAGGCAATCAGCTTCAGCAGCGTCGATTTGCCGGCGCCATTGGCGCCGACCACACCCGTCCATCCAGCCGCGAGCTGAAAGCTCGCGGCTGAGATGATCGGAACTGAACCTACGTATGAAAAATCGAGGCGATCGAAACGGACAAACACTGTAACTGCTCCCGCGAGAGGCGCATCGGCATTGCCGTCGCACGCACGTGAATCTCAAACCGCGAATTGGGAAGCAGTTAGTTTTTCAAACCTGTCACGTCTCCGAAGGGATGGGCGAAGAGTAACGCGTCCGCGATCGCCGATCAAACGACGCCGCGCCGTTTGCTCAGTAGCGCCGCTTACCTAGATCGGTGTGAGGGGAAACGATGTCGAGGCTGACGAAACTGGCGTTGAGAACCTGCGCCACGCTCACGATGGTGGCGATTCTCGGAGCGCTCTGGTTCCTGACTGTTTGGCAAGGATGGATTCTGCTGGAGCGACACGTCGCGCGGCGATTTCTTTCGCTCCCGTCGGACCCAGTGCGCACTCTCGCAACCTTCAACGTCGTATCGATCCTGCTCGCGATGTCGCCTTGGGCCGCGCTCACCGTATGGGTTACTGGATGCTGGAAGGCCAATGGATCGATGCGCTCGATCCGGCGGGCCGCGAAATCGACGCCACAATGGAGGCTCACACCTTGAAGCGGACGTGAATCATGTCGCCATCGCGCATCACGTAGTCCCTGCCCTCGAGCCGCAGCTTGCCCGCATCGCGTACTCTGGCGTCGGACTTGAGCGGAACAAAATCCTCATAGCTGACGACCTCGGCCCGGATGAAACCGCGCGCGATGTCGCTGTGAATCACGCCGGCCGCAGCCAGAGCCGTCTCGCCGCGCCTCAAAGGCCAGGCGTGGGCCTCGGGCTCACCTGCCGTGTAGAACGTGATCAGTCCGAGATGGTCGAACAGCGCGCGAATCAGGCGATCGCGCGCGGGCGCCGAGAGTCCCGTTCCGGCGAGCATTTCCTTTTGTCCAGCTTCGTCGAGCTCCCAAAGCTCGGCCTCAAATGCCGCCGCGAGCCGAAAGACTTCGAGGTGATGCTCGTGGACCGCGGTGCGCTCTGCGTCGGTGACATCGGCAGCCGCATGCTCCATCTCGCAGTTAATCGCGATCAGCGCGGGCTTGCGCGATAGAAATCCGAAACTCGAAAAGGTTTGCAGCTCCTGCGCCCTGAGATCGAGCAGGCGAAGCGGCTTTCCCTGCTCGAGCCACGCCGTCACCTTCTGTAGCGCCGCACGCTCAAAGTCGCTGCCTTTTTCCTTCTTGATACGCTCAAGCCGGCGCTCTGCCTGATCGAAGTCAGCGAATACGAGCTCGCCCTCGATCGTGTCGAGCGTGGCAGTTAGCTCGCGCTCCATGCCGGCGAATTGCGGCACAACGATCAACAGTGCGTCCATGTCGCGCACTAGAGGCAGCAGGCTCGGATCGAGCGCCGCACCTTCCTTCTGCTCTTTGGGATTCTGGGCGAAGTCGATAATCGTCAGTTCGACCGGCACCTTTTTTTTCGATCCGTAGGCAGCTTCGAGAAAATCGAGCCGCTGATCGGCGATCTTGATCTGCCCGGGCCGCGCGCGATTCTTGCCCTCGGCCGCGCCGGGCATCGGCGCGAGACCAGTGAGTGCATGAAAGACAGTTGATTTGCCGGCGCCCAGCGCGCCGATAATTCCGGTTTTCAAAATTGAAAGCTCCGAAACGATGAGGCTTACATATCGGACTGAAGGGTGGAAGCGGCGCGCGTTTCAGTATAAACGGCGCGGCGCTTTTTAGTATAAGTGCGCGAGAGGACTCGCCATGCCCACCACACCGAAAGACTACCAGGCTCGCTATCCGGTCGACTTCGGCGATATCGACGCGCGCGTACAGCAACGCCCCGTGCAGCTCTATGCCGCCGACTTCGGCAAGTCGCGCGGCATCCTGTATTTGCCGCCAACAGGCAGGCCGCGCACGGTCGTGATCATGGCGCATCCGCGCGCCGAGTTCAGCACACATTACTCTATTCCGTATTGGGTCGAGGCGGGATTCGCCGCGTTCGGCTTCAACACGCGCTACTTGAACAACGACTCGACGATGCTGCATGAGAATCTGCTGCTCGATCTGGCGGCGGGGATCAGGTTCTTGCGCGAAGAGGAAGGCTTCGAGAAGATCATCATGCTCGGCAACTCGGGCGGCGGCTCCTTATTCTCCTACTACGATGCTCAGGCGCGCACGCCGAATGGGCAGCGTGTCGCGTCACCGCCAGGGGGAGGTCCGCCAGACCTGAATCAACACGAACTCCCGACCGCTGATGGATTCATCGTGCTTGCGGCGCATCCGGGCCAGGGGATGGTGCTGATGTCATGCCTGGATGCGGCGGTGGTCGATGAGAACGATCCGTTGGCGTCGGATCCAGCTCTCGACATCTATGACGAGCGCAACGGCTTTCGCGCTCCGCCCACGGAAAGTCGCTACTCGAAGGAGTTCCTTGAGCGGTATCGAGCGGCGCAACGCTTGCGATGCGCGCGGATCGACGCGATCGCGCGGCGTCATATCGCAGAGACAGCGCAGGGGCGTGCCGCGATGCGCGCGCCGGATTTTGCCAAGCGTTCCGCCGACGAACGCAACTACTCAACGCGGCGTGCGATGGCACCGCAGTACATGATCGTGTATCGCACGCAGGCGAATCCGAATTATCTCGACTTGTCGATCGAACCTTCGGAGCGCGCGGTCGGATCGATCATCATGCCGCGTCCCGATCTTGGGAATTACTCGGCGTTCGGTCTCGGACGAATCGTGACACCGGACGCGTGGCTGTCGACCTGGTCGGGGCTGTCATCGTATGCGAAAACGGCGGCGAACCTTCCGAAGGTAACGGTGCCAACACTGGTCGTCGGCGCCAACGGCGATCAAGACATCTTCAATTCAGATGTGCAGGCGGAGTTCGAAGCGTCGGGTGCGAGCGATAAAGCGATCACGTTTATCGAGGGCGCGGATCACTTCATGCGCGCGGGTGGCATGAAAGGGCATCTTGGCGACCCCCGGCCGCGCCTGATGACGGTGCTGACGAAATGGGCCCGCGAGCGCTTCGCGCCGTGAACCCAACGCTCCGCGCCATGGATGATGAAATGACCGTGCGTCACGATGCCAGGGCCTTTCAAGGAAGGAGAAGCTCGGCTAATCTGAGTGATTCGACAGGCGCCGCATCGCGACGCGAGTAATCGATGGCGGGCCACCCTAGCTCAGTCGGTAGAGCAGCTGATTCGTAATCAGCAGGTCGTCGGTTCGAATCCGACGGGTGGCTCCAGGAAAATGCTTGTTAATCAGCGGCTTGTCACCCCTCCTACATAACTCCATGAGCGACCCTTGTTCAGCTCCGAGGTCTATCTCTCCGGCCCTAATACGCTTTGAGCGCGGCGCGCATGCTATCGCGCACGCCGGTGGCGAGTCCCTCGAGCTCCGACAGCTCAGCGATCTCGTCGGGTGTTCCATGAGTTCCAATCAAACGATTCAACCGAGAGACCGACCAGGTTGGGTTGAGGCAAGCGGTCCTCGTAATCGACGCTCCTGCTTCGACCAAGCCCGGCTCGAGCACCCGGAGGTACCAGCCACTGCGGCCCGATCGCAGCATGTCGCGCAGCATCTGCGGGTCTTCGAAACGAAGGCCGAGCTTGAAACACGGCTGACGCGGCTGCGTGACTTGCGCGGTAACGCCGCCAATGCGCAGCACGTCGCCGACGCGCACCATGTCTTCATCCAAACCGCGGGTCGTCAGGTTTTCGCCGAAGCCACCTGGCACTAGCAACTCCCTGGCAGACGGTCGCTCCGCTGACCATTTCGCGTAGTGCTCGCTCGGATAACAGTAGACCGCCTTGTCGGGACCACCGTGAACTCGCAGATCCGCCTGCTGGTCACCGGCCAACCCGAGACGCTCGACCATCACCGGGCTGGTGATCGGACGTTTGACGAACCCGCTCGGCACTTGACGGGGACCAAGCGGCGCGATGCGTCCGACCTGAACAGAGACGATCGATCCGGTCATGAAAAGTGTCTTGTCGCGCTGGCCCGCCGGCATGACGGACTCGTTAGAGGCGCACGACCATCTTGCCGCTGGCTTGGCCAGATTCCATGAGCTTGTGCGCTTCCCGGATTTCCTCAAAGCGAAATACCCGTGCAGGTTTCGCTTTGTAGCGGCCGGCGGCAACGTCGTTGGCGATAGCTTGAAGCGGTACGTCCGACAACGGAAACTGGGGAGTGCCGAAAACGAAGCTTCCGAAGAAGCTGAAGTGAACGCCGCTCGACATCTGAAGCAAAGGATTGAAGTCGGGGACCGGAGCGAGGCCACCGAGAAAACCCGCCAGGCATGCACGTCCGCCTCGGCGAAGCATGGCGAGGGAATCGAGGATAGTGCTGTTGCCGACGAGATCGAGAACCGCGTCAATCTGCTTGCTTTCGGGAATACGGGTTGAGAGGACAGGGTCCTCGACCTCGACACGTTTTGCACCAAGCGCCTCCAACTTCGGAGCAGAGTCTCTGTTGCGGGTCGTCACAATAACCTCCGCGCCGGCATTTGCGGACATATTCAAAGCTGCCTGCCCAAACGAAGACATTCCCCCACGGATGACCAGCTTCTGGCCCTTGGCGAGATCGAGGTTGCGAAACAGGCAGGTCCACGCCGTGGCGTAAGATTCTGGGATCGCGGCGAGTTCCTCCCAGGGAAGATCGGACTCGATCGATGCCACGTTCTCGACGCGGGCACGCGTATACTCCGCATAGCTCCCGTTTATTGTCCGTCCGAGTCCACCCATCAACGCAGCGACCTTGGCTCCGACCTTGAACTCCCCTCCCGGACATGACTTCACGACACCTACACATTCAATGCCGCTAACGGGTGCAGCCTCTGCCCACTCTCCTCGGCGCATGTGCATCTCGGCGTGGTTGATTCCAAACGCCTTGACTTCGATTACCGCGTGCCCCGGCTTCGGCTCAGGCTCCGGCAGTTCCCTAATTATCAGATGTTCCACGCCACCAAATCCATCTATAACGATTGCACGCATGACAAGACCTCCGAGTTGTATTTGAATCAATCTGCTGGGCCCGACTTGCGCCAGGTTGAAGTAGGCCTTGCACCGAGTATTCGACTGAGGAAGTCGTGAACAGCCATCCCAATTTCCGGACAATGAGTCTCCAGAGCAATATGGCCGGTCGGATAGGAGTGGATCTCTGCCTGAGGATTGTCGCGCCTGAATGCTTCGGCTCCGGCGGGTAGAAGGAACAGTTTAGCCCCATGGCCTGCGTGAAGCGTCCGATCACATGCGCAATATTCTCGAATGTGCAATTTGAAAGTGGGGCGGGGCGGCATATCTAATTGACCGAAGCCGGGCAGATCAGGCACCGCAAGTTGGAAGCTGTCCGCGAGCAGCGGAATCAGATGGCGGAACATGTGCCCGAGCGTCGGAAAGCCGTGCAGCACCAGGAACGTTGGAGCCTCTGGTGGTCCTGCTTCGCGATACGCGATCCTGGCACGCTCAACCTCAGCCGCGCGGTAGTGAATTTGCGGCATTGGAACTCTCTTGCGCGAAAGATCTGATAACCTGATTAGAGCCTTTCATCTGGTTACCAGCGGAGAGATAACCTGTCAAGCGATTCTAGACCGGTTACATTCGAGATGCCTTAATCTGCTGGACTAAACGCAAATTAAACGTAGAGGAACAGGATTTACCGCTGAATGACAACCAAAGACCCCCGTCCACCGGCGATGTTTATCGCCGGCGACCCAAGTCTAGACTTTCTAAATTCAATCGGCACGCCGGCTGACAAAGTGGTCGAATGGCTGGAAGACGGAGAGGATCTGATGGCTTGGCTTCAGCAGGCCGAGCTTTTGCCGCCCGGGGTGGCCGCAACGATGCGGGCCAATTGCTTTCCAGCAGAACTCGACGCGGTTACCGCTCAAGCCCGGGTCCTGAGGGAATGGTTTCGCGCTTTCATTTTCAAGCACAAAGGCCATGCCCTAGGCCGTGATGCCCTCGAAGAACTTGAACCTTTGAATCGGATACTCGAGCGCGATGACGCCTACGGAGCTATCGTGGCGAGAAGCGTCGAGAGGCGAGATGGGTCAACAAATTCTGAGCTTGAGTGGCGCACGCTGCGGCGCTGGCGCACGCCGGATTCCCTCCTCTTACCGATCGCGCGCGCAATCGCCAACTTCGTTACCTCGGAGGATCTTTCACGAGTTAAATCATGTGAGAGATCGCCCTGCACGCTCTTCTTCCTCGACCGAACTCGCGGTCATGCCCGTCGTTGGTGCAGCATGACGCTCTGCGGAAATCGCGCGAAACAGGCTCTCCATCGCGCCCGCATAAAGAAGCACTCGGCTCGGCGCAAATAGGGCGGCGCAGCATGAACTTGGCGCCACCCGCTCAACACCGAAATGAGCCTGGACTTGTCTCCCCAAAGCGGCGAGCCGACGCTGCGAGCCGGTGTGAATACATTTTTCCGAATGACTCTACGTAGTTATCGTAATCGCAGCTCGGAGAATTCAATTCACACCGGCTCGTCCGTTTGCGTCACGGTCTCGGCGGACAACTCCAGTACCTTTTGGCTGCCGCTTCAATTCGCGGTCAGCTTGGCGGGTCGCGACAATCTGTCATCGGGGAGCCCTTGATTTTCGAGGGGGTTAGGTTGCTGAGTGCGTGCTAGTGAGGTCTGAAGGATGATTCGTAATCGGCAGGTCGTCGGTTCGAATCCGACGGGTGGCTCCAAAAATTGACGGTCCGACACGGAGACATAGGTTACATAATGTACCGGCTACATGGGTGACAACCTGGGGGCCGAAGGGGATTGTCAAGAGGTTCAAGCACCCGCGTATCGAGGTCGAAGTAAGCCGGAAGAGGAGCAGCGTGAAAGTTGATCGCCTCCAACTCTCGCCGATCAACTCAGATTTTTGCCGTCGCCGGTCCGGCGTACGGCCGGCGCTTAACTAGGCTGAGTCCCCACAGTCGCAGACGATCTAGATAGAGATAAATGACCGGCGTTGTGTACAGCGTTAGCATCTGGCTGACGATCAGGCCACCGACAATGGCCACTCCCAATGGACGACGCAGCTCAGAGCCATAGCCGGTACCCAGGGCAAGCGGCAGACCACCCAACAAGGCCGCCATCGTCGTCATCATGATCGGTCGGAATCGAAGCAAACAAGCTTGGTAGATAGCCTCTTGAGAGGACTTTCCCTGCTTACGCTCAGCCTCGAGCGCGAAATCGATCATCAAGATCGCGTTTTTCTTGACGATACCTATAAGCAGAATCATACCGATCAAGGCAATCACGCTGAGGTCGATGCCGCATAGCTGGAGCGCGAGCAAAGCACCTATACCGGCTGACGGCAGCGTCGACAAGATTGTTATCGGGTGAACGTAACTCTCGTACAAGATACCGAGCACGATGTAGACACTCAGGAGCGCCGCGGCGATAAGCATCGGCTCATTCGCGAGCGAAGCCTGAAAAGCCTGCGCAGTCCCGGCGAACGTTCCACGAATTGCGGACGGAAGGTGAATCGCCTCCTCGTTGCCGTTGATAAGGTCCACGGCGTCGCCTAGAGATACTCCGGGTGCGAGGTTGAAGGAGATGGTAACGGCGGGAAATTGACCTTGGTGGTTGACGGTCAGCGGTGTCGTCGAAGCTTCGTAACGGCCGATGGCTGAGAGAGGGACCATCCCAGGGGAAGTGCTGGCGGCAGTAAGCGCAGAATTTGGCGAGGCGGGCGTGGTAGCTGTCGTGTTGCTGGCGCCAATGACAGTAATTCCCGACTCCGGCCCTTGCGCTTGACCTTCGATGATGACTGGAGCATTGACGCTGGAAAGGCCGGCTGACGCGCTTGCCCCACTCGGCTGCGATGAGGAGCCGCCCGATGTGGTGCCGTTAGCCGTCGTCGAACTATCGGTACTCAGGGTCCCGGGGTCCACCGAGCTCGTGGAGGTAGCACTTGTACCGGCTGTACTAGTATCGCTGGTTGTTTCCGCCCCTGAAATTTCATTGGTGGTGCTCGCGAGACTCTGAGTGCTGGAACCCAGAGTCGTGGATACTCCGCCAATCTCCGCGCCGGCTGCTGCAGGCAGTGTACTATCTTCTACGGCGTTGCTGCTTCCCGCGCTTGCAAGCGACGCCACACCGGTCGAATTGCTCGCGAGCGCCGGGCTTTGAATACTGGAAACGTTCGGACTCAGGTGGACCACCTGAAGCGATTGTGGATCCTGCCAAAACTGCGGTGCCACCTCCATGACCACGTAATATTGATTGAGCGGAGTATACATGGTCGATACTTCACGCTGTCCGAATGCGTCGTACAATGTATCATCGATGAGCTGAGTCGAAAGACCAAATCGTGCCGCGGTGTCGTGGTCGATGTCCACGTTCATCGCCAGGCCGGTGTTCTGTTGGTCGCTACTGACGTCGGTGAGCTGCGGTAGTCCGCGCAGTCTGGCGAGTAACTTAGGCGCCCACTGCATGAGCAAATCGAGGTCATCGCTCATCAGGGTGTATTGGTACTCTGCGTTGGCTTGCCGTCCACCTATTCGGAGGTCCTGCTGCGCCTGAAGGTAAAGGCTGAGTCCGGCATAGCTGCCAACCTTCTTTCGAATCCTTCCGATGACCTCCTGTGCGCTGCGCTTCCTCTGGCCCAGCGGCTTGAGGCTAATGTACATAGTAGCCGTATTCGTAGCCCCATTGGTCCCTGTGAAAGCAAGCACGTTGCTGATATCGGGTTCAGTGAGGATGATTTTGATCAACTTGACCAATCGTCGATTCATCGCCTGGTAGGACGTATCCTGATCGGCAAGCACCGCGCCAACCAATCGACCCACATCTTGTTCAGGAAAAAATCCCTTGGGGATTTTGTAAAACATGTAGACGTTTAGGACCACCGTGCCGATCGCGATTGCCAAAACCAGGGGAGAATGACGAAGTACCCAACCTAGACTTCGCTCATATCCATGATGCATCGCGTCGAATGCACGCTCACTGACACGCGAAAAACGGTTAGACTTCTGCTCGCTCTCACGCCGAAGGAGCTTCGCGCACATCATGGGCGTGGTAGTGAGCGATATCACCATCGAAACGACCACGGCGCTGGCGAGCGTGATCGCAAACTCGCGGAAAAGTCTTCCTACAATTCCACCCATCAGTAGGAGCGGAATAAACACTGCGACCAGCGAGATGCTGATTGAGACCACGGTAAAGCCAATTTCGCGCGTCCCTATAACCGCGGCCTTGTACGGTGAGTAGCCTTGCTCGAGGTACCGCGCGACATTCTCGGTCACGACGATTGCATCGTCGACGACGAAGCCAGTCGAGATCGTCAAGGCCATCAGCGAGAGGTTGTCGATGCTGAAGCCGAAGAGGTACATGACTCCGAATGTACCAATAAGCGAAACGGGCACGGCGAGCCCGGGAATCGCGGTCGCGCGAAGGTTGCGCAGGAATAAAAAGACCACCATCACGACCAGGCAAATCGAAATCAAGAGCGCGCCTTCGACATCCTTTACCGATGCGCGGATGCTAGTCGTCCGGTCCAGCACCACGGCGAGGTTAATCGAAGCGGGAATGGACGCTTGCAGCGAGGGCAGTGCGGCGTAAACCCGATCGACGGTGTCGATCACATTGGCGGCCGGCTGACGCCACACGATGATGAGTATGGCGCGATTCAAATCGACATAGCCGGAAGCCCGCACGTTCTGGACAGAATCAATGACGTCGGCCACATTTGAAAGTACGACTGCCGAACCGTTGTGATAGCCAACGATGAGTGGCTTGTATTGATCAGCCTTGAGAAGCTGATCAGTCGTACTCACGGACCACGAGTTGTTCTCGTCGGCGAACTCGCCCTTGGGAATGTTACTGTTAGCGGAGGCAAGAACGCTGCGCACCTGCTCTAGGCTAATGCCGAGGTTCTTGAGTTGAGCGGGGTTAATTTCGACCCTAACCGCCGGCAATGCGCCGCCGCCTACTATCACCTGGCCAACACCCTCGATCTGCGAAAGGCGCTGCTCGAGGATAGAATCGGCGGCGTCGTACAGTTCACCCGGACTTTTAAATTTCGAGGTCAAAGCGATGATCATTATGGGTGCGTCGGCAGGATTGACCTTTTTGTAGGTCGGCTTGGCGGGTAAGTCAGAAGGAAGATAGCTGTTGGCGGCGTTGATGGCCGCCTGCACGTCGCGCCCGGCGGCGTCGATGTTTCGATTTAGGTCGAATTGAAGAACGATCGTCGTCTGGCCGAGGTAACTCGTGGACGTCATCTCGGTCAGCGAGGCAATATGTCCGAATTGACGCTCAAGCGGGGTCGCGACCGAGGTAGCCATCGTCTCAGGGCTCGCACCAGGTAGCTGTGCGGTCACCTGGATTGTAGGAAAGTCAACCGCCGGTAGAGGCGCGACGGGAAGGCTGCGGAACGCGACGATGCCTCCGAGCGCAACCGCGATCGTCAGCAGTGTCGTTCCCACGGAATTCTTGACGAACGTCTCGGAGAAGCTCATGACGCCTGAAACCCCGCTTCGAGTGCTTCAGGTTCCGCGCGCATCTTTTCCGATTCGGGTGCAAGCCGGTCGAAATACAAAAAGACTACTGGTGTCGTGTAGAGAGTCAGCAGCTGGCTCAGTAACAGTCCGCCAACGATCGCAATTCCGAGTGGTTGGCGAAGTTCGGCGCCGGTTCCGGTGCCAAGTGCCAGCGGCAAGCCCCCCAGCAATGCCGCCATCGTGGTCATCATGATTGGTCGGAAGCGCAGCAGGCAGGCCTCGTAAATCGCGGCCTCGGCGTCTTTGCCGTGCTCGCGCTGCGCCTCTAGCGCGAAGTCGATCATCATGATCGCGTTTTTTTTCACAATGCCGATCAACAAGATGATACCGATCAGCGCGATCACGCTGAGGTCAGTTCGGCAAATCATCAGGGCCAGGATTGCACCGACACCGGCCGACGGAAGCGTGGAGAGAATCGTGATCGGATGAATGTAGCTTTCGTACAAAACTCCCAGCACTATGTAGACCGTGACAAGGGCAGCGACGATCAGCAGCGGTTCATTCCTCAGGGAGGCGCGGAAAGCCTCGGCCGTGCCCTGAAAGGCTCCCTGCACGCTGATTGGCATTCCGATCTCCTTTTGCAACCCGGTGATTGCATCAACCGCATCGCCCAGCGAGTAGCCGGGGGCGATATTGAAAGAGATCGTCACGACCGGAAACTGCCCCTGGTGATTCACGATCAGCGGCACGGTGGTCGGTTCGTAATGAGTGAAAGCACTCAGCGGAATCTGTCCGCCGGTCGAGGAGGTAAGGTAGATACTGTCGAGCTCCTTTGGATTGCGCTGGAACTTCGGGTCGACCTCCAAGACGACGTGATATTGATTTAGTTGGGTGAAGATCGTCGACACCTGTCGCTGGCCTAGTGCGTCATAGAGGGTGTTGTCGATTTGTGCCGAAGTGAGTCCGAGCCGCGAAGCTGTATCACGGTCGATCACTAGATGCGCGCCCAAGCCACGGTTTTGCTGGTCAGTGGCGACATCGCGGAGCGCCGGCAGGGCTTTCATTTTGGCGACTAGCTTACTGGTCCAATCGTCCAGCTCTGTCGAATCCGGATCCTCCAGAGTATACTGATATTGAGTCCGGCTTACCCGATCTTCGACAGTCAGATCCTGTACTGGCTGCAGATAGAGCGTAATCCCCTCCACCTCCGCCAGCTCGGGTTGCAGTCGATCGATGATTTGTTCGACGCTGACCTTTCGTTTCTCAAGAGGTTTCAAATTGATCAGCAAGCGGCCGCTATTAACTGTCGTATTGGTGCCATCAACGCCGATAAACGAAGAGAGGCTTTCGACCGCCGGATCTTGCAGAATAACATGCGCGAGCGCCTGCTGTCGGCTGACCATCGCGTCAAAGGAAACGTTTTCCGGGGCCTGTGAAATACCCTGGATAACGCCGGTGTCCTCAACCGGGAAGAAGCCTTTCGGCACGTACCAATAAAGGAAGATCGTCAGTACCAGCGTTCCGATTGCTACCAGCAGCGTCGCGAACTGATGCCGAAGCACCCAGCGCAGCGTGCGGCCGTAAAAATCGATCGTAGCTGCGAATGCCTGCTCGGACCGCTTATAGAATCTGCTCTGCTGGTCTTCCGGCGTTCGGTGCAACAGCTTGGCCGCCATCATCGGCGTCAGGGTAAGGGAGACGATGGCTGACACGAGGATTGTAACCGCGAGTGTTATCGCGAACTGACGGAACAAACGGCCAACTATGTCTCCCATGAACAGCAGCGGGATCAGCACTGCGATCAATGAAACGGTCAGCGAAAGGATGGTGAATCCGATTTGCTCTGCGCCCTTGAGCGCACCCTGGAGCGGCGACTCGCCTTCCTCGATATAGCGCGAGATATTTTCAATCATCACGATCGCGTCATCGACCACGAAGCCGGTCGAAATCGTGAGCGCCATCAATGTCAAGTTGTTTAGACTGTAGCCAAGTAAGTACATCACGCCGAAGGTGCCAACCAGCGAGAGCGGTACCGCGACGCTGGGAATGATCGTGGCCGACAAACTGCGCAGGAAGAGGAATATAACCAACACCACGAGCGCGATGGTCAGCATCAATTCGAACTCGACGTCTTTCACCGAGGCCCGAATTGTTACCGTGCGATCGGTCAAGAGTGAGACCTTTACTGAGGACGGCAAAGTACTCTGCAGCCGCGGCAGCAATAACTTGATACGATCGACAGTTTCGATGATGTTCGCACCAGGCTGGCGCTGAACATTGAGTATCACGGCGGGAGTCGAATTCATCCATGCCGCTTGCTTTACGTTTTCCGGTTCATCAATGACCTTAGCCACATCCGAGAGGCGAACAGGGGCGCCTTGGTGATAGGCGATAATCAGCGGTCGATAGTTCTTCGCGGTGAGAAGCTGATCGTTGTCGCTGATCGTATAGTCGAGGTTCTTTCCGTCGAAGTTGCCCTTTGCTTCATCTACGTTTGATGCGGCAACCGCAGTGCGGACCTGCTCAAGTGTTAGACCATAAGACGCCAGTTGAACGGGATTGATCTGGATTCTGACCGAAGGCTTCTGGCCGCCGCTGATCGTCACCAGACCGACACCAGGAACCTGAGCGATCTTTTCTGAAAGGCGCGTGTCGGCCAGATCCTCGACCTGATCGAGCGGCAACACGGATGAAGTCAATGCCAGCGTCAGAATGGGCGCGTCGGCGGGATTCGTCTTGCTGTACACCGGCGGGGTCGGAAGATCGCTAGGCAAATAGGTCGCGGCGGCGTTGATCGCCTCCTGCACTTCCTGTTCGGCGACGTCGATGTTGAGGTTCAAATCGAACTGAAGCGTGATAATCGAGCTGCCAAAGGAACTGCTCGAGGTCATCTGGTTCAACCCGGGTACTTCGCCGAATTGACGTTCGAGAGGCGCCGTTACCGACGACGCCATGACGTCCGGACTGGCGCCCGGGTAAAAGGTCACGACCTGAATGGTCGGGTAGTCGACCTCGGGCAGTGCCGACACCGGCAGCTGCTTGTACGCAAAAGCGCCGGCTAAAAGTATCGCGGCCATCAACAGCGAGGTCGCGATGGGCCGGAGAATGAATGGTCGCGAGAGGTTCATTCGCTCGCGGTCTGACTTGCGGAATTGGCCTCCTGCACCTTGACTCGACTGCCAGGCTGAAGCTTGTCGAGCCCGTCGGTGACCACGATCTCGCCGACTTTCAATCCGCTGGCGATCGCCGTTAGATCGCCTTGCGTGGTGGTCACCTTGACGTCACGTGGTTGGACGGTTTGGTTTGCTTGCACAACGTAGACCAGGCTCCCCTGCGGCGTCTTCTGCACCGCCGCCGTTGGTATCAGCAGGGCATTGTGGAAGGTGTTGACCAAAAGACGCGCATTGACAAATTGGTTGGGGAACAACGCGTAGTCGTCATTGGAGAATTGCGCGCGCAGTTTCACAGTTCCAGTTGTCTGGTCGATTTGATTGTCAAAAGTCAGCAGGAATCCGGTCGCGATCTGTTTGCTGAGATCGCGATTCCATGCCTGCACCGGCAGTTTAGCGCCGTTCTGCATGTCGGCTGCGACCTGCGGAATGTAATCTTCGGCGATGCTGAAAATCACCGAGATCGGCTGCAACTGGGTGATTACGACCAGGCTGTCGGTCGCCTGAACATAGTTGCCCAAGTCCACCAGCCGAAGCCCGATACGGCCGGTTATCGGCGCAGTGATGTTGCAGTACGAGAGATTTACATTGACTCCGTCGATCAGACCTTCATCATTCGCGACCGTCCCGAGGGCCTGATTGTAGAGGGTCTCCTGGTTGTCGAGGTCTTGCCGCGCGATGACGCTCTGCCGGTACAGATTCTTGTAACGATCGAAGGTGATCTTCGCGTTCGCGAGCATCGCCTTGTCGCGTCTGAGTTGACCCATGTACTGCTGCAGCTGCGCCTCATACGGCTTCGGATCGATGTTGATCAAAAGCTGGCCCGCCTTGACCAGCTGCCCTTCGTGGAAGTCGATCTTGATAATCTGCCCCGCCACTCTGCTTTTGACCGTGACGGTGGCAAACGGGGTCACGGTGCCGATCTGGCTCAGATAGCTGTTCAGGTCGCCTTTGGTAACCGTGGCGGCCATTACCGGGATGACCGGCACCCTTGGCGTCGGCTTGTGCGAATAGGCGTAGAGCGACCAGAGGTACACGGCTAAACCGATCGCGCAAACTCCCCCCAACCAGAGCGGCCATTTCCGCGTGCGGTCGCTCGTTCGATCTTGGCTCGCCCCGGTGTGTTCGAAGTGAGCCGCTGAACGCGTTCCAACGGCCGCAGTTCTGTCATCCATTTTCCTGGTTCACAATCCCTTGCAGTACTCAGACTATGACGAAAAAAATCGTCTCAAGTTTCAGTTCGCATCAAGATCTGCCGTTTGCAACGACATTTTTGGACTCAGGAGTCCGCAAATAGACGCGTTAGCGCACGCAATCGAGCTTTGAGTCACGACAACGGCGGCGTTTTGAGCCCTGGCCCGAGGACCGCTCCCTCCAAATTACCTGTTTAATTTGAACTCACGCGCACGCTGAGTTCCAGTGGATCTGAACGGCCTCGGACGCGGCGCAAGCAGTGCGCAACCAGCCGCAGTTTCGTCCGTATTAAGAACTGCAATGAGCCCGGTGAGCCTTTCGCCCGGTAAATCCTCTCGCGCGATCGCTGACCAAACAAATATCCGGATGAACAAGTATAGGTGCAGAACAGTGAGCTTTGAGCGCCCGGTTCGTGGACGCCCGCCGACGCCGTTTCTCCGCGAACGAATTCTGGCCAGCGCCTCGCGGCTCTTCGCAAATACCGAGTTCAACAGCGTAACGATCGACGACGTAGCAGCACATGCCTGCGTCGGCAAGGGAAGTGTTTATCGTCAGTTCAATTCGAAAGAGGGTCTCTACGCGTCGGTAATGATCGGCGCGTTCATCCAACTCCAGGAAGAGATTCGCGTCGCGTTGAAAACCAGCGCTTCGATCGACGATCAGATCTACACCGTCGTCACGCATGCGGTGAATTTTTTCTGGACCCGGCAAGAGTTTTTCGAACTGCTTCGCGACCGCCGTTTGGCGCCGCGCAAGTTGGTGCGCCAGTATCGAGCCGAACGTGCCAAGTTGTTGCTCCTGATTTGTGACGTCCTCCGCGCCGCGGCGGCGCGTGGCGCGATGCGGTCGGGTCTGGATGTAAAGCTTGCCGCGGAAGCCCTATTGGGTCTAATCCGCGGTCTCTGCCGCCACAGCCGTGACTATTCCGTTCCTCCGATCGCTGCCCGTACCATCGTCACGATCTTTCTTGGGGGATGTTTCCGAAGAACAGACGAGGAGACACAAGCCGCGTGGCGCAGCAGAGAAGCTGCAAAAGTCGGAGCGCTGACTCCGGGAGGATTGTAACGGGCTCGCGCGAACATCGAAACCCGGTCCGGCGGGATGCACGAGCAGTCGCCCTCACGTCCTGGCTACCGCTCACGTGGCACTCGGGGGGCAAATCGCATGCGAGGCAGGAAGCGCGGGCACTGCACGGGGTTTTCGGCTCATATGTCGGACCAGGTCCGGAATCTCATCGTCGATTCGCGAACGCCCAGCGCGCAGCCGGATCTCCAAGATCGCGGGTAACTTTCGTGAGCAGTGCTCTACCGCGCCGCTAAGCTGACCCTGCCGTCTCCGCTAATGCCGCGAAGAGCCACTGAAGATCCTGGATCCATGAGCTGTGACTTCGCTCGTGCAATTCGCAATCGCGGGATGAATCGGCCCATGCGCGTCATGTCGCGGCGATATGATTCGCCGAACCTCGCAGCATCACTGCTTCTTCCTGAGCGACGCGAATCACCGCCACGACAAATGTCCAGGCGGTACCGCCAACCACGATGAAGCAATTGCAGGCGGCAGCTCCCCAGCCCCGCCAGCCAGAATGCTCCTGCTCCCGATTACCGCCGGTCGGCCGCGGCGCGCCGCAGTGAAATACGCCCATATTGACGAATCCTAAGAAGCCGCCCTCGAAGACCTTGTTGCCGAAGCGGTCCTTGCGGTTCACCCACCACGCGAAGTTAAGCAACAGCTGGTGGAGGAGCGTTCGAGCCACTCGAGGTCGCCGCGGCCACGCTTCGCCTGCTGAAGACGGTAAGTGAAGATGATGGACCATGCGTGCACCGGGGGTTGACTGTCGCCAAAATTCCACTCATACGCAGGAAGCTGACCGCTGGGTGAAGGTACGACTCGCGCTGCATTGGGCCGAGCCGTTGTTCGCCGAAGTCCTCGTCCACCATTGTGAGCGCGGGGATGTGAAAGGCCAGGTCCACGCATACCGGGGGTATTTCCACCTGTCAGGCATCGAAACGATGTTCGCGTTGTACATGTGGTGCCAGTGGTCATTGCGTCGACTGCGACGCTTCGGCTTGAAGGGATCGGCGCCGTGCTCCTCGAGCCACTCATCGACATCGTAGTAATAGAACTGCTTGGACCGCAGCATGCCGGCCAGTGCCTGGCGCATGAGGTTAGCCGCATCAGCATCCAGCGACGCTGGGGTGACCGACGCGTAGAACTCGTCCGCGCTTCCCGACGGCGACACTCCATGATGCCGTCAAAGCCATTGCCAAACTGGTTATCTCGTCGATCTTTCGTAGAAGAAGCCGATGCAATCGGCGCCTCGTCGCTCAGCCGCAGGCCAACGATCTTCGATTCACAAGCGCTTACGGAAAGCGAATAGTGGGCCGACGCCTTCGTCCCCCGTCCTCTCGGCATTCACGGCGTCGCGGCGGCCACGGACGATATAGTCTTTGATCCCATCCTTGACCTGTGGGCTCCGAGTGGCCACGCCGACCAGGCGCGGGTACGAGTTTCCTCTTAGGCGGCCTATCGAACCTGGGTCTGCCGCCAGCCACTGCTTATGGCGGTGATTCGTGGCCTAAGCACGGACAATTCCAAAGTGTCACATTCCGATGGCTAGCTGATTTTTCAACCTTATAGTTTTTAAAGAGCCTATTTAATAATCTCTAAGCGGCATATAATTTACTCAACGGCGAAGTACTATGTGCAATAGCAAGCCACATCGGGTGCACAAATATGCCGCCCTCGCAGCGATGGTCTCCATTCTGCTGGGTGTTGTCACTTCGGTCGCCAACGTGGCCGTCGCACAGACCTCGAATTTTGGGGACCTGCAATCAGCGGAGTATGATGCGGCTGAAGGTCTCCCCGCGCAAAATGGATTTGCCTGCAGCGAACGATCGGGGCGCGTATGTTCGGTATTGTTTGTTGGCGATAGTTTCACGCATGGGCGCTATACGCCGGTGCGCACCTACAATGCGCAGACACCCGGTGAACCGTGGCAGCCTCCCCAGGTTATCGACGAGAACTATGGCCAGACCGGCGAACGCGAAGAGTCTCCCACTGAGCCCGGGCCATGGGGCGGCATTCCGGGAATCTTCTCCGAACTGGGCCAAGAGATGCGCCTCAGCTACGAGGTCCATATTGAGGCCATCTCTGCAACCAGCCTAAAAAAGAACTACGAGGCAGCCTCGGACGTGATCGCGCAAGCGGGCTGGCAGGCAGTGGTGCTGCAGGAGCTAAGCGTCAAGCCGCTGCCACGCTCCCTCACCAATAATGACCACAGCGATCCGCCCGGTTTCTGGGCGAGTGTACAGACGATCGAGCAAGCCGTGCATGTAGTTGCACCAAAAGCCCAGATCTTTCTCTACGAAACCTGGGCGAGCGGAGACCTCGCAGAGGAAATCGCTGGCGATCCGACCCTGCCGGGTTTTTCTGAGAAATACAAGAAAGCGTTGAATGAACTTCTCGATGCGAACCTCGCTAGTTATCGGTGTGCCGCGCAGCTCGACGCTAAGGTCACCGGTGTCGCACCAGCAGGCGAAGCGTGGCGCCGTGCCTGGGACGACGGACTGGCCAATCCGAATCCCTTTCTATCTCCTTCTTCCTCCCTACCGCTCCTTTGGTACGGACTCAATGCGGTCAACGATCCTCCCATCAAGAAGCCCGACTACCACCATCCCAGCCGATATGGCGCCTATCTGAGCGGTCTCGTCCTCTTTGTGAAGATGACAGGGGCTGATGTACGCAAACTTGGAGCGAGCGAGCAGGCGGCCGCTGAACTCGGCATCCCCGGTAAGCTCGCATCGCGGTTGCAGCAGGAGGCTTGGCTGGCGGTTAAGGGCTTTCCGCTCACGTGGGCAGGTATCGCCCCCCGTCCGTGCAATCTGGTCAACACTGGAGACTAACCGTCTCAATCTTCCAGTCGAAACCGTACTCCGCTGCTATCAGCGAGGCTTTCACTTCTACTGGTCTTGGAAGTCCCATGATCTGAGGGAGACCCGGAACCGCCGCAAAATCGGTGTAGGTCGTCCAGGCGGCAAGGTCCATGATTAGAAGTGGGGCGATTGGCAACGTTACTGGCGAAGTCCCGCTTCACGTCTACGAGTTTGGAGACCTTCGCCCGGACGAGAGACTCTGGCTGGTCTATTCGGCGCAGCGATTTATCGCGCGAAGGTCAGGGCATTCTGGAGCTCGTAGTGGAACAAGCTTTAGCATCCGGCTTCCCGGTCCCTTTATGACTCATTCCGCCCCTCATATCTGAAAGCGTCGAGGCGGTGCCAAGAGAAAAAGGTCAACGATACCTTGCCAATCAATCCCGTGGGATGTGGGGACATTTGTGGGACTCTAGGGCGAATTTCGTCAGCATGATCACGTTGATTGCGTGTTTGCCCCTTTGCCCCTCAGCCGGATCATTCCAGGTATTTCATCTTGACTCCGGTAACGGCCTCGGACGCCCGGAATTCCAAGCCTCCTACGCTCGATACATCGCAGCTGGCCATTGGAATTGGGCCAGCCGATTTTTCCGGATTATCCTCGCCGACCTAAGTTGGTGACTTTAGCCAATACCAACGAGGTCGATCTTTCGGATGACAAGCGTTGGGCGGAGCCACTCGACAAGAATTTCGCTCGAATAATGACAGAAAATTTGACCCAGCTGCTCGGTACGAAACGGATTGAAAAATATCCTTGGTCGCATAAAACCGCCGTCGACTACCAAGTAAGCGTAGATCTTCAGCGCTTCGATACCGCGAGCGATGGTCAATCTCGATTAGTTGCCCCCTGGACGATCAAGGATGGCCGGAACGGAAAAGACATCTATGCTTCCGAGACAACCGCCAGCGATCCGGTTCGCAGCGCAGAAACGGGACCGTCTATTGCGATGAGCAACGATTTGGCCACCCTCAGCGTCGATATCGCAAATCGCATAGCAATGATGAGCGAGACCCAACAAACGGGTCCTAGCTCGCACGAAACGTCAATACCGCGAGCACTTAGGACTGGCTCCCTCGTCTGGGTTGGATAGTTCAATTGGACGCCTTTTATACCGACACAGACGCCTGGCTCACAGCGCTTGTTCTCGCCACGGCAATGCTAATTGCCTGGCTAATAGGCCAGTGGCACGATCGCGGTCGCGACCGCGATCAGAAGGAATCCTCGAATCGAAGTTCGACGATGCCGCGCTTGCCCTTCTAGGCCTTCTATTGGGGTTCACTTTCTCGATGGCAGTTCTAAAGCATGAACAGCGTCGGCGTCTGGTTGTGGCCGACGCCAATACGATCGGTGATCTCTACGGTTGTGCCAGTCTGCTCAATGAGCCGATACGTACCCGCTTCAAACCCTTGTACACTATTACGCAAAGTTTCGCCTTGACGCGTCGCGGCATTCGCTGCACAAGGTTACCAAGAATTCAGGGCAAAAATAACCATCCAGTAGTGCAAGTGGCCTGCCGCGATGCCCGAGCTTACTGCAAATCGCCAGGAGGCCGTCGGCCAACTGAAGCCGAGTATGGATTTGCGCAACGCCGCGGACTGGAGGAAAAACGTTACAGCCGCGGAGTGAATTCCGACCAGCCGCAAGGTACACGGCGAATACATTTCAAGGCCATTTCCCCGCCCATGACGACATGGAATGATGAACCTGCGAGAACGTCTCCAGTCGGCGCGTTTCCGGCCAATGGTTACGGTCTTTATGATATTACAGGAAACGTTTGGGAGTGGACTTCAGATTGGTACCGGTCTGATTATGTTCAACTTCTGGCGAACGCGAGAGGGATATTGCACAATCCTCACGGTCCAGCCACCAGCTTCGATGCTACTGAACCCGGCATGACAAAACGTGTCCGGCCCATAGTGAGGCCGTTTGAAATGTGCCGGCTGGGTCAAGTCCATCACTATACTACATCTCTTTCGTCAAGCTGTTTGATTGCTTCCCTCGAACCGTAATCGGACTAGAAGGGCCAGGACATTCTCAAATGTCCGCGCGCTGGGACGACGCCGCAAAGGCCGCGAAGATCGACGCGCTCTTATGGGAGACCACTGCTCCGCGGCTGGCTCGCCCGGCAGGCGCCGCGCCACAAATCGAAGTCTTTCGTTCATCAGCGAATACTCCTTCCACGGCATCCCCGCCTCCTCCCAAAAAGGCGAGCAGGTCTAAATTCATGTTGTCCGCTACCATCTGTCACCTATGTGTCGGGTCGCTTACAACAAGTTGTGAGAGGGTCCCGATTGTTTATCCGAATTGACCAGCGCTCACTTCGCTTGCCTCGTCCGCCATCGCGGAATGAATCGACCTGTGTGTTCCATGTAGTTGCGATACGATTCGCCCAACCCCTGCAGCATCATCGCTTCTTCTCGAGGAACGCGGATTGCCGCAAGGACGGTAATCAAGACGGTCCCGCTCGCGATAATGAACCAATTGCCCGTCGCAACTCCCAATCCTGCCATCACCGGCAGCCAGAATGCGTACAACGGATGCCGAATCCATCGGTACGGACCGGCCATCACGACCACGTGCTCTTCGGCCACCCGCAGCATCGGACTGTAGCTCGTGCCGAGTGCTACGGCCGACCAGATCTCACCGACAATTCCAAGAGAACTCAGCGCAATGCCGATCCATCGAACTATCGCCGCAGCCTCGAATGCGCTCCATTGCAGAAACGATGGATTCACTAAGTAGGCCCCGATTGCTCCAAAGTGTAGGAGAGCAATCACGCCGAGCGTGCCGGTGAGCCACGCCGGCTCGCGCGACTCAGCTTGATTTCCCTCGACGGCTTGCTTGCGCCGTGGAGCGCCGAAATGAACCCGCACCATGCCCATAGCGAGTAATTCCAGAGCAATGACGAACCTTATCGGTAAGTTGGCCCAATTGATCATAGGTCCCGCGCCTCGCCAATCTCGAAAGCACTCACTATATTTCAGGCTTCGATACACACCTCAGGTGGGATTTTCGGGTGAGCGACTGCGCTCGCCAGCGAGTCCGAGCTCTTCAAGCACTGACAGCAGATACTTCCTCATCTCCTCGCGGCCGCGCCGTCCAGGCCGCAATAAGCTGTGATGAACCACCGCGCCGCTGATGAGATCCATAAGCAGTTCCGGATCGGCGTCGCGTCGAATAAGACCTAGGCTTCGTGCTTGTTCCAACAGGCTCGCGATGAGTCTTCGTCGTGGCGCCATGTATTTGCTCCAGTAGGTCTCCATCAATTTCGGGCACGTCGGCACGGAACCGATCAGTCGTGCTGCCACCTTCTGGAACTCATGCATGGTGAACATTTCCGCAAGGACGTCAGCCAGCAGGCGCGGCAACTCCCTCAGCGGTACGCGGGCCAATATCGCGTGCCGCTCGGGATTCCCTCTCATCTCGGCTATCGCGCGCGCGATCAGTTCCTCTTTTGATGACCAACGGCGATACAGCGTGGTCCTCGCGACCTTCGCTCTCTCTGCTATCTCCTCGACACTTGCTCCATCGATGCCCCGTGCTACAAAAACTTCCAGCGCAGCGCGCAGGATTGCTTTGTCTGCGCTTGCGCTGCGTGGTCTGCCCGGGCCACTCAGCTTTCCCTGCTGCTGCAACGCGACCAGTCGACTCATCTTGGAACCTTTTTGAACGCAGCTATTACGCTACAAAAGTGTAGCGATAATATCAATTCGCTTGAGACAATGAACCAGCTCGGAGCCTAGAGTTCGCTCGGCCGCGAGACGGCGCGATCAGCGGGCGAAAGACTCATCGAATTTTGTGGAAGTGCGATGCTCTCGTAGGAGCCGGTGAAACCTCGGCCCGGGCGTCCGCATCGAAGGCCTGGCGGCTTTTCCCGATTTGGAGGTTGACCGATGGCCAATGTAGAGAAGATCGAGAATCTCGTTATTGGCAGCGGTGGCTCCGGCAAGTTTGTCGGTTGGACCATGGCTGGCGCCGGGCGGCGCACGGCAATGATTGAGCGCGGAGCGCTCGGCGGCGCATGCCCCAACGTCGCCTGTCTGCCGAGCAAGAACATCATCTATTCGGCCAAAGTCGCGGCGCTCGCGCGGCGTGGCGCGGAATTCGGCCTCAAGACCGGGTCGTCGCTCAGTATCGACATGAAGACGGTTCAACGCCGCAAGCGCCTGATGGTCGAGGGACTTCATCAGATGCACGTCGACCTCAGCAACGCGAGCGGTGTCGAACTGATCATGGGTAGCGCCCGCTTCATTGCTCCGCGGACGGCCGAAATCAGCCTCAAAAAGGGTGGCAAGCGGACTATCGAGGGCGAACGCGTGTTCATCGACCTTGGCACGCGGGCAACGATCCCGAGACTCAAGGGCCTCGAAGCTGCGAAGCCGATGACGCATGTCGAGTTGCTCGACCTCGATCGCCTGCCGGAGCATCTCATCGTGATGGGCGGCGGCTACGTCGGCCTCGAACTCGCACAAGCGATGCGACGCCTCGGCGCCCGTGTGACGGTGATCGAAGCTGGGCCACAGCTTGCCGCACAAGAAGATCCAGATGTATCCGCATTGCTCAAGGACCTTTTTGTCGGCGAAGGAATCGAAGTCCTGCTGGGAACTCATGTTGATGAGGTCGAAGGCCGTTCCGGCGATCGAGTCAAAGTCCACGCGACCGAGGGCCCCGGCACCCGCGCAATCGAGGGCACCGACTTGCTGGTGGCGACAGGACGCACCGCGAATACGGACGGAATCGGACTTGAGCTAACCGGGGTCGAACTCGACGCGCAGGGTTTCATCAAGGTCAACGAGCGTCTCGAAACCACGGCCCAGAATATCTGGGCGATGGGCGATTGCGCCGGCAGCCCGATGTTCACTCACGTCGCCTTCGACGACTTCCGCGTCGTTCATGAGAACCTGAACGGCGGCAACCGCACCACCCGCGATCGCCTGATCCCGTTTTGCATGTTTACCGATCCCGAGCTCGCGCGCGTCGGCAAGAACGAGACCGAAGCGCGGCGCGACGGAATCGCGTATCGAGTCGTGAAGATGCCGATGGCCAACGTGCTCCGGACGCGAACGGTGACGGAGCCGCGCGGAATCATGAAGATGCTGATCGCGAAGGACAGCGATCAGATCCTGGGCTTCACGGCAATGGGATTCGAGGCGAGCGAGCAGATGGCCGCGGTGCAGACCGCGATGATCGGTCATCTGCCGTACGCCGCGCTTCGCGATGCGATCTACACCCATCCGACGATGTCCGAGGGTCTGAACGTGTTGCTCGGGAACGTTCCGGCGGCGTAACTCGGCGAGGGCGATCTTCACCGAGAGTCGCCCGCGCTTCTCGAATTCAGTCCTCGAGGCCGCGCAGGAACGCCTCGAGCGTCTTCTCGCATTGACGCCTGAGATGCGCGTCGTTTCGATTCAGGGCGATTTGTAAGCCGGCCTCCGCCAAGGCAGCCAGAAATAGCGCTGCCACGACACGATCGTCATAGTTTCCAGCGCCGCGCTCCTTGCGGAGCCGCGCGAGCAGGTCGAGCAGCAACCCCATCGCATATTCCGCGTCGATAGCCCGCCACTGCTCCCATCCGAGAACGCGCGGCGCCTGCTCGAACACGATTGAGCGAATGTCGTCGTCGAGACAGGCGTCGAACAACGCACGGAGTGTGAGCCTCATGGCTTCGGAGGCTTTGCGGGCTCGATTTGCCGCCAAGGTGATTCGATCTTTGAGCTCGGACTCGAGCGCCTCGAAAACGGCGCGCATGATCTCGCGCTTGTTGCGGAAGTGATGGTACAGCGCGCCCGACGTTACGCGTGCCACCGCTGCCACCTCGTCAATCGATGACGCGTCGTAGCCTTTCGATGTGAAGAGTTTGCGCGCCGCCGCGAGGATCGCTTCGCGCGTCGCTATCGCGTGCTCTTCACGCAGAGACTTCATTCGAAAGTATTTCTACAACGAAGGCGCGATGCGTCGCGAGACGGATACGATGAGTGTTGTCGTATGGTCATTGACATAACGATACTATGTAATATAGTAGTGTTATGGCCAAGCCGATCGTGACAGGAGAAGCAGCATGCTGGACTGGGAAATCTTTCTGGAGAAGTATCGCGCTTTCGGCGCCAAACCGTCGCGCCAGACTCACGCGCGGCTGTTCGCACCCGATGCCACCATTCGCCATCGCGGGATGAGCGAGCCCATGCCGGCGGCCCGCTACGTCGACTTTATCGTGGAGGGCTTGAGGCGCCTGCCCGAGTTTCACCTCATTCCGATTCACTGGGCAGTCAATGGCGACACGATTTTTGTCGAGGCACGCAACACGGCGATCGTCAACGGCCAACCAATAGAATGGCCGGCGACCTATGTCGTGACGCTGCGGGCCGAGATGGTTGTGCGCGGACGTGCATATTACGACCGGAGTGAAGTGCTGATGCACTTTGATCCAGCGCTATCCTCGCCGTGTCCGAACGCGCATCGCACGCTGCTCGCGCATGAGGCGCCGCAAGGACCGTCGCCGATAGAGAACGAGGCGTACGCCTCCGAGGTCTACCGCAACATCGTCGCGCCGTACGCCGCTAACGGCCGGAATCCGGACCCAGCCGGATTCCAGCAGTTCTACGCTGCGGACGCGGGGATGATTAATCCAGGTTTCGAGCGCCCGCTCCGCCGTGATGAATTGCCCGCCTACTACACTGCGCTTAGGTCGCAGATTCGAAACCTGCAACTGAATCTCGAGCGATGGGCCGCGGGGCCGGGGATGCTGTTCATTGAATGGACGGTGACCGGTGAAGTTGGAGGAAAGCCGCTCATCCTGCCCAACACCGATCGCTTCACGCTGCGCGAGATGCTGGCGATCGAAGGCGTCGCGTATTTCGACAATCTCGCGGTGCGCGCGCTCGCCGATTCGGGCCTCGCGCGATTCAATGAAATGTCGTTCGCAAACCTGCCGACTGGCAAGGTTAGCGCAGGTCGCGGGATATAGGCATAGCGATCGTTATGCGCTGCTGCCGGCTTGCCTCAGCTCCTCGAGTTGCCGAAAAAACCGAGCAGATGCCGAAGCAGTTCCTCAGGTGCTTCCTCCGGAATGAAGTGCCCGCAGTCGAGACCTTCGCCACGCACGTCGTTTGCCCAGGTCTTCCAGACATCGAGCAACGAAGCGCCGCGCCGGCCACGGGCTCCCCACAATACGAGCAACGGCAGCGCAAGCTTGCGTCCGGCCGCGCGATCGGCCTCGTCGAACTTGCAATCGCACGTAATGCCTGCGCGGTAGTCCTCGCAGGTAGCGTGAATCACTTCAGGATCGCGAAAGGAATTTCGGTACGATTCGAGCGCTTCAGGATCAAAGGTGCCCGAGCCGCGCAGGCTCTGGAGCGTATAGTCGAGGAAATAGATCGGATCTTTGCCGATGAGAGTTTCTGGAAAAGGCGCCGGCTGCGCCAGGAAGTACCAGTGATACATCGCGCGTGCGCCGGATCGATTGGCGCGCTCGAACTGCTCGATGGTCGGAATGATGTCGAGCACTGCGGCGCGCCGCAGGTGTTCCGGATGATCCAGCGCAAGACGATAGGTGACGCGCCCGCCGCGGTCGTGCCCGACAACGTCAAATCGGTCGTAGCCCAATGACGTCATCACCTCGACCATGTCGAGCGCCATCGCGCGCTTGGAGTAAGGCAGATGCTCGTCATCCGTGGGTGGCTTGCCACTGGCGCCGTACCCGCGAAGATCGGGAATCACCAGCGTGAACTGCTGTGCGAGTGCGGGCGTCACCTTGTGCCAGATCACATGGTTCTGCGGATAGCCATGCAGCAGGAGCATCGGCGATCCACTCCCGCCTTGAACCAGCGCGATCTCCGCGCCTGAAGTTCTGATGCGCTTGTGTGTGAATCCTTCGAACATCACGGCGCCTCCTGGTCGCTTTACCAACGGGATTCTCGCAATGCTTGCTGATCGAGCCAAAGCTTCGACGCCCGGCCGACCAAGACAGTTACGTGCCGGTAGCTCTGGTCCGCAAGATCGACGCGAATCGATGGCGAATAATCAGCGTTTCCGACGTGTGCGGTTCACGGTGTGTATGTGCCGCGGACGCGACATTCCTGGACCCGAATTGCAGCGTCGAGAGCAAAACTGCCCCTATTCAAGACAGATTTCGGAATCTCTCTTGCTCATTCGAACTTGCAGGTGATTGAGTATGGACGCCGAAGTTCTAAAGCAAGAAAAAGCATCATTCATTGCGGAACCCGAACC
>JASHPB010000233.1 GCA_030038355.1 Candidatus Binataceae bacterium
GGTATCTACCGCGCGCTCAACATGGTTAGCGTGCTGACCGAGAATCATCCCAAGCAGCCGCATCTGTATCTGCAGGTGCTGGGCGTCGATCCGGCCTATCAGAAGCGGCACTTCGGCGCGGCGATGCTCGAGCATCTGCGGACGCAGGCGCTGGCGCGTCCCGACGTCGAGGGCGTCTATCTCGAAACGGCTACGGAAGCGAACGTCGCGTTCTACAGCGGCAAGGGCTACCAGGTGCTGGGCGAGCTATATCCGATCGGCGTCCGCATGTGGCGCATGTACCAGCCGAAACAGTAAGCGTCAGGCGTTGCTCGGAATCATCGTCGCAGCGCCGAGCGCGGCCACCGGGGTCTCCGATCTTTTGGCGCGGTCACACGCCCGAGTCATGCTGAACCAAGCGAGTCTTCGAGCGCAGTGAAGAATCCGCCCGACGGGGATTTCGGCGGTGGTAACGAACGCACCGCCCCCAAGTGCTCGCATCGTGCCGGTGAGACTCTGAATCGCTCGTGGTTGCCCACGGAGGAGCGCGCGCGATCCTTCATTTCGTTCAGCATGAGACCAGAGTGCAAGCCGGCGCGGTCATTTCGAACGAGCCGAAGACTATGAGTAGCCTAAAACAACTCCGCCACGATATTATAGCGGCGGTTCTTGGGCTCCGTGTAGCCGTGGGGCTTCTGGCGCTTGGGCAGCTTTACCGGTTCGCGCGCTGCCTCCTCATACGGAATCAGACTCAACAGATGTGAAATGCAGTTGAGCCGTGCGCGTCGCTTGTCATCGGCATTGACGATGTACCATGGCGCGAACGAAGTGTCTGTGGCCAGCAGCATATCGTCACGTGCCCGCGAGTGGTCGTACCATCGCCGATGCGACTCGAGATCCATCGGGCTTAGCTTCCAGATTTTTCGACCGTCGTTGACGCGCGCGACAAAGCGCCGGGTCTGTTCCCGTTGGCTGACTTCGAACCAGTACTTGATAAGGATGATCCCGGATTGAATCATCGTGCGCTCCCACTGCGGGCATGCCTCGAGGAAGCGGGTTACCTCGTCGCTCGAGCAGAAGCCCATTACCCGTTCAACGCCGGCGCGGTTGTACCAACTGCGGTCGAAGATTACGACCTCGCCCGCCGCAGGAAGATGTGGTACGTAGCGCTGGACATACATCTGGGATTTTTCGCGCTCTGTAGGCGAGGGCAGCGCGACGACTCGAAAGACCCGCGGGCCGACGCGCTCAATGATGCGCTTGATAACACCGCCCTTGCCGGCGGCGTCGCGTCCTTCGAAAACGATTACAATCTTTAGGCCCTGGTGCTGCACCCATAGTTGAAGCTTGACCAGTTCTGCTTCGAGCTTCGCTAACTCTTGCTCGAACGCTTTCCTTTTGAGCTTGGGCTTGGCTAACGAGGATGACTTCTTAGCCTTGGTGCTTTTTGGCTTTTGCTTGGCCAATCGGAATTTCTCCGCAGTAACTGTTAGAAGTAGCCCTCGGCGCGGAGGCGTTCCATGATTCCGCCGGCGCGGACGATAGCCTGAAGGAATTCGGGCATTGGCTTGCCGGTGAGGCCTTTGCCGCGCGTGAGGTTCTCGATGACACCGCGCGTCGCATCGATACGCACGATATCGCCTTCGAGCACGAGGTCGCGCACGCCCGTGCATTCGATCGCCGGCAGCGCATAGTTGATGCAATTGCGGTAGAAGAGGCCGTTGATGGTCTCCGCCACGAGCGCGCTTACTCCGAGCCGCTTCAGCAGGAGCGAACCGGGCCGGCTCGAGCCGGTGCCGAAGTTGCGCCCGCCTACAATCACGTCGCCCGGCTTCACCTGGTCGAGCCATCCAGGACGATAGGTCGCGAACACGTGGCGCAGTTGCTCCTCGAGCGGCTTGGCGAAGACCGTCTGCGGCATCATCAGGTCGGTATTGATGTTGTCCTCGGCGAACATCCACGCGCGGCCTTCGACGACGAGCGGCTCCGAATCACTCATACTCGGTCTCCAAGATAGGGCGTCGGATCCGAGATACGTCCAGCGAGCGCCGAGGCGGCGACTGTCGCCGACGACGCCATGTAGATACGCGCGGACGGATGACCCATCCTGCCCTTGAAGTTGCGCGTGCTCGAGGTGATGCAGACCTCGTTCGGACCGAGCACGCCCAGGTGGCCGCCGTAACACGCGCCGCAGGTCGAGTTGGTCACGATCGCGCCTGCTTCGAGGAGCGTCTCGACGTAGCCGCGGCGGACAGCCTCGGTAAGCACGCGCTGCGACGATGGAGTGACGATCATTCTCACGCCCGGCGCGACCTTGCGGCCTTTCACCACCTGCGCGGCGACGCAGAAATCCTCGAGCTTGCCGTTGGCGCATGAGCCGACGAAGGCCTGGTCGATAGCGACGTGATCGTTGAGCTCGGCGACGGGAATTGTGTTGTGCGGGATGAAATCGGGACGCGCGACATAAGGACGCAGCTTCGACAGGTCTATATCGTAGGTCGCCGCGTATTCGGCATCTGGGTCGCTGTCGGCGGGCTCGAAAGCCTCGTCAGTCACGGACTTGAGATATGTGATGGCTTTGTCGTCAGCCGGGAAGGTCGCAAACTCGGCGCTGAGCTCCGCACCCATGGTCGAGAGCGTCGCGCGATCGTCGAGAGGCAGGCCGCTGACACCCGGGCCACCGAACTCGAGGTTGTGACCCTCGACGCTGCCGGCAACCGCGGCGAGATGAAGAAAGATATCCTTGCCGAAGACGTTCGCGGGCTTGAGGCCGCGGAAGATAACCCTCACCGTGGGCGCGGCTTGGTACCAGGTCTTGCCGGTGCACATGATTTGCAGCATCTCCTGCGGCCCCATCCCGCGTGCCACGCAGTTGAAGGCGCCGGATGCGCAGGTGTGGGAATCGGTGCAGGTGAGAATCTGGCCCGGCAAGGCGATGCCGTTTTCGAGGACGACCTGATGGCAGATTCCGCCGCGGCCAAGGTCGAAGAATTTCTCGACGCCGAAGTCCTTGATGAACTTGCGCGCGATCGACTGGCCCGCGGCGGCGCCGATAGTCGGGGCGGGCACGGCGTGATCGAGCACGACGACGATCTTGCGCGGATCGACGAGCCGCTTGGGCATCGGCGCGCCCGGGCCGAAGGTGAGATCGATCTGGACGATCTTGTCGACCTCGCACACGACGATATCTCCGGGGCGCACGCGGCCGCCGCCGCTGTGCCGCGAAAGAATCTTCTCCGCCATCGTCATGCCCATGTTTGGATCTCCGATTGATGCGCGAAGGGCTACACCTGGCCGCCGTACTTCTTGCCGCGCGCGTCGACTTCCTCGACGCCGAGCAAATCGATCAGCTCGGCGAATGCCTTACCGCCCAGCTCGCCGGCGAGCGAACCGGACTGTTTGAGCTTGGTGAGGGCGTTGCGAGCCGCCTCGTAGTAGGCAATCAGCGTGCCTGAGTAGATCGTTAGCTTGAAGCCGAAATTCGCGAGCTCGGCGACTGGCCGCAGTTGACCGTTATACAGCAGCGGTAAGTCCTTCAGCTGCGTCGCGTAGTTCTGCAAGTCATCCTGCGTGCGGATACCGTCGACGAAGATAAGATCGGCGCCGGCCTCGCGGTAGGCATGGGTGCGGCGGATGACGTCGTTCCATCCGTTGACCGCGAGCGCATCGGTGCGGGCGATAATCACCGTATCGCGGTTCGTGCGCGCGTCGCAGGCAGCGCGGACCTTGGGGATCATCTCGTCGAGCGGAATAACCTGCTTACCGGTTAGAAAGCCGCATCGTTTGGGCCATACCTGGTCTTCGATATGCAGTGCGGCGGCGCCCGCGTGCTCGTATTCGCGAACCGTGCGCCAGACGTTGGTGGGATTGCCGTAACCGGTATCGGCATCGCAGATGACCGGAACCGTAACCGAGCGGCTAATTGTCCGAACATTATCAACCATCTCGGACATCGTGAGCAGCCCGAGGTCCGGGAAGCCGCGCGACGCCGCCGTACCGAAACCCGTCATATAAACGGCCTCGAAACCCACGCGCTCAGCAATCTTCGCCTGCAGGGCGTCGTACACGAACGGCGCCACGACCATGCCTTTGCTCATCGCGTCGCGCAGTTGCCTGGCGCTATTCATTACCAGTCCTCCGTCAATAATCGATGCTGCGCGCCGAGTCGCGCGGGCGAATCGCTGTGACGCGAAGTCCCTTCGAGGTCCATCCGATGTCGAAGCCGACCACGTCGCCCTCGGCGATAAGATCGATCCCGGGCATCCGGCCACCCAGCGGCGCGCCGACTATCGCGACGAAGGGAAACTCGAAGGCGAATTCCCGGCCGCTATGGGAGCGCACGACGCCACGGCCGCGCGCGCGATCGAGGCGCAAGATCATGCCTTGGTAGAAGTTGCCCGGGAAGCGTTCGCTGTCGTACTCGTCGGCCACCTGCATCGAAGTAGCATCCCGCGGCGTCTGGGAAAAGTCGCCGTCGGGGAGCGGCTCAGAGCGGGATAGCAGTTCGGAACAGGATAAACCGGCCCAGCAGCTCTCCGACAATCGCCGCCATCATCGCGATGTAGAGCAGCCCCGTCGCCGCCATTGTCTGCGGAATCTTGAGCGTCTGCCAGCACATCCAGGTAAGGGCGATCAGCGCCGCGGGGCCGAGCACGATTCGCACGGCAAGCAGCTCGAGATGCGAGCCGAGGAGCGTGTCGACCGCATGTGCACCGAGCGCGCCGCCGCCGAGCCATAGCAAGCCGATCGCCAGCACCATCGCTGCAACATCGAGTGCGAGCACGACAGCGAGCACACGCACGAACGAGCGGAGGTAATCGACCGGCATCTCGAGATCGATCAGGTACCAGTGCCCGAAGAGCATCGCTCCCGTCACCAGGCCAAGTACCAGCGACGATACGACGCCGATCATCGCATAGGCGGCGATACCGGCGACGCCGAGGCCCGCGGGGCGGAGCGCGACGATACTGGCGATAACGGCGATGATTCCCGCGGCAAGGCCGAGCGTGTAAGTGCGCGCGCGGAGGCGCTCGTTGTCGTTCCAAAGCGTGCGGAGGTAGACGGCGACGATGACGCAGTAGAGAATCCAGAGCGTGGCGAGCGTCCAGAGCTCGACCGCTCCGGGCGAAGCCCGCCCGACTGAACGCATCGCGAGGAGAGCGAGTCCCACCGCGGTTAGCGCTCCAGCGGCGAGAAATACCGAAGCGCTCGATTTGTAAAATCCTCGCTCGACGCGGGCGAACGGCGGTATCGCAAGCGCGAACATCCCGCCGAGAGCCAACTCGCCGAAGACCAACAGGAAGCAGACCGCAAACCGAGTCACGCGCGCATCATAGGCGAGGTGGGCGGCTTCCGACAGCGATCGTACGGCCCACCGCCGCTTGCTCTCGGCCGGCATCGGATGAGAAATTCGGCTTCGGCAGTTTCGTTCTGATAGACAAATTGGGCGATTGCTGGATTATAATTGGGGATTGCTAGGGGACAGGTACAAAAATGCGCGCATCAAGATTCTTACCCTTCATTGCGATTGGCCTTGCCGTATGCCTGTCGGCATGCGGCATGGTGGAAGCCGCGCGTCAAGCTCAGGAACAAAAACAGCAGGCCTTTGTAAAGCGCGTCGACACCGCACACGTCTGGGTGACCACTGAATCGCCGCCACCGGGCAAGCCTTACCAGGTGCTCGGCCAGTTGAGCTACACCGTGCCGTTCTCGCCCGATGCGATCGAGGAGAGCACGATCACCGACAAACTGAAGCAGATGGCTATGGCGAAGTGGCCGGATAACATCGACGCGGTCGTCAAGGTCAATCAGGACGTTTCGAACGATGGCTCTGAGGTGACCGTCACGGGCGAGGCCATCCAGTATGACCAATCGGTTGATCGCAACGCCTTACGCCACATGAACGAAGGCCTCGTGGCGTCGCCGAGCGGCAACCAATAGTCGATCAGAATTGTAAGCGGCGATCGGCGGGCGCGTTCGGATGAGAATCCGGAGTCGCCCGCCTTTAAGGTAAAGGGCAGGATCTCAGGCCGGTGCAGCTTCTGCCAGTAAACCCTCAAGCTTGCCCGCGTCATTCAACGCCCTCAGTTCGTCGTAGCCACCGACGATTTTGTCGTTGATGAAGATCTCGGGCACCGTACGGCGGCCGCCGGACAACTCGACCATCTTCGCACGCAAGGCCTCGTCATTGGTCACGTCGATTTCGTTAAAGTCGATTCCTTTGCTCTTCAGCAGCGTCTTCGCGCGCACGCAGTACGGGCAATAGGAAGTGGTATAGACGTCGACTTTGGCCACGCGGACACCTCCTCGTACATCCTTAATCTAACCATTCGCCGCGAAGGATGCATCTCAAATCAACGCACGTCCGAATACAACCGGACCAGCCACGCCGGCGACACGCCAGCAAGATAAAGCAGGCGAATCGTCCACATCTTTAAGATCGTGCGGGCGAACCCGTGCCGGCGCCAGCGACGCGCCGAGGTCACGACGCGGGAGCGCAGGCAGGCGACGCATCCGGCGCGCTTCAGTCTTCGCGCGAAGTCGAGGTCCTCGCAGAGCGCGATATCGGCAAAGCCGCCTAGCCGCTCGAATATGTAGCGCCGCACGAAGATTGCCTGATCACCGGTGCCGGTACGGCTGAGGCGCGAGCGGATACTTATGAGAGCGCCGATAAGCCGACAAATCGGTGTCTGCTCGGCGAGTTCCAGGTCGAAGCGGCCGCCGACAGTCTGAGGATCGTTGAGCGCCGACGCGATCGCATGATTGAAGTCACGTGGTACGATCGAGTCGGCGTGGACGAATGCGAGCGCGTCGCCGCTCGAAGCCCGCGCACCTGCATTCATCTGCTTCGCTCGCCCACGAGGCGCCGTGATGACGCGATCGGCAAGCGGCTGCGCCACCGCAACGCTCGCATCGCAACTACCGCCGTCGACCACGATTAGCTCCGCATCTGGCGCGCCGCGCCGAATCGCGGCGAGGGCGGCCGCGAGCGCGTGCTCTTCGTTGAGCATCGGAACGATAACCGAGAGCTTCATCGATGGCGCGAAGGAGACTGGCATTCACCGCAGCGGCGGATTGACTATTGCGGTGGGCGGCTCCGCGGGTGCATCACGCACGTTGACCTTGCGACCGGAGATCTCGAGCCGGCCCTCCTGATAGAGCTTGATCGCGTACGGGTAGATGCGATGCTCCTGCTCGACGATTCGCGCCGCCAGCCGCTCCTCGCTGTCATCGGGCATGACGGGGACCGCAGCCTGGACGATTATGGGGCCGGTATCGACGCCCTCGCTCACAAAAAAGACGGTGCATCCGGCGATCTTTACGCCGTGCTCGATCGCGTCACGCGGTCCGTGAATTCCAGGAAAGGCGGGCAGCAAAGCATTGTGCGTGTTGAGGATGCGCTCGGGAAACGCCTCGAGCATCACGTGCGACAAGAGCCGCATGAATCCCGCGCAGATGACCAGCTCGACGCTCTTTGCCTTGAGCGTGTTGGCGACCGTGCCATCGAATTCCTCGCGCGTCGAAAACCCGTGATGATCAATGACCTCGGTCGCGATGCCGTGCTTGTTGGCGCGTGCGAGGCCAGCCGCGTCGGCGCGGTTGGAGATGACGATCGGAATCTCTGCTTTGAGTTCGCCGCGCTCGATCGAATCGATGATCGCCTGCAGATTGCTTCCGCGGCCAGATATCAGCACGCCAAGTTTTACGGGAGGGCGCTCAGCCATCGGGCCTGCTTCGCCGCGCGCTCACGAAATAACGACTCCGCGCTGGCCGCGGCGAATCTCGCCGACAAGATAGGCCGCGAGGTCGCGGCGGCGCAAATGCCCGATAACTTTGTCGGCATCCGACGCCGCGACGATCGCCGTCATGCCGATGCCGTTGTTGAACGTCCGGTCCATCTCGCGCTGGCTGACTTTACCGAGCCGCTGGATCATCGGGAAAATCGGCGGCGCCGGCCACGCGCCGCGCTCGAGTACCGCGACGACGCCCTCGGGCAGCACGCGGGGAATATTCTCGATCACACCACCGCCGGTGATATTCGCCAGGCCCTTGATTTTGAAGCGCTCGAACAACTCCGTCGTCACACGCGCGTAGATGAGCGTCGGGCGGAGGAGTTCGTCGGCGAGCGTGCATCCGAGTTCCGCGACTCTGACGTTTAGCCTCAACTTGGCGCGCTCGAGCAGCACCTTGCGCGCGAGTGAGTAGCCATTGGAATGAAGCCCGCTCGAAGCGATCGCCACGATTGCGTCGCCGGGCTTGATGCGCGCAGGTTGCGGAATCGCGGCGCGAGCGACGCATCCTACCGCGAACCCCGCGAGCTCGTATTCTCCCGGTTTGTAGAGTCCCGCGAGTTGCGCCGTTTCACCGCCAACCAGGCTCGCGCCAGCAAGTTCACATCCCCGCGCAACGCCGCGCACCACATCGAGCGCCACCTCGCGCTTGAGCTTGCCCGTGCCGATGTAATCGAGGAAAAACATCGGCCGCGCGCCGTGGCAGATGATGTCATTGACGCACATGGCGACGCAGTCGATGCCGACGGTGTCGTGGCGACCGGTCATGAACGCGATCACGAGCTTGGTGCCGACGCTGTCGGTCCCGGCGACGAGCACCGGATCGCGCATCTCGCGGGTGCCGTTGAGGGCGATCAGCGCGCCGAAGCCGCCGACACCGCCCAGCACGTGCGCCTGCGACGTCTTCTCGGCAATCGAACGGAACATCGGCACGAGCGCTTCCTTGAGCGCAATATCCACGCCCGCCGCCTTGTATGTCATCCGCGATGTCAACTCAGCTCACCTCGCCGCGTCCTCAGCCGGACGTGCGTCCGAGCGGGCCAGACCGCCATGCGCCTGTGCCGTCAGGATACTCGCCCAGACCCTCGCGCGAAACGTGGACGTCGCGTTGATGAACATCGAGGCGAGCGCTTTGATTATCGCTGCCCATAGCACGTGCGCCAGTGTGAACACGTCGACGCCGATCGCACCCGCCGCGATGATAACGCGCGCACATTCATCGGCGGTCGCACCCGTGGTCATCACGTCGTCGGCCAGCAACACGCAACGTCGTCGGCTGCTCACGGGCCGGCGCACCGCCAACGCACGGGCAACGTTGGGCCGCCGATTGTCCTGATCGCGCGCGGTCGGCGAAGGCGTGAATCGCGAACGCACGGCTGACGCCGCGTCTAGCGTTAAACCGGTTCTCGCTGCGACTTCGGCGGCGGGCAGGGCCGCCTGGTCGTAGCTGAGCCACCATCGCAGCCGCCGACGTAACGCTATGGGAACTACGAGGTCGTAATCTCTCGCATTGAAAGGAAATTGCCCGCCGCCAATGCATCCGCCGAGCGCGAGGCCGGCGGCCTGGTCGAGGCCCTACTCGTGACGGCGAATCAGCGCCGGCATCGTGCCGGGTTCATCTTCGGCGCTCGAGCGAGTGTGCGCGCGCGACGGAGGGCGGGCCGACGAGCGTTACAGCGGGCGCGTTGAGTCTCGTCACGGACGCTCGATTCGAGCGGCGCGCCGCAAATTTCGCCTCGCCGCTCGGGAATCGGCTCGGCGCGATCGAGGCATTCGTCGCAGACGCGGAACACCGCGCTGATGTCGAATGCCGTACCGCCGCCGGCGCATCGCGGCGGATAGAGAAAATTCACTCGCTCGGTGAGCGCGGCCACTCCTCATTGATGAATCGTTGGCTCGCCTAAACTCAAGCGAGCAGGCATGGCCGGGTCAAGATGCACTTCACAGCCGATGTGGTATAGAGGTGAAGCATGAAGGGACCACTCGAAGGCATCCGCATCATCGATTGGACGATTTGGCAACAGGGGCCGGTTGCGACGCAGATGCTGGCCGATCTCGGTGCCGAGGTAATCAAAATCGAAGAGCGCGAGCGTGGCGACCCCGGCCGGGGAATCGTCGCGGTCTCGGGCGGCTCGGCATCGAAGGGCGGGCTGAACTTCTACTTCGAGGCGAACAACAAGCACAAGCAGAGCGTTGCGCTCGACCTCAAGCGTCCGCAGGCGCGTGAGATCGTGTATAAGCTGGCGGCGAGGGCCGATGTCTTCGTGCAGAACTTCCGCAAGGGCGTCGCGGCCCGGCTCGGACTCGGATACGCCGACCTGAAAAAGCACAATGCGAAAATCATCTACGCGAGTGCGTCGGGCTACGGCCCGCTCGGACCCGACAGCGGCGAGCCGTCGTTCGATTATCTCGGGCAGGCGCGCTCCGGAATCATGAACGCGGTCGGCGTCGACAGCACCGTGCCAACGTACATTTTCGGTGGAATCGCCGACCAGATGGGCGCGGTGATGCTCGCATATGGCGTGCTGGCCGCGCTCTATGCGCGCGAGCGCACGGGCGAGGGCCAGGAGGTTGACGCATCGCATCTTGGCTCGATGCTCGCGCTGCAGGGGCTCAACGTCGTGGCGCGGACAATCACCGGCAAGGAGTTCGGTCGGAACACGCGCGAAGTCGCCTTCAATCCGCTCTGGAATCACTATCGCTGCAAGGATGGCAAGTGGCTGAGCCTCGCGATGCTCCAGCCGGACCGCTACTTCAAGGCTTTCTGCGCGACGATCGGAAAGCCCGAGCTTGCGACCGACGAGCGCTTCGCCGAAATGAGAACCCGCGGCAAGAACGCGCGTGAGCTAATCGCCATTCTCGACCAGGTGTTCGAGAATCAAACGCGCGCGGAATGGCTCCGGATCCTGAAGCAGGGCGGAGACTTCATCTACTGCGTCGTGAACTCGGTTACCGACCTGCCCGACGATCCCCAGGTCAAAGCCAACGAGTACATCGTGAGCTACGAGCATCCGAGCCACGGGCCGATGCAGTTGCTCGGCATGCCGGTGAAGTTGAGTGCGACGCCCGGCGAGCCGCGTGGCCACGCGCCGGAGCTGGGGGAACACACCGAATCGGTGCTGACGACGATGCTCGGCTATAGCTGGGACGATATCGCGCGGCTTCGCGAGGCGAACGTAATTTAACGCCGTGGCCGAGCGCGGCGATTCGGGGTTTTGACGGTTATGACTAACCTGAGTGGAACGCTAGAGGACCGGGTCGAAATTCGTGACCTGTATGCGCGCTACTGCCAACTGCTCGATCACGGCCGCTACGATGAATGGCTCGACTGCTTCACCGAAGACGGCGTGTTCGAGAGTCCGCTCTATGGTCGCAAGGCCGGACGCGACGCATTGAAGCAATTCAGCCACACTTATCGCGAGTCGCTGGGCGGCGCGCGCGTGCTCCATCTTGCTCACAACCTGATCATGAAGATCGAAAAGGAGCACGCCTCTGGCTACTGCGACTTCAGCTACTTTCACTGCAAAGACGGGAAGATTCAGCAGGAGTCGATCGGCTTCTACACCGACCTGCTGCGCAAGACCGATAACGGCTGGCGCTTTGCGAGCCGCTGCGTGACGATCCTAGGCTCGCGCTGAAGCGATCGAGCACGGAGCGACGTCCTCCAGCATGCCAAGCATGGCGCGCGATCGCGATCCCTCGCCTGCGGAAAACGTCGCCATTTAGATCAAGGTCTGTTTTTGAAACACCCTGACGCGTCCGGGCGTTGGAGCTGGTTGGTCGGTGAGGGACTGTCGCACTCGCGCTCGCCGTGGCGCTTGCTGCTGCCTCGGAGCGAGCGGCATGGCTGAGGCCGCAAAATGCGAAGCGCTGCCTCCCGCCTCGTCGGCACGCTTCCTCCCCACTCTGACGAAGTTCCTAAAACAATCTGTGCTGCCAGCGCGAGGGTTGGCAGCACGATGCCAAGTTCGCAGCGACGGCGTCCATCCTTTCGTCAAGGTCTGGTAGTCGCCCCAAGTGTTCGCATGGATGACGGTCAATCAGCGCAAAGGCCCGGTGCCCAACGGCGCGAACATCGTCAAGGAGAGGTATGCGAGCCGAGCGCGCCACTCACCGAGTGGACGGTGATGATCAAGGACTCGCAGCTGTCATGGGACGGATGGTACTGGGGCGACCTCGTCAAGCCGAGTCGACGCGAGCCCAACGCTTGCCCCAAACCTCCTCCCGACGGCGGATGCGCTGAAACCACAGGTCCTCTTCAACGGAGCAGGACGCTACTGTTTCAACTGTCGTGCTTCAGCGATCGCACAGGATATTTGTTCGACTACCGAGTATCTCGCGCAGTCGCCCGCTGCGGCCGCGCTGCGCCGATATTCGACGCGACCAAGGAAATGGCGCCATTCACGATCGAAGACACGAGTGAACTGGAAGCGAAACTCGCGCCGAATTTATCGATCAGATTCCGAGCTCAGTGTTTTCAAATCTCACGCCGTTTACGGCCTTAAAGTCCCCACGCATGGTTTCCGAGCTTTGGATCACTAGTGATGCCGAGCCCGGCGCATAACGGTTCCCAGCAATTCGTCACTTCCGATGAGTGCAGCTGATGTCATGACGCAACCGGAACCCTTGCCGGCGTTACGCCGCGGATGATCTTCCAGGCCGATGACGGGTCTCTGAAGAATCTCTCTGCATTCGGCGAATGGCGCTACTCGATGATGGGACTTGCGGGCCGCGACTCTGTCTGCTTTGCCCTGCTCGACACGGAATCTACTTTGCACGGGCGCCTGGTATGCAAACCGAACGGTGTGGCGCTTATCCAGGACTTACGCCTCCGATGCCATGGCGTGATGGGCCAAGGTCAATTCGATATCGACAATCAAGGGCCCGACCAGCTGTTTACGCGCAGCCTGCTGCTCAGTACGAGATCCGAGTACGGCGCTCTCGCGCGCGACGGTGTCTCATGTGCCGTGCGCCATCCACATGGCGGGAGACAAGTCGTTCGATCCCTCGACCTACACGGGCTGGTTCCTCATTGGGCCTGCCACGGAGCTGTACGGTCCTTGCAGCGATTCAACTGCACTGCCGATGCAGAATGGGATCGGCATACCAGCCTTACTATTTGCACAGCGATCCGAGCAGGGGAGAGGTCCCGATACCGCGCGGCGCGCTCAGTTCGCGTAGCCGCTCAATGTCGGCAACTACCCCGAAATAGCCAGTTGGAAATTGCTCATCGCCAACTCGGGCGTCGTGAGTATCAGGTAGCCAAAACTCCAGTGTTCCAATACAAGAGCGCCGCGGCGGCTCTCGATCCCGGCGCTCGCTGCTTCAGTTAGTTCGCACTCAGAACGCCGCGTACCACGGCATCTCGTGAGGATTGACTATCTGCCAGTTGATCTGGAACTGACGGAGCAGCACGCCCTCGGCATGATAATACGCGAGCTTGGCGTTCTCGAGATCGATTTCCGCCTGCACCTGCTGGCCTTCGGCGCTCACTTCCTCTTCTTGGAACTGGAGCAGGTCGTGAGTGGTCGCGAGGCCGACGCGGAACCGCACTTCCTCGTCGTGCAGCGACTGCCGGGCGTAGTAGGTGGCCTGTGCTGTGGCCGCCGCGCGCTTCTGATCGGCGTACAGATTGGCGAGCGCGCTCTGCACATCAACCACGGTCGACGCGAGCGCCGATCGGTAATTCAGCCGCTGCTGTTCGTAGAGCACGCGCGCCTGCGCGAGCGCCCCTCGCGCTACAGCATTGGCCAGCGGTAACTGGAACGTCAGCACGGCCGCATAGTTGTAGAAGGCGAAGCTGCCGAGGCGATTCAGCGCGTCGCCATAGACTCCGCCGAATGGAAGCTTGGCTCCCGTTGCGCCATCGACTGTACAATTTGATTCCGATGGAGGTATCAGGGTGCCGAACGAAAGACAGGGCGTCGTGCCCGCGGTCGAATTGATGCCGAACTGCGTGCCCAGGTTGAGTTGCGGTAGCGTCTGGTTCTCCGAGTATTTGACTTGCAGCAGCGCGTTGCGAATCGACTCACGCAGCGAGCCGAGCGAGGGACGATACTCCACCGCGAGCTCGAGCGATCGTTCCTCGTCGGCCGCCATCTGCTCTTGTGGGTTCGGCCGGGTAATCGGCTCGAGATCCTCCGGAATGAAGGTGCCGTAAGGATTCAGCATCACGTCTTCGCGGAGCTGGATACGAGAATTGCGGAGGTTCGCCTCGGCCGTATAGACGTTGGCCTCGGCGGTAGCCGCGGCCGATTGCGCCTCCTGCAGGTCGATCGGCGCGAGGGTTCCGACCTTCACTGAGATCGCGTTCTGGCGCACCAGGTCTTCATTGAAGCGGAGTGCCGCGCGCGCCACCTCGAGGTTTTCCTCCGACAACACCACCTGCCAGTATTCGGTGCCGATCTTCTCGACGAAATCCTGCAGCGTCTGACCGTAGTTCCACTGCGCGACTTTCTGGCCTGACTCCGCGATACGAACGTTAATCGTGGCGAACTGCCAGCCGAAGTTCTGCAGCAGCGGCTGCGACAGCGACATCGTGAGGCTCGGCGTGTAGGAAGGATTGACCGAGGCGAAGGCGTTATTGCTCAGGCTGCGATCGTTGTCGAACGTCAGGCCCCACGTGCCGTTGGTGATAGCCGAGACCTTATTGATGCCGAAGTTCCAGTCATAGAATTTCTGGGTGAAAGTATCACCCTTGCTGCTAAGAATCGACGTCGTCGGCGCCGTGCTCTTTATGATGTCGCCCTGTGCAGTCAGGTTCGGATCGAAAGTGCCGTTGGCCTGGCGCACCGTCTCCAGGGACGCGATCGGATCGAGCTGCGCCGACTGCAGGGCAGGATTGTTCCTCAGCGCAATATAGATCGCTTCCTTCAGCGTTATCCCATGCGCCTCGCTGTCCAGCGATCGGATGTAGCGCTCGCTGATCATATTCTCGGGCGGCACCTGCTTGCTCAGATTCCATTGATTTCCGACGATCTGAGGGATGCTGATAACCGGCGCGTCGCCATGCTCGAACTGGTTGGCATCGCTGTTCGGCACCGATGCGTCCGGCGCCTCCTGCGGCGACATCGGCAGCGTGTGCTGCAACTGAATCGGACCGCTGGTGGCGGGGGGAGGCAACGGATTAGCGGGCAGAGAGCCTGTCACCTTGAGATTGGTATCCTGCGCCGGTGCACGCTGCGCGAACATAACGGTTATCGCGATCGCGAGCGTTGCGGCCAGAGTCTTCCTCCACGAATTCACTTGGGATCCTCCTTCTTTATCAACGAGGCGGGAATGTCTACTCCGTGTGCGATCGAAATCGCTCCGCGATCTGATGTCGCATAACTCACACAAGGCGCTGAGTGCGGCGCGGACGCTTGCACCGCGCCCGACGGGCCGCGATTATAACCAAGGTCGTGTACGAAGTCTTGCCGATGGCGGCGTCCGCGGACCATCAAAGGTAGACGGGTGAAATATGCGCGCGTTGCGCCTCGCTGGGTTGCTACTCATCTCGGTTTCCTTCTTTCTTCTCGTGATGGGGGAGTCAAGAGATTCCGAGCGCGCCCTCGCACAAGTTGCGGTTACTCCCGTCACAATAGTCGCGCCGGCTGCTCCTGGTCAGCCCGCCGCCTTCCCGACGATCGGTGCCTTGCCATCACTGCTGCCGGGACCTGGTACGCTCAGCAGCGTCGCGGCCACGCCGTTGCCCACGCCACGTGTATTCAGATGCACCTGCAACGGGCCCGGCTATCCCACCGAATGGGCCGGGCCGATTACTGCAGCAAACTACCTGCTCGCCGACAACAGCGCATCGGTCACGTGCACCAATTATAAGTTCAACGCCAACGCGCCATCGCCGTATATCGCGCAGCGCACCAATTCGTTTCTTCCGACCGAACCATCGCTGTCGACTGGTAGTGCACTGAATTCGTACGCATCTATCGGTAATGGCACGCTCGGCTCCGCGATCACCACGAATCCGATCGGTTTCACGCACTACCAGATCACGATCGAGTGCTCGCGATGCGCCTGCAACTGACTATTCGCTAGCGAATTAGCGACTTCAAGTCGGCTGGAAGCGGCGCGCTGACTTCGACCAGTGCTCCAGTCGGTGACTGGAATGACAATTCGGTCAGATGTAGCCAGAACCGCCCGCCGCCGAGTGCGGCTGCCGGCGGACCGTGGTAGAGCGTGTCGCCGACTATCGGATGGCTTACGCTGGCGAGATGCACGCGAATCTGATGCCTGGCGCCGGTGCGCGGTTTGATCGTCACCAGGGTGAAGTCGCCAATTCGTCGAACCGGCTCCACGAGCGACAGCGCCGCGCGGCCGGCTCGCTTTGGAATCGCGCTGCCCGGCCTGCCAAGTTTCATCTTGCGCGGATTCTTCCCGTGATGCGCAATCGGCGCGTCGAGCGTGAGGGCCCGCTTCAAATCTCCGGATACCAGCGCCTGGTACGTGCGTGAGACCTTTCCCGCGCTGATTGCCGCGCGCATCGTGCGGTAAGCATCGGGTGTCCGCCCGATAATCAGGGCTCCGGAAGTACCGTTATCCAGACGATGCACCAGCCCACCTTCGAGCGGCTTTGCGCCTGCCGAGGCGGTCTCCGGGTAGCGTGCGATGACGGCGTTCATCACCGTGCCGGTCTCGCCCGGCTCCAGTGGATGACAGGACATCGCACCCGGCTTGTTTACGATGACGAGGGCCCTGTCTTCATAGAGAACTTCAACGGCGGGCTGTTCTCGGGGAACGATCGCATCACTCTCAGCGCTCGGCCTGTCGACCGTGACTTGATCTGTCGCGGCGACCAGGTCTGACTTTCGTGGGCGATGACCATTGACCAGGACCACACCGCGCCCGATCAGTTCGACCGCTTCGCGGCGCGACGAGGCGAGCCCGCTCGTCACGAGATAACGATCGAGGCGTTCTCGATGCTCGACGGTCACGTCACGAGGACTTGTGGCCCGCGGGCGAGGCGGGGACAGGCGACTCATAGGCGGGAAACTGGCGCCATGCGGCATAGAGCAGAACCGCCATCAGAATCGCGACGATCACCAGGTCGAGGAATCCGGGGGAAGTAGCGCCGCGCTCATTCATTCGCTGCTCTCGCAACTGCCTACGCGCTGGTGGCCGCTCTCAGAGCCGACCGCATGGCGCGGCCATGCCGCGGCAGTCCGAACATCCGGCGTAGCTCCATACCCGTTATGGATTTTTCGTTGGCCGCGACCTGCACCGGGCTTCCGGCGGCTACGACTGTGCCGCCCGCATCGCCGCCACCTGGTCCGAGATCGATCAGGTAATCGGCATGAGCGATAAACTCCAGGTTGTGCTCGATCACCACGAGCGAGTTGCCCTCGGCGACCAGTTTCGAAAGAACCTTCAGCAGGCGGCGGACATCGGAAGAGCTGAGACCCGTCGTGGGCTCGTCGAGCAAAAACATCCGTGGCAGGCGCGTACCCTTTTCATTGAGCGGCGTCGGTTCAAGATCAGAGAGCAAGAAGCGCGCGAGCTTGAGCCGCTGCGCCTCGCCGCCAGAGAGCGTCGAGGTGGTCTGACCGAGGCGCAGGTAGCCGAGTCCTACGGCGATCAGCGCGTCGAGCCGCGCGAGGATCGGGCGGGACTGCGCGAAGAACGCGCGCGCTTCTTCGATCGTGAACTCGAGCACCTCATCGATATTCCTGCCGTGATAACGGATCGCGAGAATATGGCTCTGGAAGCGGCCGCCGTCGCATGCGTCGCACTTGACCTCGAGGTCGGCCATGAAGTGCATCTCGATTGTGACGGTGCCGGTGCCGCTGCATCGCTCGCATCGCCCGCCCGCGACGTTGAACGAAAAGTGACGCGCCTGCACGCCGAGGCGCTTCGCTTCCGACGTGGCGGCGAAAAGCTTGCGGATGTCGTCGTAGATCTTGAGGTAGGTGGCAGGATTCGAGCGCATCGAGCGCGCCGGTAATTCCTGGCCCATGTGCACCATCTCGCCGATCTGCTCGAAGCCCTCGATTCTGTTGCAGGCGCCCGCGTCGACCGAGGTGTTGCCGTGGCGGCGGCTGAAGGTGTTGTAGAGGACATCTTCGACGAGAGTGGATTTTCCTGAGCCTGAAACTCCGGTGACACAGGTCATGCGGCCGAGGGGGAACGCTGCGTCGACCTTCCTCAGGTTGTGCTCGGTCGCGCCGAAGACGCGGATCGCTGGATCGCGACGGCTGAAGCGCCGCTCACGCGCCAGCGCGCGCATCAGCAGCACGCGCCCGGCCGCTCCGCCCATGCTCTCGATTCGGCCGCGGCCCGGCTCGCCGCTATATACGAGACGCCCGCCCTGGCTGCCGCCGGCGGGACCCAGTTCGACCACATGGTCGGCGCCGTCGATCATGGCGGGATCGTGCTCGACGACGACTACAGTGTTGCCGAAGTCGCGAAGATGACGCAGCACCGCGAGCAGTCGGCGCGAGTCCGACGCATGCAGCCCGACCGTGGGCTCGTCGAGCGCGTACAAGGTGCCGACCAGCACGCTGCCGAGCGCGCTCGCAAGATGAATCCGCTGCGCCTCGCCGCCCGAGAGTGTACGTGCCTGACGCTCCAGCGCGAGATATCCAAGACCCACTTCGGTTAGATAGCCGACGCGGCTCCTGAGCTCGCGGAGAATCGTCGCGGCGCGGGCTCGCGCGTCTGCCAACTCAGCGATCGTGTCGAGCCACGACGCGAGGTCGCGCACCGCGAGCGCACCGATATCAGCGATCGACTTGGAATCAATCACGACGCAAAGTGCGTCGGGCTTGAGCTTGGTGCCGGCGCACACGGGGCAGGTGACAAAGCGGCGATACTTGGCGAGCAGGATTCGGACGTGAGTCTTGTAGCGGCGCCCCTCGAGCCATTTGAAGAAGCCGCGCACTCCCGGCCACCTGTCGGGATCCCACGCGTCGCGCGGGCCTTCGTCGCCGGCGAGCAGCCAGGTGCGCTCCTCGTCCGTCATCTCACGATACGGCGCGCTGGTGCGAATTCGTCGGCGGCGCGCGAGTTTTAGCATCCAGTCGTTCATCTCGCGATAGGCCGGTGTCTGCCACGGCGCGATCAATCCCTGGCGCAGCGAGAGGTTGGGCTTGGGGATGACCTTGTCGAGGTCGAGCTCGACGGTGCGGCCGAAGCCTTCGCATTCGGGGCATGCGCCGATCGGACTATTCGATGAAAACAGTGCGCTAGTCGGTTCGGGAAATGCCGTGCCGCATCGCGAGCAGTTGAAGCGCCGGTCGAACTCGAGCGTTGCGATCGTATGCATGCTGCCGTTGTCGCGCTCGACGCGGGCTGCGCGGGCACGGCCTCCGCTTAGGTAGAAGGCCTTGTCGAGCGCCTCCCGCACGCGCTCGTGTTCATCGGGACCGTTCACCGCGATGCGATCTATGACGACCGTCAGCGAGTCAGTAGCGGAGGGAGCGGCGGTCTCGGCGATTGCGGTTGTTTCGCTGATAACGCCGTCGCTCCACAGCCGATGGTAGCCGTTCTCGATCAGATAATTCGCGGCGTCGGCCATGGTGCGCGAGCCGATGGCGAATGGTGCGAGCACGACGTAGAGTCCAGGCAGCGCGAGGATCTGCGCCGCCGCGTCGTCGACCGTGTCGCGCCGCACTTCGATCTTGCATCGCGGGCAGATCGTGCGCCCAATCGTCGCGTAAAGGAGCCTGAGGTAGTCGCTGATCTCGGTGACGGTGCCGACCGTCGAGCGGGCGTTCTTGATGGTGTTCTTCTGCCGCAAGGCGAGCGCGGGCGGAATCTGCGAAATGGAATCGACGTCGGGCCGATCCATCCGCTCGAGGAAAAGGCGCGCGTAGGTCGAGAGGCTCTGCACGTAGCGCCGCTGCCCCTCGGCATAGAGCGTGTCGAAAACGAGACTCGATTTTCCGGAGCCTGAGACTCCGGTAACTACTGTGAGCTCGCCCCGCGGAATCTCTAACGAAATGTCGGCGAGGTTGTGGGTGCGCGCTCCGCGAATGCTGATCGAGCGGTCCAAGCGCCGAACCGTTAGCGCGGTTCTCCGGAGGATTTCTTGCGCTCGCCCGGGTACTCGTCCGCGACCTGGGCGTAGAGCTCGCGCAGCCGGATATCGAAGCTGCCCTCGAGGCGCCGTCGCTCCTTCTCGCGCTCAGCTGGGGGAAGGTGAGCTATCGCGACCAGGTCATGCTCGAGTTCCTGCAGCAGGCGGTTTCTCTTGACGAGATACTGATAGCCATTCATAGGAGCACCAAAACCCAAATTCCAAAGATCAAAATTATAGGTTATCCTTCCGAGAGCGAACAACCCGCAGTGGCAATCCGTACAGATCCATCAACAGGCACGAGCGTGATCCCAATCCTGCGCGCATGGGACGATCCTTCAATTTGTCATGGCTTCGTTGGACGAATCGGCGGTGTCGGAGGTGGACGTTATGAGGCGCTGAATCTCTCGTACTTTGTAGGTGACGAAAAGGACGCGGTCGATCGCAACTGGGAATTGCTGCGGGCTCAATTGCCCGCGCTTGGCGAGGTAGCGTTCGTCAACCAGGTTCACGGGATCGCGGTGCAGAGAGTCGATGGCAACGATCGCGGCGAAAGGCCGGAGGGCGACGGGATGGTGGCCGCCGGCGAGCGCATCTTCCTCGGAATTTTTACCGCTGATTGCGTTCCGATTCTTATGCTGGACAAGGCGCATCGCGCAGTCGGGGCGCTGCATGCCGGATGGCGCGGGCTGATTGGCGGAATCGTCGGCGCGGGAATTCGCGCGATGACCGAGGCGGGCGCCTCGCTCGCCGAGCTGCAAGTCGCGATGGGCCCGTCGATCGGGCTCTGTTGCTTCGAAGTCGATGCGCCCCTGGCAGACAGATTCACAAGGGAAATCCCCGGCGCAGTGCGGCATCGGCGCGCCGGCCTGCCGGGCAAGGCCTACATCGACCTCCGCGGGATCATCTACGATCAATTCGAAGCGGCGGGCGTGAACGCGGAGCATATCCTGAGCGTCGGTCCCTGCAGCAAGTGCGAATCCAACCAGTTCTTCTCGCGCCGCGCGGCGGGCGGCAAAGTAACCGGGCTACAGCTGAGCTTCATCGGCTTGACCGCCTGAATCAGATGGCCAATGAAGACGAAGACCAGGAAGGGCGAACTGATCGGCAAGATTCGCAAGCCCGTCGCGCCGCCCTCGCGCGTCGAAAAAGACGAGCGCAAGTATAATCGCAAACGCGAAGCGGAACGGCTCCGCCGCATGAAAGACAACAACAGATCTTGATGGCGATCAGCGGACAGCTTCACGTCGCTATCATCGGCGCCGGATTAATTGGACAGACGCATTCGCTGATGCTCAAGCAGATCGCCGATCGCACCGAGCAGAGCGTGCGCGTGGCCGCAGTCGCGGACCTCGACGGCGCGGCGGCGGCCAAACTTGCGGAGCGGTGGCCGGGCGCGAAAGCGGTTTCCTCGGCGCGCCAAATCCTCGACGACGCCGCGATTGACGCCGTGTGGATCTGCACTCCCACCGCGATGCATCGCGAGGTCTGTATCGCCGCGGCGCGCGCAGGCAAGCATATTTTCTGCGAGAAGCCGCTTGCGATGTCCGCTGCGGAAGCGGCCGAGATGAGCGCGACCATCAGGGCCGCCAGCGTTATCAGCCAGGTCGGCTTGGTGCTCAGATTCTCTCCCGTTTATACCGTGATGAAATCGCTCATCAGCGACCCCGGGGCGGGCAAGGTTATCGCCGCCACGATGCGCGACGACCAGGATTTTCCGATTCGTGGTGTGCATGCGAGCGGATGGCGCAACGATCCGAAACTCACCGCCGGCGGCACGCTCGTCGAGCATAGCGTTCACGATGTCGACCTGTTCACCTGGATGTTCGGTCCCGTCCGCCGACTCTACTGCCGCACGCGTAACCTGGCAGGCGCGCTTGGCGTCGAAGATTTTGCTACCACCGACCTCGAATTCGAGAGCGGCACGAGCGCGCACCTCGTGTCGATTTGGCACCAGATGATTGGGCGGCCGAGCAACCGCCGCTGCGAAATCTTCGCGGAGAATCTTTTCCTCGCGTCGGACTTTGATATGGACGGCACAATCATGATCCAGCGCGGTGCGAACGCGTCGCAGGAGACCATGTCAACGGCGGACGTGACAGGCCGCTTCCGAGAGATCGTGCTTGACGAACGGCCTCATCTCGCGCCGTTTCTCGATACACTTGGCGTTGCGTACGCACTCGAGGACGCCAACTTTCTCGCCGCGTTGCGCGGTGATTCCCAGGTCTATCCGCAATTCGACGCGGGCGTGCGGGTGCAGCGCCTGGTCGAAGCCGCGTACACATCTGCTCGCTCCGGCGCGCCGCTCGATGTCAATAACTAAACGGATACTTTAACTTTATCAGGGGCCCTCGCCGAATGATCGACTTCGAACTTAGCGATGAACAAAAAATGATCCGCGACAGCGTGGGCGCTTTCGCGACCGAGCAGATTCGCCCGGCCGCGCGCCCGGCGGACGAGACCGGCGCTATCGCCGCCGATGTGGTGACGCAGGCATGGCAGCTCGGCCTGGTCAGTGGATCGATTCCCGAGCAGTTTGGCGGTGGCGGAGACATTCGCTCGGCCATAACCGGCGCGATCGTTGCTGAGGAGCTCGGCTACGGCGACATCGGAATCGGCATGCATGTGCTGGCGCCGCGCCTGCTCGCATTTCCCGTCGTCGAGATGGGGACCGATGCGCAGAAGGAGCGGATGTTGAAGCGCTTCACCGGTGCGAACTTCGCCGCCGCTTCAGCCGCAGTAATCGAGCCTCATTTCGATTCCGATCTGACCGCGATGCAAACTACGGCGAAGCGCGATGGCGCCGCGTGGATCCTGAACGGAGTGAAATGCTGCGTGCCGCTCGCCGCAGACTCTGAAACGATTCTCGTCTACGCCGCGACAGACGCTCAGAAAGGATTCGCCGGTGTCGATGGATTCCTCGTTGCGCGTAATGCGGCTGGTCTCAAGATCGCCGAGCGCGAGAAGAATATGGGACTGAAGGGCCTCGCCACCTACAGTCTCACGCTCGAGAATTGCCGCGTTGGAGCGGATACGCGATTGGGCGGTGACAAGGGAATCAACTTCTCGCGCCTAATGTCAGAAGCACGTATCGCGATTGCCGCGTTCGGGGTCGGCCTGATGCGCGCGGCGTTCGATTACGCTCGCGACTATGCGAAAGAGCGCAAGGCGTTCGGCATGTTCATCGCTCAGAAGCAGGCGATCGCCTTCATCCTCGCGGACATGGCGATCGAGATCGACGCCGCGCGCCTGCTCGTGTGGGAAGCCGCCTCGCGAGTCGACAAGGGTGACGACGCGCTCAAGGAAAGCTACCTGGCGAAGAACTATGTCGCGGCCAGCGCGCTCAAGGTCGCGGACAATGCCGTGCAGGTGCTCGGTGGTCACGGCTATGTGCGCGACCATCCGGTGGAGATGTGGCTGCGCAACGCGCGCGGACTTGCGGCGATTGACGGAATTGCCACGGTTTAGCACACAGTCGGAAACCACGACGGAGATTAACCACGATGATCGATTTTGAACTCGAACCGCAGATCGTAAGGCGCATCGACATGTATCACATGGTCGCCGAGAACATGATGCGGCCGATCTCGCGCGAGTACGACGAGAAAGAGCACGAGAAGCCCTGGCAGTTTTACGAGACGATGTGGCAGGCGCAGTCGCTTGCCGACGCCGGTCCGGCGCCGAGCAAACCGGGCGCAGAGACCAAGTCAGATGCGACTCCGCGTCTGCGGAACTTTTACACTGTGCTCAGCACAGAGGAACTATGCTGGGGTGACGCGGGACTTTTCCTTTCGACGCCCAACTCCGGACTTGGCGGCGCGGCCGTTATGGCTGCGGGCACGCCCGAGCAGAAGGCGCGCTTCCTGAAGCGCTTCTCCGAGGGCAAACCGAAGTGGGGCGCCATGGCGATCACCGAGCCGCACTTTGGTTCTGATTCCGCCGCGGTAAAGACGACGGCAGTTCGCGATGGCGATCATTGGGTCATCAACGGCAACAAGATTTTCTGCACCGCGGGCGAAATGGCCGCCGAGAAATCGGAAGGCTTCGTCGTCGTGTGGGCGACTGTCGATCCAGGTGCTGGCCGCGCTGGAATCAAGCCTTTCGTCGTCGAGCACAGCGCTCCAGGCATGACGGTGATCCGGGTCGAGAACAAGCTCGGCATCCGCGCCTCCGATACTGCCGCGATCAACTTCGACAATTGCCGCATCCCGCTTGATCACATTCTCGGCAGTGCCGAGGTGAAGCGCGAAGGTGGCTTCAAGGACGTGATGGCGACCTTTGATGCGACGCGTCCGATCGTTGCCGCGATGGCGATCGGAGTTGGGCGCGCCGCGCTCGACTTCGTCCGCGACTTCTTAAAGGAACGGAACGTGCCGATTCGTTATGGGATCTCGCCGCGCCGGCTCACAGCGCTCGAGCGCGACTTCATGGAGATGGAAGTGCAGCTCAAGGCCGCGAGACTGCTCACCTGGCGCGCGGCGTGGATGCTCGACGTCGGCAAGCGCAACAACCTCGAGGCCTCGATGGCTAAGGCCAAGGCCGGTCTCGTCGTCACGTTGATCACGCAGAAGGCAGTCGAGCTGCTCGGTCCGCTCGGTTACTCGCGCAACTACCTGGTCGAAAAGTGGATGCGTGATGCCAAAATCAACGACATCTTCGAGGGCACCCAACAGATCAACATGTTGATCGTTGCGCGACGAATCCTCGGCTACGGCAGCAAGGAACTGAACTAAACGCCGCGTCGAAGAAACCAAGGCGCCGCTGCAAGTTCCGGCGGCGCCTTTTGTTTGCGCTCGATCGCCCCCGTCAGGCCAACGGTACTAGTAGAACCACTTGTTGTCGTCCCAGCGGAATAGTTCCGTCGTGTGCGTATCGCTGATTTCCTTGGGCGCAGCATGCGCGGCATCGTCCTCCGTCTTGCCGACGATGTAGTACTCGAACTCCTCGTAAGTGATCCTGCCAATCGAGAAGCCGGTCTTCGATTGATGCGACTCGCATTCCTCAATCTTGCCGTAGCCGGTATAGGTCGCAGTTTCGTAGCCGTCCTTCTGGACGAAGCTCAGGTGATTGCGATTGTTCGACTCGCGGTCGCGGAGGTTCTGCTGCCAGTGCTGGCAAAACGACGGAAACAGCGCTGACGCGATCTTAAACTGGCGGTCCATCTCAAGCCGTCCGGGAATCTTGCCGACGATCGTTTTGATTTTCTCTCTAAGCGTCGCATGCTTGGCGTTGGTCGATGACTGCGTCGCAGCGTCTGGTCCTAGCGACGCCTGCTGAACGGTTGGAACGCTCGCGGAAGGGCTGGATTCGCCGTCCTGGCAATAACCCGTCGTGGCGAGTGCTGACAGCGCGAATCCCGCAGCGGCGATTGAGAGAGCGATCCTGGTTGAGCGCGTGATCTTCATGGCAAACACCCCTGCAGAAATCATCTAGGCTCGCCGGTGTTGAAGAATCGGCCGAGACCTTTTCTCAGAGCCCAAATCTCTCTGAGGCGAAAACTGTCAGTTCCTTCCTGTTTCGACCGCAATCAGGCGTTCCGATGCGAATCTTGCTGGTACTTATCAACAACCGCCGAATGTAGGCTGTCTATAGCACAGCGGCCGCAGCCTGGCGAAGAGGCTGCGGCCGCTTTCAGGCAGTCAGTTTAGGCGGCCTTATTCGACCGGCACCAGCTCGACGCGGCGGTTTTGCGCACGTCCTTCCGGCGTCTCATTCGGCGCGACGAAGTCCGTCTTGCCATAGCCGTGCGGAATCAGTCGGCTCTCTGGAATACCCTGTTGCACCAAGTACTGCACGACGGCGTTGGCACGGCGGTCGGACAGTTTGAGGTTGTACTCCACGCTGCCGATTGCGTCGCAGTATCCGTTGACGTCGACGGTGACGTTCGGATTGGCCTTCAGAGTTGAAGCGGCCTCATCCAAAATCGCCGCGTCGCCCGGGCGGATATTGTACTTGTTGAAGTCGAAGTGCACTCCGCGTAGCACCAGCTTCTGCTTCACCACGGGCGGCGGAGGCGGCGGAGGCGGCGGAGGCGGCGGTGGAGGTGGAGGTGGCGGCGGAGGCTGAATTATCTCGTCGCAAAGAAAATGGCCCGCCAAGGTGCCAACGGCCGCACCAATCGCGGCGCCGCCAAGGCCGGAGTACGCGCGACCGTCATTGTTGGTTGGGCCGCGACGAGAATTGTCATAGATAACGATGCCGGAGGCTGCACCTGCGCCAGCGCCAAGCAGGCCGCCGACGAGCGCGCAAGTTCCCCATTTGCGCGGTTGCTCGATCCACGAGCATCCCCCTAATGCGCCCGCGAGAAAGGCTCCCCCAGCCAACGCGACGACACATTTCACCAGCCCTGACTTCAGTCTCATGAACTCCTCCTCACCCAAGTGCGAGTTTGCGCGGTGCTCGAAACTCCTCACGCGCCGCTACACGCGATTAAGAGCCTAATTGACGGGGGAATATAGTTGCGTTCGGACGTAAAATGCAACCCAGCCTTAACGTCGCGTTACGCGTTCATGACCGGGCTGTATCTGAGGCGCTCCCCCGCCCGGCGACTTGCCTTTAGCCGCCCGTATGTTCATACCGGGCGCGACTGCTCAATTCAACCGCACCCGGTGTCTCTATGTTGCACAATCTGCTCGAAGCGCGCGGCGCTCGCGCCTCGATCTGAATCGACAACGCGCCGCCCTGTTGCTGCGTTTCGGTCTAATGATGATTCGCGTACCAGTCGGGATGATTTTTCTTTACCCAGTCGGGATGATGTTTCACCCACCATTCGGTGCTGCGCCACTTATGATTCTCGTCCCATGCACCGTTTGCAGGGTTGTGTGCTGGATTGCCGGCATAGGCGGGATATCCAGCCGCCGGAGGAGGATATGCGGCATGTCCACCCATCCATTCAGGATGATTCTGCTGCACCCAGGCGGGATTGTTCTGACGCCACCACTGCTCGTTGTGCCATTGATTATGCTGGTCGTAGGCGCCCCACTGGCCGTTCATCATCGAGGCTTGGCCGCGCACCGTCTGTGATACGCGCTGATGATTCTGCAGATATTGCTGCAGGTCGGGATGCGCGCGGCGAAACGCCGGATCGTTTATAAGGCTCGGGTTCGCCCGCAACTGCGAAGCGACGCCTGGGTGATTGCTCAGAAACTTGTTGAAGTCGGCGTCCTGCCATTGCGCATGAGCGCCCGATGCAAGCGCGAAAGTGAGCGCGACGCCGGCCGCGGCGCTCAGCAGGTACGACGTCCATTTAATTTTCATTCTTGTTGCCTCCGTGCGATGCCTGTTCAACAGGCGATTCGCGTTTGAGAACCGGCCCAATGCCGCCCACTCATTGCAGATCTAATACGAAGCTGCGGGAGATCTGATTTCCACGGCCCGTGATTTTACAGGTCTGCTGATGCAAAACGTAGTAGCCGGGGATGATTCGGAACAGTCTCTCAACCCTGCTAAGCTTAGCGCCATCGATGTTGTCCCTTGCGCGCGGTAAAGAGGGAAAGTTCAAGCTCGTCTCGAGCTACCGGCCGGAAGGCGACCAACCTGCGGCGATCGAGGCGATGGTGCGTCATGTTCGCGAGGGCGTTTCGCACCAGGTGCTGCTCGGCGTCACGGGCTCGGGCAAGACATTCACGATGGCCAACGTGATCGAGCAGGTGAACCGACCATCGTTGGTGATGGCGCCGAACAAAACGCTCGCCGCGCAGCTTTACAACGAATTCAAGAGCCTCTTCCCCGAAAATGCCGTCCGCTACTTCGTCTCGTATTACGACTATTACCAGCCAGAGGCCTACGTCCCTTCGACCGACACTTACATCGAGAAGGACGCGAGCATCAACGACGAAATCGACAAGCTTCGCCATTCAGCGACCAAAGCGCTGCTCGAGCGTAACGACGTGCTGATCGTGGCCTCGGTTTCGTGCATCTACGGCCTCGGCGAACCTGAGGCGTACTTCGAGATGCTGGTGTTTCTCGACGAAGGGCAGACGGTCGAACGCGACCGCGTGCTGCGCAAGCTGGTTGATATCCAGTACCAACGCAACGATTACGATTTTCATCGCGGCACGTTTCGCGTACGCGGCGATATCGTCGAGGTCTTCCCGGCCTACGAAGAGAGCAGGGCGGTTCGAATCGAATTCTTCGGCGACACCGTGGAAGCGCTCTACGAGATCGATTCACTCCGCGGCAAGGTGATCCGCAAGCTGCAGAGCGTCGCAATTTATCCGGCATCGCACTACGTCACGACCGGCGATCGCATGGAAGCCGCCGTCATCGGCATCCGCGAGGAGCTGAAACATCGGCTCGAAGTTCTCCGCGACGAAAACAAACTGCTCGAAGCGCAGCGGCTCGAGCAACGCACCATGTACGATCTCGAGCTGCTGGCCGAGATGGGTTTCTGCCCCGGAATCGAAAATTACTCGCGCCACCTGACCGGCCGCTCGCCCGGTGATCCGCCGCCGACTCTCCTCGATTACTTCCCGAAGGAATCGCTGTTCTTTATCGATGAGAGCCACGTGACTGTGCCCCAGATCGGCGGGATGTACCGCGGCGATCGCTCACGCAAACAGGTACTGGTGGATTTTGGCTTTCGGCTCCCCTCCGCGCTCGATAACCGCCCCCTCAATTTCGAGGAGTGGGAATCGCACGTGAATCAGGCGGTGTACGTCTCGGCGACACCGGGCGATTACGAGCTGGAAAAATCCGGCGGCCTCGTGGCGGAACAGCTCATCCGGCCGACGGGGCTTATCGATCCGGAAATCGAGGTGCGCAAGGCCGGCACGCAGGTTGACGATCTGCTCGAGGAAATTCGCAAGCGCATCGCTGCGAACGAGCGCATCCTCGTCACCTGCCTCACCAAGAAAATGGCCGAGGATCTGACTGACTATTATCATGATCTTGGGCTGCGCGTGCGCTACCTCCACTCCGATATCGAGACCATCGAACGCGTCGAGATTATCCGCAGCCTGCGCAAGGGCGATTTCGACGTGCTGGTCGGAATCAACTTGCTGCGGGAGGGCCTCGACCTGCCCGAGGTGTCGCTGGTCGCGATTCTCGACGCCGACAAGGAAGGCTACCTTCGTTCGGAGCGCTCGCTGATTCAGACCATCGGACGCGCGGCGCGCAATATCAACGGCCGCGTCATCATGTACGCCGACAATGTGACGGGCTCGATGCAACACGCGATCGATGAGACCAATCGGCGCCGCGCAAAGCAGCTCGCCTACAACCAGGAGCACGACATCACGCCGCAATCGATCATCAAAGCGATCGATGCCTCGCTGGTCGAGATGTATTCGCCAGAGTGGGCCGTCGTGCCGGAGGTCGACGATACGCCGGCATCGAAGCAGGAGCTGATTGCGGCGCACGAACTTCCGGATCGAATCACCGAGCTGCGCCGCCAGATGATGGAAGCGGCGGGCGCCCTCGAATACGAACGCGCCGCGGAGCTGCGCGATCAGATCAAGAGGCTCGAGCGGCAGGTGTTCGGCATGGATCAGCCTCCGGGCCAGAGTGCGCCCGCGATGCCGCCCGGCGCTGCGCATCATCGCGATGCGGAAGCGGCGCGCGTGCAGAACGCCAAGCGGCGGCGCGAGTTGTCCGACAAGGCCGGCATCCTGATGAAGTCGCGGGGCAAGCGGGGCGCGGGTGCCGCTACCGGCGCTGCAGCCGCTGCGGCAGCCAACGCGAATCGCCCGACGCGCCAGGGCAAGCTCAAGCTGATTCCCGACACACCGAAGTGACGCCCCCGTCAGCTGGCCGATCCTTCCATTCACGCGTACGGATTGATCGAAGTAAGAAGGAGGTCAGCTCTCGCGAGGGAGCGGACCCGTTGCCAAGTCATAGGCGAGCACTTTTGGAATTCGAATTGCCCCGGCGATAATCGCGGCGGCGCGCCGGCTAGCGGCAGATGCCAGAGTGGAAATGCGATCTGACCAATCTTCGATGGCACCGGGAGCCGGTTGCCTGACTAAAACCAAGCTGGGCGATAATGATGGCGTCAATGTTTCCCTCACCTCGCTCGAGGGCAAGCCGATGGTGGTCGATTTCATTTACACCTCGTGCCCGGCACTTGCTTGATGGAGACTGCGAAACGCGCCGACGTTGCGCTTGGCTTTTAGGCCCGAACTGAGCTCGAAAGTCTCGATCGTCTCGGTCGGCGTCGATCCGGAGCACGAAGGCCCAGCAGCTTCTCGCTTACGCGCGCAAGCAGGGCGCCGACGGGAAGAGATGGCATTTCCTCGCCGGTGCGCCGGTTGAGATTGATCGCGCACTTGGCGGCTTCAAGATGACGCGCGAAAAGGACCGGTCCGTCGCCCACATCGAGGCGAAGTTCCTGATCGGTGCCGATGGACGCGAGCTGCATGAATACGACGGCGAGCTCGTCCGGCCAGCCAAGATCGTGAATGACGCCAACAAATCGCTGGGCAACGGCTGACGCCGTGAAACGCCGATTCATGCGCCGACGGCGCGATCCCAACTGGCGCCGGGTTGCTTGATCGAATCTCAGCGCTTGCCCGCGCGGATACCATTGAGAAGGCGCGCGATCACTTCGCTCACCTCGCGGCGCGCCTTCAGCTGATCCGGCGCATGCGCGAGCAGCATTGTCGCCTCGTGCACCGCGCCCATCATTATCCGGGCGAGCGGTGCGACCGGCTGGCGCGGGATGAGGCCCTGTTGAATCGCGCCTTCGAACACCGCAACCACGCCGGCGAGGAAATGCTCGTCGTCGATTTTTCGGTATTGCTCCCAGCCGAGAACTGCGGGCGCGTCGATGAGAACGATCTGCCGCACCGCGGGATCGAGGCACTCATCGAGGAACGCCTCCGTAGCCTTGACCATGATATTCAAGGGATCCCTCTCGCCCGCGCTCACGAGCGCGGTTAACTCGGCAAGGCGCTTTTCCTCTTCGAGCAGAACGGCTTTGAAGAGATCCTTCTTGTCTTTGAAGTGATGGTAGAGCGCGCCGCGGGTGACCCGCGCGCGGCGCACGACTTCCTCGGTCGCGGTGTCGGCGTAGCCGTGCTCGGCGAAGAGCTTGCGAGCGATTTTGATCAGCGCGGCGCGAGTGGTGGCGGAGTTTTCCGCCTGGCGGCTCTTGACTGCCATACGATTCGTTGGTTACATACAGACAGTATGTATCTGTTGTTCCCCTAGCAAGGAGGCTAGCAATGAACGCTGAGCAGTTCCACTCCACCCGCCAGTTCACCCAAACCCCCTTCGGCCGTATCGCGCATGTCGAGCGTGGCACGGGCCCGGCCGTGCTTTTCCTGCACGGCTTCCCCCTCAACAGCTTCCAGTGGCGCGACCTGATCGAGGACCTCGCGCCCTCCCGTCGCTGTATCGCTCCCGACCTGATGGGCCTCGGCTACAGCGAGGTTCCCGCCGAGCAGGATATCTCGTTCGAGTCGCAGGCCCAGATGCTCGTCGCTTTCCTCGACGCCAAGGGCGTGCGTGAGGTCGATGTCGTCGCCAACGACAGCGGCGGCGGCATGAGCCAAGTCTTCGCCGCTGCCTATCCGAATCGCGTGCGCTCGCTCACGCTCACCAACTGCGAGGTAGCGGATTTATGGCTGACTCCGATGCTCGCGCCGTTTTTCGACGCGCTCGCAAGCGGCGCTGCGGTCAGGGGTATCAAGATGATGGTCGGCAGCCCGGAGCTTGTGCACGCGCAGCTCGGCCCGACCTACGAGAACGTGACTAACGCGCTCACGCCGGAGGTCATAAAGGTATATTTCGGACCGTTGGCGGAAACGGATCAGCGAAGCGCGCAGCTGCAGAAGTTCGGCGACGCGAAGCGCAACATGGCGCAGCTGGTTGCGGCGGGCCCGAGGCTTCGCGAGTCGAAGTTTCCGGCGCAGGTGATCTGGGGCGATGCGGACACGGCCTTTGACCAGGAGCAGTCGCTGGAGTGGCTCCGCAAGAATATCGGCGGGATGCGCAAGGTGACGCTTGTGCCGCGCGCGAAACTCTTCTGGCCCGAGGAGCATCCGCGGCTTCTGAGCGTGCTGCTGCGCGAGTTCTGGGGCGAATAGGTCGAAATACCTAACCTTGCGACAGCACCACAAGCGCGATCCGATTCGCGTCGCGAATCGGATCGCGGCCTTTGCCGATACCAAGCTTACGCCCCGTAGCCTAAGCCGCGGGCGAGGCCTACTCTGGCTCGCTTTCCACTGTCAATTCGCCTTTCGGGCGAATTGCGGTAGGCCGTCGGTAATCGCGAACCACGGCGCTTTGTGGGCGACAAAGATATGCCCCTTAGGGCGGATGCCGGGATCGTCATCGAGGGTGCCCGCCGGAATATTCACGCTATCGCCATCGACCAGCGGCACCGGACTGCCGCACACGGAGCAGAACACGCGTCGATATCCAGGCGGCCTCTCACGCACGGGTGCCTCGTAGATACGGATCAACGACTCGCCTTCCGTCCAGCTGAAATCAGCGCTAGGGCAAAGGATTTCCGCGGCAAAGGCCGAGCCCGACGCCTTGCGGCAGCGCGAGCAGTGATCGAATCCGAACAGGGTGAAGGGCCCGCCGACCTCGAACCTGACTCCACCACAAAGACAGCTCCCTCGCGTCATGATGCTTTCCTCACTATGTGAGCACTAATTTTCTGTCTTCCCGAATGAGCGTTAGGCGACGAGGGGATCGTGGAGGCGCCGAAGGGGCCGGCGCCAGTGAGCGCGCGGAGCGCTTGCATTCCGGTTGAAGAACGGGCGCCACGCGCCCGCTTTCCGCTAGCGGCGGACGCATCAAACGCCGCCTATCCGAGACCTCTCGACTTCGGCAACCTGCGCTCGGGGTGACAGAATGGGAGGCTCGCTTCATGAGTTGGGAGCGGAAACTCAATTTCTTTACAAACTCTCAGGATCAAACCCGTGGCATTTCGTGGTGTTCGTTGAGTTATGCGAAGCACCTTGAATGTGCCGAGCAGCGCACCGCGCGCCGCTCCGCGTCGTATCGTTAAACCGAAATCACTTCTCGAACGAAGGGCCCATGAAGCCCTGCGGCACGATCCCGGTTTGCGGCCGTTCTCCGCCCGCCGTCTGATCGAGGAACTGGCTTCCGACCGTAAGCCCGCCATCCACGACCATGGCCTGTCCCGTCACCCATTCGGAATCGTCGCTTGCGAGGAAGAGCGCCATGTTAGCGATATCCTCGGGATGACCCGCGCGCTGGATCGGCTGCCCATGCGCCATCCACTGTTCCATCGCTTCCTTCACGCCTGGCATGTTGCGGTGCAGGATGGGAGTGTTGATCCCGCCCGGGCAGATACAGTTCACGCGGATCCTGTCCTTGGCGAATTCGAGCGACGCTGAGCGCGTGAGATTAACCACGCCGGCCTTCGCCGCGCAGTAGGCGTGCAGGCCGTTAAAGCCGCGAATTCCGGCAATCGATGCGGTTGAGATAATCGAGCCGCCTCCGGCCTTGCGCATCTCGGGCACCGAATGCTTGATGCCGAGGAACACGCCGCGCAGCAGCACCGCCTGGCTGCGGTCCCAATCTTCGACCGTGATTTGCTCGAGCGGACCGACGGCGCCGCCGATTCCGGCGTTGTTGTAGATGATATCGAGGCGGCCGAATTCCTTGACCGCCCGCGCGACCATCGCCTTGATTTCCTCTTCCAGCGCGACGTTGGTCTTCTGGAACACCGCGCGGCCGCCATTTTCCTTGCAATCGCGCACGGACGCCTCGCCGCCCTCAGCGTTGAGGTCGGCGATCACGATTGCGGCGCCTTCGCCCGCGAATCGAACCGCGGTGGCGCGTCCAATACCGCTCGCCGCGCCGGTTATGATTGCTGCTTTGCCGTCAAGTCTGCCCATCGCATTTACCTCGCGTAGTTTACGTTCAGCATTCCAACCACCAAGAACACAAAGGACACCAAGAAAGAAGAGGCCCTCATGGTGCTGTTGTGTTTTTGATCCTGGTGTTGTTGGTGGTTAGGCCTCTCTTTAGTTCTTCTCGAATGACGGACCGGCGAAGCCGCCGGGAATCGTCGGTCGCTGCTGCTGATCCTGGCCGAAGAGGCGCCCGCCGGCGGTGAGCCCGCCATCCACGACCATCGCTTGTCCCGTCACCCATTCGGAATCGTCGCTCGCGAGGAACAGCGCCATCGCAGCGATGTCTTCCGCGTGGCCCGCGCGCGGAATCGCCTGAAGCTGGGCGAGGAATTGCTCGCCAACCTGCCTTCCACCGGGAAGCCGATTGTAGATTAGGGGAGTGTTGATTCCGCCGGGGCAGATACAGTTGACGCGTATTCGATCCTTGCCGACCTCGAGCGCGACCGAGCGGGTCAGATTGACGACCGCAGCCTTGGCCGCACTGTACGCATGTGGTCCGCGTCCGCCGGCGAGACCCGCGACCGAGGCAGTCGAGATAATCGAGCCGCCTCCCAGCTTGCGCATCTCGGGCACCGAGTACTTCATGCCGAGGAAGACCGACTTGAGCAGAATCGCGAGCGTGCGATCCCAGTTGTCGCCTGTGATTTCCTCGATCGTGCCGACCGCGCCGCCGAGGCCCGCGTTATTGAAGATAACGTCGAGGCGGCCGAACTCCTTGACCGCGCGATCGACGAGGCCTTTGACCTCAGGTTCGCTCGCGACGTCGGTCTTCTGGAACACCGCACGCCCGCCATGTTCCTTGCAGTCTCGCACCGCGGCTTCGCCGCCCTCGCTGTTGAGATCGGCGATCACGACAGCAGCGCCTTCGCCGGCGAAGCGTATCGCACTCGCGCGGCCGATTCCGCTCGCCGCGCCAGTGATAACCGCTACTTTGCCATCCAGCTTTCCCATCTTGGAGATACTCCTGTGTACTACCTAATGACTGTTAGGCGACGGCAAGTCTAGTCGGGCGGAAGAAGACAGGCAAAGAGACTAAGCACGATGAGCACGGCGGCAGAGCACAGGGAACACCAAGTAAAAAAATCTGTTGCTTAGTGCCCTTGCTGTTCTGTTCTTGGTGCTCTTGATGTTAGAAGGCTGCCCGCATCATGACCCGCGCGTGTATGACGGGCCTGAGAAACCGGCGTTGGCCAGGTTCGACAGGCGAAAGCGTGCGTTGCCGGTGTTCATACCGCCGTCGACGACCATCGCGGTTCCCGTGATCCATTCCGCCTCATCGCTCGCGAGGAAGAGCGCCATGTTGGCGATATCCTCGGGCCGTCCCGCGCGCGGTATCGGCTGCATCCGCGCCATATTCTTTTCCGCTTCCTCGTAGCCGCCCTTCGATCCCGCATAGATGAGCGGAGTGTTGACACCGCCCGGGCAGATGCAGTTGACGCGGATATGATCGTGGCCGTACTCGATCGCGGCCGACTGCGTGAGATTGATCACCGCCGCCTTGGCCGCGCAGTACGCCGCAAGGTATCCGGAGCCGCGGAGCCCGCCGACCGACGAAGTCGATATGATCGAGCCGCCTCCAACCTTGCGCAGCTCAGGCACCGAATACTTGATGCCGAGGAACACGGCGCCGAGCAGGATCGCCATCGTGCGGTCCCAGTTCTCGCGGGTCACCTTCTCGAGCGGACCCGTAGCGCCGCCCAGGCCGGCGTTATTGAACATGATATCGAGGCGGCCGAACTCCTTGACCGCGCGATCTACGGCGCCCTTGATATCGGCCTCCGAAGAAACATCGACGCGCTGAAAGACGGCTTTGCCGCCGAGTGTCTTGCACTCGGCGACGGTGCCCGAGCCGCCTTCCTCGTTGAGATCGGTCACGATCACTGCCGCGCCTTCCCTGGCGAATCGAATCGCGCTCGCGCGCCCCATACCGCTCGCCGCGCCGGTAATGACTGCCACTTTGCCATCAAGTTTGCCCATCACTTTGGTACCTCGGATTCCCTTAGTAGCAGGATGCGGGCGGGCGCGGGTAATGATCCAACCCTCGCCGCAAGCATCCTGATATAATCCTTGCGGCGATGGCGACCGAGGATGACAAGGCGCGGGCCGGGCGGCCGATGGAAGGAATCGGCCCGAAGTATGGCTCGCTAATCGACTATCCCGACCAGCCGGCCGCGTCCGCGCCTGCTGATGCCGAAGCACCCGCGGCGGCCGCTGTTCAGTCAGCGCAAGCATCGCCGCAAGAGGCCGAAATCGACATCGACCGCAAGCTCGAGCTGACGCCGCCGGAGCCCGGCGTGTACCTGCTCCGCGATCGCGCGGGCAAGGTGCTCTATGTCGGCAAGGCGAAGTCGCTGAGAGCGCGCGTGCGCGCGTACTTCCGCGGAGGCGACGGGCGCTTTCAGGTGCGCTTCCTGATGAGTAAGGTGCGTGGCTTCGACACGATCGTCACGCGCAGCGAAAAGGAGGCGCTGATCCTGGAAAACAACCTGATCAAGCAGTACAAGCCGCGCTACAACATCAGGTTGAAGGACGACAAATCGTATCTGAGCGCGAAGATCACGAATCACGCGTGGCCGCGAATCACGGTCACGCGCAAGATCGTGAAGGATGGCGGGCGCTACTTCGGTCCGTTCGGCTCTGCCGACGGCCTCCGCGAAACGATCGACGTTATCCGCAAGCTGTTTCCGCTCCGCACCTGCAACGACGCGGTATTCCGGAATCGATCGCGTCCGTGCCTCGAGTATCAGATCAAGCGATGCCTCGGCCCGTGCTGCCTGCCTGTCGATCGCGCCGAGTACGAGAAACAACTGCACGCGGCCGAGATGCTGCTGCAGGGTAAGAATCTCGAGCTGCTGCGCGAGATGCGCGAGCAGATGAAGGGGCACGCCGAGCGGCTCGAGTTCGAGGAGGCGGCGCGGGTGCGTGACCGGGTACGCGCGATCGAAAAGACCGTCGAGCGGCAGACGGTCCTCCACCACATGGGAATCGACCAGGATATCTTCGGCCTCTATCGCGAGGGCGGCGCGATCGAGGCGATCGTGCTCATCGTGCGCGGCGGCAAGCTGACCAGCACGCAGGGATGGAGTTTCCAGGACCTCGAGTTCGCCGACGAAGACGTGCTTGCCGATTTGCTCACACAATACTACTCGGGCGCGCGGACGATCCCTGACGAAGTGATCGTGCCGGTGGCGCTTGAGGATGCCGACGTGCGCGGCGAACTGCTCACGGAGCGGCGCGGCAAGAAGGTCGAGGTCTTCGTGCCGCAGCGCGGCGAGAAGTTAAGGTTGCTCGAGATGGCGCAGGACAACGCTCGGCAAAGCTTTGCCGCACGCCGTGACAACGAGCAGACGCGCGAGAAGATGCTCGAGGACCTGCGCACGAAGCTGCATCTGCGCAACTCGCCCAAGCGCGTCGAATGCTACGACATCTCGAATCTCCAGGGTGCGATGGTGGTCGCGTCGCAGGTGACGTTCGACGAAGGCGAGCCGTGCAAAGATCTCTATCGTCGCTATCGGATCCGCAGCTTCGAGGGCCAGGACGACTTCGCCAGCATGTACGAGGTGCTGAAGCGGCGCCTCGAGCGCGCGGTTCGCGAGAACACGTATCCGGATCTCTGGGTGATCGACGGCGGCAAAGGCCAGCTGAACGTCGCGATGCAGGTGCTGCGCGAGTTCAACCTCGTCGAGCAGATCGATTGCGTGTCGCTCGCCAAGCAGCACGTGCTCAACGATCGGCGCGCGAAGGAAGTGACGAAATCCGATGAGCGCGTGTTCCTGCCCAATCGGAAGGACCCGCTCGTGCTGCCGAAGAATTCGACTGCGCTGTTCCTGATGGTGCGTCTGCGTGATGAGGCGCATCGGTTTGCGATCACCTACAACCGCGAGTTGCGCCGGCGCGCGCGGCTTCGCTCTGTCCTCGACGATATTGAGGGAATCGGCCCGGTGCGGCGTCGCGCGCTGCTGCGGCACTTCGGCAGCCTCCGGCGCATCCGCGAGGCAAGGGTCGAGGACATTGCCGTTGTTAAAGGTGTCAATCTCGAATTGGCGGCAGAAATCCGCCGCCATTTGGACGATATGGCGGCGCTGCTCGATCGCGAGGAGCGCGCCGATGATGCTTCCGACCCGCCCGTCGGTGACGCACCAACCGAGCCAGCGCCGACGAACGAATCTCAGCCTTCCGAACCTGAAATTTGATCGACAAAAAGTTGAACTCGGAGCTGGCGACATGCTGTCGCATTGTTATTCATTAAAAAGGTTTTGATCGGCAAAAGTAGGATAAATTCATCACTAGCGCCACAACCTGCTCGGCGTGTAAGCGGCGGAGCGGAGCGAAGTCTCTCGCCCGGCTCGCGTGAACGCCGGGTGCGGTGCGTACGCCCAGGCGTGGGAATCTCGTCGCACCGATCTATGCGACCGCGATCACGAGAATCACTGGTGATTTTGCGGGCACTCGCCGCTACGTCGCGCCGCTCTGGATCGTCGTAGTCCTAGTGGTCTATACCGCGGCCACCGGCCGCGAACGAATCTATGTGCGCCTCGAGCGCGCAGCCATGGTCGGCACCGAGCTGGCATCGTCGGGCGTCGCACGCGGCGCCGAATTCGATCGCGGCGCGCTCGCGCTTGGCGATGAAGTCCAACTGACGGCGCGTGTGCGCTTTGCGCGCAACTACGGAGATCCCGGCGAGTTCGACGCGCGGAGGCGCTCATGGCGCGCGGGCGGCGTCGACGTGATGATGACAGCGCCTAAGAAGAGCTTCGCTACGCCGGCCTCCGGGATCATCGGGCATGACACGAGGTTCCCGAGCGCGCGGATCGACTCGATTCGCCGCGTCTCGGGCAGGTTATCGATCGCAACCTCGACGGTGACGAGCGCGCCCGAGCTGCGCGCGCGGGTAATTGGGGACCGCGGCAATATCCGCGACGGGCCACGCCAGCAGTTCGCCGTTATCTCGACCGCTACTTGAACCGCTTTCACTTTCCGGTCAAGGACGTGATCGATCGCTGAGATCGATCGGCGCGACTGTTGTGCGCACCGATTTCGACGGCGCCGTCACCGCGGAGGCTTCACCCACGCGCCTCGTGGTCTCGGCCTCCTGGGGGAGCCGATGGTCAGAGCCATGGACAATGAGTTCCGGCCCGCGAATCATGGGTCCGCGCCCATTAGCAAAGTTCATCCTGGCACCACTCAGGGTTGACCAGTTTTAACGCCTGTGGGAAACTCCGGCCACGAAAGCGATGAAAGACATGGCCGCCTTCTGGCGGCGTTTAGTCATTCTGATTCATCACTGCGCGGAGGAAGCGTATGGCTGAACAAGCCCAAGCCACAGACACCGGACCTCGCCCGATTGTTCCGTTTCTGAAACTCGACCCCAAACCGCACCTTATCGCGGTCAAGTGCAGCAACTGCGGTTCGGTCTTCATGGACCTCAAGCGCGTTGCGTGCTCGAAGTGCGGTTCCACCAAAGAGAAGTTCAGCCAGGTTTCGCTCTCTGACAAGGGCAAGGTGTACGTCTTCTCCGTCGTCCATCAGTCCTTTCCCGGGATTAAGACGCCTTACATCACGGCGATCGTCGATCTTCCTGATGGCGTGAGCGTTCGCGCCAATCTGGTCGACGTCGATCCGGAAACCGCGCAGAAAGAACCGAAGAAGATTTTCGACCTGCCGGTCGAGATGGTGACGCACGTGGCGGCCAAGGATCGCGAAGGCCACGAGGTGATCGCTTTTTCCTTTAAGCCGAGCAAGAATTAAAAGACGCGCGATAGCGCGCCGGAATCTACGACGGACCTGGTTCGCGCCAGGCCGCCAGGAGGTCTCAGATGAGAAACGTCTACGTACTCGGTACCGGAATGATCAAGTTCGGGCGCTATCCCGAGAAGACTGTACCGGAACTCGGCGGCGAAGCGGCGCTGGTTGCGCTCAAGGACGCCGGAATCGCAATCAAGGACGTCGAGATGTTCGCCTGCGGAAACCTCTACCAGTCCAACGCGATGGTCGGGCAGCGCATCCTGCAGCAGATCGGCCAGACCGGCATCCCGGTAATCAACGTCTCCAACGCCTGTGCCACTGGCTCGACCGCGTTTCGCGAAGCCTACCTCGCGGTTGCGTCGGGCATGTATGAAACTGCGATGGCGGTCGGCGTCGAGCAGATGGGCAAGCAGGGATTGCTCGGCGGCGCCGGCGGCGGTGACCCGGCTTACTCGGTTGAGGGCAAACTTGGCTCAGGGCTGATGCCTGCCGTGTTCGGCCAGGCCGGTATCGAGCACATGCGCAAGTACGGCACCAAGCCAGAACATTTCGCGAAGATCTCGGTGAAGTCGCATAAGCATGCGACCAAGAATCCATTCTCGCAGTACCGCAACGAAGTCTCCCTCGAGGACGTGCTCAACGCGCGCATGGTTGCCTATCCCAACACGCTCTACATGTGTTGCCCGACGGGTGACGGCGCGGCGGCCGCAATTCTTGTATCTGAGGACAAGCTGAAGCAGCTCGCCGGCGGCCGCAAACGCCCCAAGATCGCGGCCTCGGTACTGACCTCCGATCCTTACACCGAGCGTGACCTCACTTTCCCCGACGTCAGCACGCTCACACGCCGTGCTTCCAAGCTCGCGTACGAGAAGGCCGGTGTGGGCCCCAAGGATATCGCCCTCACCGAGCTGCATGACTGCTTCGCGACGGCAGAGCTGGTCCACTACGAGAACCTCGGGCTCTGCGGCGATGGCGAGGCGGGCGCGTTCATCGACAAGAAGGGCGGCTGCCATCCGGATCTCGGCGGCTTCGCGCCTGTCAACGTCTCCGGCGGATTGCTCTCGAAGGGTCACCCTCTCGGCGCAACCGGCGTCGCGAACATCTGCGAAGTCGTGTGGCACCTCACCCAGGATGAGCGCGCCAAGGATCGCCAGGTCCCCAACGCGAAGGTCGGCCAGGCCCACGTGATCGGACTCGGCTCGGCCTGCACGGTGCATATCCTGACCGTGTAGTTGGAACCAGCTCCTCAACGCACTTGCAGAAAGGGCCGCCCGCAAGGCGGCCCTTTTTATTGCAGCGGTGGACCAATAAATTTTAACCAGCGACGTAGCCGTCGATGAGCACGATGGAAAAACAGAGCAGCATGGCCGAGCGCCTGGGGATGGCGCCCGAGACGCGCGGATTAATTATCAACGCCGACGACTTCGGCATGTGCCACGACGAAAACGAAGGCGCGATCGAGGGCCTGACGCACGGCATCTTCACCTCGGCCACGATCCTCGTTACCTGTCCATGGTTCGAGGAAGCTGCCGATTTCTCGCGCGAGCACCCCGAGTCCGATCTCGGCGTGCATCTGACGCTCACGAGCGAATGGCCGTGCTACAAGTGGGGTCCCGTGCTCGGTGCGCGCGCGGTGCCATCGCTGGTCGACGAACGCGGCTACCTCTGGCCCGCGGTGCCGCAGGTCTACTCGCATGATCGCCTAGAAGAAGTCGAAGCCGAATTGCGCGCTCAGATCGAGAAGGCGCGGCGCGCTGGAATCGACGTGACCCATCTCGATTCGCACATGGGCCCGCTCCATCTACGCGAGGATTATCACGCGATTTACCTGCGCCTCGCGCGCGAGTATCGGCTCCCGATTAGGCTCACCGGCCGCAGCGTTTTGGAACGGATGGGGTTTCGTGAGACGATTAAGGGGATCGAGCGCGAAGGAATCCTGCATCCCGATCACTTCATCCCCAATGGTCCGGGCTCGCCCGCCGAGACCGAATCGCATTGGACACGGGTAATCCGCGCGCTTCGGCCCGGCATCACTGAGATTTTTTGTCATCCGGCATACGCGCGTGCGGAGCTTCGCGGATGCGCTCATGATGCTGCGCAGCGCGAAGCAGACCTCGCGTTTTTCACTTCGCACGCAGCGCGGCGGCTGGTCGAAGATGAGGGAATTCGGCTCGTCGGCTATCGCGAACTGCGTGCGGCCATGCGTGGCGACGCAGGAACCACAGCATCCCTGCCATCCTGAGCGAAATGAGCAACGCGAGCGAAGTCGAAGAGCTTCGGACAGCTTCGCGCAAGCGAAGCTGGTGCCGGTTCTTCATTCGCGGAGCGGTCCTTATAGGTGCGCGCGCGGAGTAGCTAGCAATTTTGGAACTAACACGACTCAGAGGATTCGTTGATTGGCTCGGAGCAGGTTCGCTCGCGATGCTTAAGGCCGAAGCCGCGGCGCGGGCGCTGATGCCGCGCTACGGCGTCGGCGAAATCCGCGTTCCGGCACTCGAACGGATCCAGCTGTATCAACGCTCGACCGGCGAAACATCCGACGTGGTCGAGAAGCAAATGTACACTTTCAGCGATCGCGACGAGGCTGAGACCGTCGTCGCGCTTCGCCCGGAGGGCACGCCCGGCGTGGTCCGCGCCTATATCGAGGGCGGGCTCGATCGCAGCGACCCCGAGCAGCGCTTTTTCTACTCGGGCCCGATGTTCCGGCGCGAGCGCCCGCAGAAGGGCCGCTATCGCCAGTTCTACCAGTTCGGCGTCGAAGTTTTTGGGCGCGCCGACGCGGCGTGCGATGCCGAACTGCTGATCATGATCGACGATTACTGCAAATCTCTTGGGTTACCGGCGCGGATGGAGATCAACTCGATCGGAGACCCGACCTGCCGGCCCGCGTTTCGGGAAGCACTAGTGAAGTGGGGACGCGAGCACTGGAACGAACTCTGCGCGGACTGCCATAAACGCATCGATCGAAATCCGCTTCGCTTGCTCGACTGCAAAATCGACGCGAAGCTCGCCGAGTCAGCGCCCAGCAGCCTCGACTATCTATGTCCCGATTGCCGCGCGCACTTCGATACGGTGCGCGGCACGCTCGACTCGGTAGGGGTCAGATTCCAGGTGAATCCGCGGCTAGTGCGCGGGCTCGATTATTACACTCGCACCGCGTTTGAAATCATGGCGGAGGGACTGGGCGCGCAGAGCACGATTGTCGCGGGCGGACGCTACGACGGACTGGTCGAAGCAATGGGCGGCGCGGCGGTGCCCGGTATCGGCTTTGCGATCGGGCTCGAGCGCGTCGCGCTCGCTCTGGAAGCCGCCAATCTAGTGAACGGAACCGTCATCGACGCGGTTGTAATCGCGATGGGCGATGCGGCGATTCGGCAATCCGCGCTGATCGCCCACCGGTTACGCGCCGCCGGCCTCGCGGTCGAGATGACATCGGCGCTCCGCAAACTAAAGGCCTCGCTCAGCCGCGCGAACAAGATCGGCGCTCGATTCGCGGTAATTATCGGCGAAGATGAGCTGGCTCGCGGCGTCGTGCAGCTGCGCGATCTTGCTCAAAGCACGCAGCGCGAAGTGGCCGTGGGCGAAGTAGCGGCCGCGATCGCCGAGGCTGGCCGGAACTGACTGTTTCTTACGGCCCTGCCCGCGGGTATCCTCAAGCTTCACGGAAGAATCAATGGCCAAAAGCGACATCTATTCTCCGCTGCCGCCGTGGCAGCGCACCGACTATTGCGGCACGCTGCGCGGCGCAGACGAGGGCCGCGACGTCGCGCTCTGGGGATGGGTCCAGACGCGGCGCGATCACGGCGGCGTTATCTTCATCGATCTTCGCGACCGCGACGGAATCGTGCAGCTGGTCCTGAATCCAACTCACAACGCGGCCGCTCATGAAGCCGCCGGCGACGCGCGCACGGAGTACTATGTCGCGGCACGTGGTAAGGTGGTTCGCCGTGCCGAGGGCGCGGTCAATCCGGAGCTGCCAACCGGTGAAGTCGAAATTATCGTCAACGATTTCGAGATCCTCAACGTCGCTACACCACCCCCGTTTGCGATCGACGACGGTGAGAGCGTAGCCGAAGAAACTCGCCTCAAGTACCGCTATCTCGACCTGCGCCGGCCTGCGATGCAGCACAACCTGCGCGCGCGTCATCAAGCAGTAAAAGCGATCCGCGACTATCTCGACGCGCAGGGCTTTATCGATGTCGAGACGCCGATCCTGTTCAAATCGACTCCGGAGGGCGCGCGCGATTACCTCGTGCCGAGTCGCGTCAACCCCGGCAAGTTCTACGCACTGCCGCAATCGCCGCAGATTCTGAAACAGATCCTGATGATCAGCGGCTTCGACCGCTACTACCAGGTCGCGCGATGCTTTCGTGATGAGGACCTGCGCGCAAATCGTCAGCCGGAGTTCAGCCAGATCGATTTGGAGATGACCTGCCCGCGGCCGGAAGACGTTCAGAGCATCGCGGAGGGAATGATCGCGGCGGCGTACGAGCGCGTGCGTGGCGTCGATATCAAGCCGCCATTCATCCGGATGACTTACGCCGAGGCGCTGGATCGCTTCGGTAGCGATAAGCCCGACCTGCGCTTCGGCCTGGAGCTAAAGAACATTTCGTCAGCGCTGGCCGGCACTGGTTTCAAAGTATTCGCCGACGTCCTGGCGCAGCAGGGCAGCGTCTATGCGATCAACCTGCCGGCTGAGCATCAACTCACGCGCCGCGAGCTCGATGAACTAACCGACGGCGTGAAAACGCGATACTCGACGGGGCTCGCCTGGGTCAAGATCGGCGATGGCGGATGGCAGGGGCCGATCGCGAAGTACCTGAGCGACGAGGAGAAGAGCAGGGTGACCGCGATTGTCGCGGCCAAGCACGCCGACACCTTGATGATGGTCGCCGGCGATGCCGCCAAAGTGCAGCCGATCCTCGGCGATATCCGCCTTCAACTCGGCGGCAAGTTCGGGCTTCGCGATTCGAGTGAGCTCAAATTCCTGTGGATCGTCGACTTTCCACTCTTCGAGTACGGCGAAGAGGACAAGCGGTTGATTTCGGTTAACCATCCGTTTACCGCGCCTCATCCCGACGACTTGTTGCGTCTCGATTCGGCGCCGCTCGGCGCTCGTGCGCTCGCCTACGACATGGTCCTCAACGGCGAGGAGATGGGCGGCGGCTCGATCCGTATTCATAGCCGCGAACTGCAACTCAAGGTGTTCGAGTTGCTCGGACTTTCACGCGAGGAAGCGATCAGCCGCTTTGGGTTTTTGATGGACGCTCTCGGCTCGGGCGCCCCGCCTCACGGCGGATGCGCCTTCGGCGTCGATCGGCTGTGCATGATGCTCTGCGGAACAGATTCGCTGCGTGACGTGCTGGCTTTCCCGAAAACGGGCAAGGCAGTGGACCCAATGAGCGGCGCGCCCTCCGAAGTCGACGCGCGCCAGCTAAGGGAGCTGTCGATCAAGGTGACGCCATGAAGCATGCGCACCGCATATTTCTGGCCGCAGTAGCGATGGCCGCGCTGCTCGCCTGGGGATGCCTGCCGGTTGCGACCGATATGGTGCAAGGCGCGGGCGACGAGCTGAGCAAGATCAAGCTCAACAACGATCTCAAGACTCACTCGGTCCGCGGAATCAAAACGATCACAATTGATCGCATCGCGGTGATGCCGCTGATCGAGGCGGCGCCCGATAAGGCCGAGGGAATCGCGGCCGGTGGCACAGACGCGATCACCGCGCAGCTCTACAGCCAATCTGCGCTCTCGGGTGGTTGGGAAGTCGTTCCTCAAGATGATGTGCTCGCCGCGATGCAGAAGTTTCCGCCGAGTACGCCATCCAATCTCGATGACAATGCTCTCCGCCTCGGACACGATGTCTCCGCGGACGGGGTCCTGTATGGTGTGGTTGCGCGTTATCAGGAGCGTGTCGGCGCGGACTATGCGGCGGATAAGCCGGCGTCGGTGAACTTCTCGCTCAAGTTCGTCGACGTCAAAAGTCAGCAGGTGGTGTGGACTGCCAACTTCTCGAAAACTCAGAGGGCACTCTCCGAGAACATGTTCGACTTCGCGAACTTCGTGCAGCGCTCGGGCCGCTGGATCCGCGCAAATGAACTCTCGCGCGAAGGCGTGGAGGAAGCGGTCGCCGATTTGCACGGTGATCTCAACTTGCAGAAGAACGTCAAACATTTCGAGACCGGCTCTTATGGCCAGTTGAAATCCGGCGGACAGCGCTTCAATACCGGCTCCAGCGGAATCTACTGAGCACGCGGCTATTCTGATCTGACAGCGGCGGCCGCTCTCACAGCCGGCCTGGCGGCATGATCCCACGGGGAGTGCGGTCTCACGCGCATAACTTGGGCCACCGCCGGATGCACAACCTTGCCCTCATAGGTATTCAAGCCGAGGCGAATCGCGCTGCTGTGCGAGCCGGCCTCGAGCACTCCGCGATCGGCCACTTCCAGCGCAAAGCTGAGCGTCGCGTTGGTCAGCGCGTAGGTCGAAGTATGCGGCACCATCGCAGGCATGTTGGTCACGCAGTAGTGAACGACGTTCGACCGCACGAAGGTTGGCGTGGTGTGCGTTGTCGGCCGCGAGGTCTCGGCCACGCCACCCTGATCAATCGATAGATCCACGATCGCCGCCCCGGGCAGCATCCGCGATACTGTCTGCGCCGAGATGAGCCGCGGCGCCCGAGCGCCCGGCACCAGCACGGCGCCAATCACGAGATCGGACTTGGTGATCTCCTCTTCGAGCGTCGCCCGGTTGGACATTACCGTGTTGACACCCGCTCCGAGCATGTCGCTCAAGTAGCGGAGCCGCGTTGGATTGATGTCCAGAATCGTCACCTGGGCGCCGACTCCAGCCGCGACGCGAGCCGCGTTTGCGCCGGCGATTCCGCCGCCGAGCACGGCGACCCGTCCGGGCCGCACACCTGACGCGCCGCTTAAGAGCACGCCCCGTCCGCCGCTCCGCGATTGCAGACACCATGCGCCGGCCTGGATCGCGAGCCGCCCGGCAACTTCGCTCATCGGTGCCAGCAGCGGCAGACTTTGATCTTCGAGCTGGATCGTTTCGTAGCCGAGTGCGCTTACTCTGCGCTTGAGCAGTTCCCGGGTGAGACGCGGATCGGCGGCGAGGTGAAGGTAGGTGAACAAGATGAGTCCCGGCCGCATCAGCGGGTATTCGGGCGGCTGCGGCTCTTTGACCTTCAGCACCATGTCGGCGCGACGCCATACTTCGGCGGCGTGGTGCACGATCCGCGCCCCGGCCTCGCGATAATCGGTGTCGGCGAAACCGCTCCC
>JASHPB010000234.1 GCA_030038355.1 Candidatus Binataceae bacterium
GCGATCAGGCTGAGAGTCGGGTCTTTGGTGAACGGATCGAGCACCGCGGTGGCCGGGTCGGGGACGACCAGCATGTCGCTCGCGTCAATCGCCTGCCATCCGCGGATCGACGAGCCGTCGAATCCGAGCCCCTCTTCAAAGGGCGCGGTGTCCTTGAACTCGGAGATCGGGGCGGAAAAATGCTGCCAGGTGCCGAGCAGGTCGATGAACTTGATATCGACCATCACTACGCCCTTGTCTTTAATGAATTGCAAAACTTCTTTCGGCGTCATCGAACATATTCCTCCTCATCTTTAGATCCAGTGAGAACCAGCCCTCGGTTTCTACCGGGCAGCGTGACCAGATTGGGGAAACGCGGGTGCGACCCACACTTAGCGGACACAAGGAACGTCATCGACCCTGCGACTCTGTTAATGTGGTTCCTTCGATGATTGCCTCAGGTCTGAGAGCATAAATCTTTCGTTTGCGCCAAAGCGTGGTCTCTGCGACACCGAGCCTAGACGCCGCCTCATGGAGAGTGCGACTGTCTGCGATCACGCGGGCTATATGCTGCTGTTCTATCGCACGGAGCGTTGCTGCCGTTGAGCTTGTAGTCGCAGCGGTCATCGACGAAGTCTCCGGCAATAAAGACTGAACTGCGGTTTTCCGAAGTTCCGAACTTGGAGCCCGAGTCAAAAAGGAGATTATGAGTGCATGGAGCAGATCCGGCGCATGCCGTCTGGCCCACCGCACGAGCGTCGAGCATCCTTCGTCGCTCAAACGCTCAAGGAAACGGTCCAGGGCGCGTTCGTCCGGATCACGAATATCGGAATCGCGGCCGGGCGCGGAGCCGAGTTCACTTCCGTCGCCGGATAAAATGTGCATGGCGTCCCCAGTTAAGTGGTTCAAAACGCCAGTTGATTAACTGGTATCTTGTCCCAAACTTTTTTAGTCTCATGCGTGGTGACACATCGCTGAAAGTATTCGCTTCGCTCCTGTCCACCGACCCGTGCAGAATTGGAGCCAACGATTTTGGATCGATTACCGTGAAATCGATGAACTCTATCTCGCGAAGCCCACAGAAAAGCCGTTCGATCGCTGCGCCCGTATCATCAAGGCATTGCCTAGCAAACAGCTCCCGAACTTGGCTTTGAGAGAGGTCTCGGTCCCACGGGTGTACGTCACGCGCGCGCCACTCGATTTGAAGCCGGGTGCGGAACTTGCCAAGCGAAAGACCATCTCTCCGAACCTCTCTGCGAACCTTGTTTAGTGCCAGCGCCTTAACCATTGGGCGAGAAAACCACCAGCGGGCAAAGCTCGCGAGCCGTCCTTCAGGGTCTCTTGGCATGATTGGCACCCCAACGGCGACGCATATGATCAACCCGAACTGGACCGAGCCAACGACTTAACCTTTGGCCAAGATCTTCTCCGGCCTCATGTCGATTGGTGCGCGCGATGGAACTTCGCCACCTCCTCGAACGGCGCTCGCCGTCAGGAATTGCCGAAGCGCTGCCGTCACTAGCTATTGAACGACGGCACCGGTATTCGTTTGCGGATTGGTGACGATGCCTATTAGCAGCGCCAATCGAAAGCATGATTGGTCTAGATGATTCAGATCCCGTTCGACGGGAATTCGCTGAACCAAAGTTTCGGGCCCGGATCCGAGCAAGGCTCTGCTCTAAGTTGTCTCGCTCGAATCCTGACCTCAATCATCGAGGTTTCCGGCTTAGGTAGGTTTAGTAACCAGAATTGTCGCCTTGCCCTTCTTCCTCGAGTTACGCGTGAAGTAAATGGCGCCATAGATTCCCCAAATCGCGGACAGCCCAACCGCCATCAATGGTTCCTTCACGCTTCCGAGCCCTTCAATCGGTCCGATGATGTAGAACGCCATGCAAGCAAAGTTCGCCACCGCGCCAAACACCGGTATCAACATGTGTTTCAGACCGTGGAACATATGATGTTCGCGATACGCAACTATGCAGCAGACGTTCGTCAACCCGTAGACTATAAACGTTCCGAAGTTCGAGATCAGCGTGACCAGTGCCAGTCCGTTCGGTAAAGCCGCCAGAGATGCGTTGGAGCTCATTCCGACCGCGTACCACAAGTTATGCGGCAGCGAAGCGATGGTCTTGTCGTCAGGCGCCGATCCACCCGCAAAGAAATAAAGCGCCGCGTAGGCGCCGAGGATCGCCGAAATGACGGCGAGCGTCCAAATCGTTCGATGTGGCGTGAGATTTTCGCCATGCAGCAACCCGAAGTGCTCGGGCACTTCTTCGTCACGACCCATTGCGTAGGTCACGCGCGCACCCGTGTTGATGCAACTCAGTGTTGTGCCAATCAGCGCAAGGAAGACGGTCAGCGCCTCGATCATCATAAAGGCCTGGCCGTGGCCGCCGAGCAACGCATTGCCAATGATTGTCATCATGTCGCCGATCGGCGCCGCCGAGCCTTTTGCATCGGCCAGGCTGTAAGCGCTCGACATGAAATAGTTGGCGGAAAAGTATTCGATCATGTAGCAGAACAGGCCCTGGATCGTCAGCGACAGCAGGACGCCGCGAGGAATGTCACGCTTGGGGTCTTTCGCTTCCTCGCCGAGCGCGGTCACTGACTCGAAGCCGACCAACAGGAAGATCGCGATCGTGGCTTGCAGCATCACATAACTGAAGTTGTGCGGCGCAATGACCGACCATGCGCTTGGATGTGCCGGTGTATCGCCGCTGAACGTATAGTGCAAAACCTTGGTGGTGCCATCGAGGGCAAGGCCATGAGATCCGTCCGGGTGTCCGAGTCGGTACGCGATCGCCAGCGCAGAGAAGAACAGCAACGCTGTAATTTGGATTCCGTTGATCGCGATATTGACCATGGTCGAGCCGTTCACGCCGCGAAACGCGATGTATGCGATTCCAAAAGCAGCAATAACCGCGACCATCGCCATGAACACAGGTCCTGGGGTCCCGGAGTTCATTGTGTTTGGAGCAAAGTTGCCGACGATATACCCGATCATGATGCCGATCGTCGCGACCATCGCACCCGGATAGACCCAGTAATAGAGGTGTGACGCCCAGCCGATCGTGAATTTGGCAATGCGCGCAAAGCGATAAGCATGCGTCTTACTCAGGAACGCCTGCTCAGCAAAGAAATAAGAACTGCCTGCCCCCGGATAGAGCTTGGCGAGTTCCGAATATGAGATCGCAGTGGCGTAAGCGAGCATCAGGGCGGCGAAGATGCCAGCCCACATCGCCATGCCCGACGGGTATGCGTACCCGGCTTGAACGACAAATGTGATCCAGAGGAATGCTCCGGGGGCGATCAGCGCCATCGCATTTACCGTTACGCCGGTTAAGCCCAGCGTGGGCACCATTTTGGGTTGTTCAGCTACTTGGGCCATTTTGCCTCCTTCGAGCTAAGCGCATCGCGAGAGACCAGTCCGATGCCCTCGTCACCACACGGCAGCGCTACGGCAAGAAGAATGCCAAAAGGGAAACTACGATCAATTTTTCTGCAAAATGCAGGATGCTTCAGCTAATTCTGGAGTCAAATCATGCGAAATGCATCAAAAAAGTGCACAACTGAAAGGCAGGAGGAGCCCATTTGACGGTCACCATTTAATTGCGACCCAGATATGGCGTTTTCGATCGTCTTAAACAGGGATCAGGATAAGGTGTCTCGCGCGGCTTAGCCTCGAAAATCGACATCCGATCCTCGTCGAGATCCTGCCGTTGCTCCAAGGTCAATGCGCTCGCGGCGTCGCAAGGGCTCGCGCAGCCCAGAAGTCTCGGTACTACACGCGCTCCAAAGAACGTCAGGCGGAGTTATGCGGCTTGCAAAGACGCCTGGTCGTTGGAGCAGATCGCCAAGAAAGGTCTGATACGCTGACCGGTCCGGCGCATGGCGGGCCGAAGGCTGCGCTATCCGGGCTCGCCCAGCCGGACGCCGAGGAGTACCGCAAGATTCAGAACGAACACGACGATTACCTCTACTCGTCCTTGCGGTCGAGGATTAAACGGGGCGAACCGGCGGCTGTCCATGCGGCGATCGCGGGGCTGAACCATCAGGCGAAGCTGAACGGCATCGCCATGAAGAAAGTCGAACTGACCGGCAAGGACGGCAAGCCGCTGATCCCGGCCTTGGCGTGGCGCGACGCAGTGCTCGACGAACTGGAGAAGGGCGAATGAGGTGCGGAGCGACCGTCGGCGCGGACGCTGATTCTCGTAAAGCAGCGCAGCGACTAACATCGCGACCGTCTGTAGGCGTTCGAGGCGAGGGGCACGCGGATGCGCTGCTTGAAGTGCGGGCCGAAAATCCTGACTAGGCGAAGTTCTGCGTAGAATGCGCGTCGGCATTCTCGCGCCGATGCCCATCGTGCAACGCCGAGAATCCACCAAATGGGAAGTTCTGCCTCGAATGTGGGAAGCCCTTCTATAACAGGGACAAATCGCAGCCGACGCCCGGCTCGAGAGTAAAAATAAGCTTAGAGACAGGTCACACTTCCCTAGAAGCGGGTTACGGGCCGCCGGCGCGGCACGTCAGCTCAGAAACAGGCCCTTGTATAAGGGTGCTGGCGGAAAGGAGCCTGAGACCGAGACCGACCGATCCTTGGTGCGTTTTGAGAGCCCGTCTAGAAGGGTGGTCGATGGGGTGTCGCGACAGCGACCTAAGGTGACAGGCCAACATCGCCGGCATGATCCCGTTTGAGAGAATGATACTCCCACCACACCCCTGCCTCCGGCGCCTTCCGCCAATTCCACCATGGAAGAGGCGGCAATGAAGCACACCCGAGGATGCGAGCGGAGAGGGAAACCAGCGCGAGGCTCACTTTCGCTGTTCGAGCCCATCCAACCCGACGCAGCTGGCATCGATTGCGGACGGAATAGCCATTTTGTGCCTGTACCGCCGGAGCGCGACCCGCAGCCGGTACGCGAGTTCCGCACCTTCACCGCCCAGCTTGAGCGGCTGGCGGATTGGCTCGCCCACTGCCGAATCAAGACCGTGGCGATGGAATCAACTGGGGTCTATTGGATTCCGCTCTACGGGATCCTCGAGCAGCGCGCAAGTTCGCGTTCCAGTCGGCTATCGTGGGCGAGGTAGACCCGTTTGCTGCACGAATGCCTCGATCATATTGTGATCGCTGGCGAGGTCCACTTGCGGCGCACTCTAGTTTGCTGATCGTGGTTGAGACCATCGGGTTTTCTTTTCTGCTGATGCTCCATCGGAGACTTCTTCTTCCCTGAAGGAGCGAAACAAAGGCCAATTCAAAGCGTCTTGACGTAGGGCGACCTTCGCCCACAATCAACACCTTGGAGTAGCAGGAAGTGGCGGAAGAATCGGGCACTGCCCCCGGTCAAAATGACGACGCCCTGAAGCAGCTTGAACGACGCCTCGAGGCCCTCGAGATCGCGACACTGCGTGAAAATCGATGGTGGCGAGGCGGCTTGATTGCAGCGCTGGTGCTAGTGGCGCTGTCGATCTTGATAGCCGGTCACCGCCGACATAATCGACGGCTGCCAACGACACCAATGTCAGGCTGGGGAGGTCAGCGTATGATGCCCTATGGTCCGCCTCCGCCACCTTATGGATGGGGTTACGGTCCGGGTGGCGGATACTGGCCTCCTCAGGGTTGGCGCTTCCGCCAATGGAATAGACCCAGTCCTGAGGCTCCCCCGCCTCCACCCAAGAGCTGATGTTTTGTAAAAACCATGCACTCCCGCCAGAATCTTATTGGGCTACCCAGGCGCCGAAGATCGCGCCATGTCCCATAAACGAAACATCTCTGCACAACGGCGCCGCACGCGGCTACGACTGTTATATTCTGCTATCTGCCTCAGTGCTCCAGCAACGCGTTGAAAGTCTGTTGTATTTCCACAGATGACCAGTGACTTGTGGACGAAGTCACACGATCCAAAGCTTGCCAGACTTCCTCATCGTATTGCGCTCCAGTGGCTTCGGCATCATCTGCCTTTCGCATGTGCCACGCTAGAAGGTTAGCGGCCTGAAGCGGTGGATCGAACGCCTCCGGAAACTGTATTGAGGGCCACCTTGTCTCAAAGCGAGACCGAAAAAACTTCCATGCGAGGTCGGCTGATCGCCTCTGTCTTCCGCGAGTAGTTGCTAACGAAAATCGCACGCTGTTTCTTTGTAGACTTCGCTCGTCCAACGCCTTATTTGTTGCGTCGAGCGCGGCGTAAGTGCAAATGCAAAACTGGCTAAGATAGCGTGGGGAAGTTTTGTTCTTGAATATTCTCTCGAATGTTCGTCGTGGTATCGAGACTCGTATCGGTACGAGGGGATGCGACCGAATCAGATCTACGTAAGATAATATTCGAACATTTCTGCTTGATTTATCCCATCCTGAAAATTGGCCGCTTAACCAGTGAGGTTCGTAAGCCCGAAGATATTGAAGCGGCGGTTCTTATCGAAGTTCGAGTTTCCAACTGTCCGTAAAGGTCCGCCAGGTCTCCTCTTTCGCAATAAACCCCGCGGCGATCAACGTCGGAGAGCCACGTGCATCTCCGCTCTCATTAACGTATACGTCAATCATATCTCTACTTATTTCGTATGTGCTACGGAGCGTCGAAGAGCGTCGCTTCACCGATCACCGGGAGGGACAATCCTCACAAGCCGAGTTTCACACCCGCCTCGAAGTTTATTGGTGGGGCGGGGAAACCAAATGCCTGAGAATAGTTGCGATCGAACAAGTTCTGAATGCGGACAAATGCCTCCTCCTCCCGGATGTACGGGACGTAACCATGTCCGAGTTTGTACGACATCGTCAAATTGAATACTTGATAGTTGCTGTGGTTGTGATCGCCAGAAGGCGCCTGGGTGTTGATATCCTGCCGGTCTCCGACGAACTGGTAGAACAGCGCGGCGATAAACTGGTCCTCGCGAAGGAACAGGTCCGAGACTTTGTACTGAGCAACAGCGGAGGCAGAATGCTTTGGCACGCGGACCTGTTGAAGTCCTGATATTAACGGCCTGTGAGTCGAGTCTAGCGCGGTGAAATTACCGCTAAGAGATAATCCCTTGAATGGATAAAAGGCCGGTACCACTTCGACGCCCTGCGTATCAACACGCCCGAGGTTCTGCGGCATGACGTCGAACGCGCAGGTAGTGGGATTGAACTTGCAAGGAACGTCCACTACAAGGTCATGAATCCGACGCGAGAAAAAAGTGGTTGTAATGTCAGCATACTCACCAAAATGCTTCTCGATTCCGCCATCCCATTCACTCGACGTTGTTGGCTGAAGGTTTGGATTACCATAGCCGGGGTAGTACAATTCATCGAACGTTGGCGCCTCGTAACCCTCGCTGTAGCTTCCGCGAAGGATGACCCCATATTTATCAAAAGGCAGTGCCACCGACCACGCCGGGCTAACCTCTTTCCCGAACTGGCTGTTTCCATCAACCCGAAATCCCCCAGTCACGAGCACATGGCCGTCGAAGAAGCGGCCTTGCTGCTGAAGGTAGCCTGCATACTCCTCGCGATCTGCGGTGAAAACAGTGATAGAGGCGGGGTACCCCGGATAGGCCAAATCTTCGCCATCTCTACCCCATCGGTACTTGAAGTCGAATCCTGCGAGTGTGTCGAAACCCTCCATCCAGGTATAGACGGCTTCCAGATTGCTGCCCCAGATCTCATCGGGAATGTCGTCCGAGTCGCCATAGTTCGTCTCGGGGGTCGGAGTCTTGTTGATCCTGAGTTCATCGCGAACGTAGGAGCCAAAGAATCTGACGAGGAGTTTCTCGGTCAGGTGGCTGTCGATCTCCCCTTTGTACAACATGAATTCCGTTCGCTGGTGAGCAGTAGGATCGAGTGGTGCACCCGGGCTACTGTTGGAGTACTCCGGGAGCTGTACATCGGCGAAGGTATACCGGCCAAAGAATCTCGCAACAGTATCGTCAGTGAGGTGATAGTCGACTCTCGAGGTTAAGGAAAGATTGTCGTAGCTGTTATTGAACGATTGAAATCCAGCCGTGGAGTAGTAGGAGACTGAGCCTGAGTAACTCAATCGGTCATAGGCTCCATTCGCAGTTGCGATCTGACGCGTCGTCCCCCAGTTGCCACCATCGGAAAGTAAACTGAACTTTGCCGGGCCGGTGCCTTCCTCAGAGATTTGGTTGATAACTCCACCGATAGCAGACGAGCCGTAAAGTGAACCGCCAGCGCCCCGTATCACCTCTATTCGACTGGTATTGTCTGTCATCAGATTCGAGAAGTCATACGAGCCGGAGCTGCCAGTGTTAACCTCTACGCCATCGAGGAGAGTAAGCACCTCGTCGGTGCTGGAGCCGCGTATCGAAACGTCGGTAATTGTTCCTGGTCCACCACTCTGCGTGACTATTACTCCGGGTACTTCACGAAGAGCATCGCTGCTCTGGAAAATCTTCTGGTCCTGGATCTGCTGTTTGTTTACCACCGTGACGGTGACCCCAACCTGACTAACTGGTTGAGTAATACGGGTCGCAGTAATTACGACATCCGCCAACTTGGTAGGTTTCGTTTGCTTGTTTTTATTCGCGGCCTTTTGCTTTTGCGAACCACTTGACACCGCACCTTGCGTCGCGGGAGAAGCGCTCGCCGCTGGAGAGGTAGAAACCGAAGGCGTGGCCTGAGCCACTGCGCGCGCTTCAAATCCGAGAAGGACTGTGAAAACGATCAGGCCAAGATGAACACGCGACATACACAATTCTCCACCCGCGTAGAGAGTTGCCGTCCGGGTTCGTGAGCTTGGCTCAAGCGGACAATTGAATTCGAGACGCTAATCGAAAGCAATCGGCCCAGCCAATCCACCCTCCCCACGGAGGGCAAACTGCTAAGAATCGCTCGGCCGGTCTTCTGGCTTGGGGTTCTTCCTTCGACCCGCCTTCCCGCGTACGCAGTGGCTTTTTGGGGTCGTTGTCACCCTTCACAGTTGCGGGGCAGCGCCGGATTTTCACCGGCTTCCCGTTCACCGAGTGTGCGGATACTTAAGCGAATGCGACGGACGTGTCAAGTGCAGCTAAGGGCGGTCGGGATAATCGTCCAGATTTTTTCCGGAAGTCCTGATGATCACGAGTCGGATTTCTTCACGCCTTGACAGTGCACCACGCTTTTGAAAAAGTCCCAAGTGTTTGCTGATAGGTGAGGGAAGCTGGTGTGATGCCAGCGCGGCCCCCGCCACTGTAACCGGAACGAAAGCAGCGACAAGCCACTGCTCATTGACCGAGAGCGGGAAGGTGCTGCGAGTAGGAAGCCTGAAGTTAAGACCGCCGGGAGTCAGGAGACCTATCTATCAGCAAGTCAAAGAGGCGGTCCTCCGGGGTGAGGGGACGGTGACATGCGGACGAGGAGCAGGGCGGGCGGCATCGAGGTGATCGCCCGCGAGCACTAGTCCAGACCAACCGATTTTCCCCAGTATCTCGAAGGCCGCCCTGAGTTGCGTCCGGCAGCGCTCTTGTGTTGCCCGAGGCACTTACAGGAGCGCATTAGTCCAGCTGCGAGTCTGGAGATACAAACAGTCAAGGAAAAAGCAATCAGGTTCGGAGGATTGTCATGAAATCAGCCAATTTCAAAGACCGGGAGGTCGTCGAACATCTAGATGGAACAACGACCGAGTATAGCTATTTCGAGCCATCACCGGAGGCTATGGACAGTCTGGTCAAGGTCCTCTTTGAGCAACATTGGAGAGACGTAGTCGTAGGTCCGTGCATCGAGGGCGCGGTTTTCGAGATCAGATTCAGCGAAGCACCCAAGCTCACGACGCTCGATGGCTACCTCACGGTGAATCTAGGTCCATGGCACTTCCATCTGTGTATCGCCCCGCATAAGGGCAACCGCTCAGCTGAATTGAGGCGCAACCGGCAAGTAGCGCGTGTTGCGCTGTTCGAGACGCGCGGCCAGGGCTGCGGTGGCGGGCGCAGTTGGGGAGTGCGTATGTGGAATGGTTTCGGCGAACAGATGACCACCGTTTTTCTTCCCAATCCTCGTCTGTCAGATGATTTCAAGCTGCTTAAAACTCCGAATTGGGAACGGCTTCGCTTCTGGTATGAGCTGCGCCAACAGTTTTTAGGCGAAATTCCTCCGGCAGACATCGCCGCAGTGCAAGGTCCCCCGAGCACCGGCAGCGATTTCGCTACCGACGATGATTGAACAGGTCTCCGCAACGGAAGAGAGTTGAATTACCTCAAACAACGCGCGCCAGAGCTCATTACGATCGGCGCGCTCATCTTTGCAGTTGCGGCAATCGAGCTGCGGCGCGCATCGATTCAGCTGACGCCGGAACCAGAACGCTGGACAACAGGCGCAAGCGAGACATATCCGCGAACGATTTACGACTCCTCGGGGGAGAAGCTCGTCATTCCACGGAGACCTTCGCGGATCGTTTCGCAAACTCTTGGAAGCGACGAAGTCCTCTTTGGTGTTTGCGCCGGCGATCGTATCGTGGGCGTCAGCACGGCCGCCTTGGACGAGCGTTATAGCAATGTCGCCGCGCAGGTTCGGGTTAGAAATCTTCCGATTATCAAGAACCCAGAGCAGGTAATCGATCTAAGACCCGATCTTGTTTTTGTTGCCAGTTACAGTTCGGCGGAACAGATCGAGCTTCTTCGGTCGACAGGTGTTGCTGTTTTCCGTCTCAGCAATTTCGATCAAATCAACGGTATCGAGAGCAATATTCGCGCAGTTGGATATGTGGTCGGGGACGATAGCTGTGCCACGAGCCTGGTAGCCAATATGCGCGAGCGAATCCGTAAAGCCGCGGAGCTGGCCGAGGCTC
>JASHPB010000027.1 GCA_030038355.1 Candidatus Binataceae bacterium
CGATCCCGAGCGCGTCTTCAGCGCGCCGTGGGAGGCGCGCGCGTTCGCAATCGCGGTGCAGCTTTCGGAAGCGGGAGTCTTCACGTGGGACGAATTCCGCGCCCGCCTGATTGAGGAAATAGGCGAATCGGACCGCGTACGGATGGCCTCAGGCGGCACCGCGGAGCCGGGTGAACATTACTACGAGCACTTCCTGCACGCGCTCGAGCATCTGCTGGAAGAGAAGGGCATCGTCAGTTAGGGTCACCCCACCCAAACTCCTCCGCTCCGTGCCGGTGTCTCTGCTCATTCCGACGTGCTCGTGAAAATGGGCCTTGACAGAAAACAGAGTTGGCCGGCGCCCGTCCGACCGGTTCGCCATCAGTCGATGTTCACTCTTCGCAACCGTTGGTGAGATTGTTCCTGCGCGCTGCTTTTGCCAGCTCAGGCAGATTTAACTGTCAAGCAGTTTTTCGCCCCGCGCCCTCGCACCCTTGGGCCACGCAGCGGGAGGGCCGGGGCGAAAAACTTCGTGCGCGTAAGCACAGCGTGGTCCGCGGCTGAGCAAGGCCCACAGCCGCCGCGCATTGTGGTTGGCCCGCGCGACCCCTGTTCAACCATCCAACAATCCGCATCAGACCCGGCAACCCGCTGCGCCCAGCTTTTGACAATCGCGGGAGGCTTGAGACGCGCCGCGCGCTACTTTGGTGACCTGACTCCAAGTCTGATTTCTTTCGACGCGCCGGGCATCGAGCGCGGCGTAAATCTTCCGCGGGTCGAAACGCGGAAATCTCGTTACGCGGAACATCGGGCAGGAGTGCCGCCGACCTATCGCATTTCTCGCGACCGGGAATGAGGCTTTGGGTGGCCTGCCAAGCCAGCGAAGCATCTGCCGAACGCCGTCGCCCTCAGCCGAGGTTCTGGTCCCGATTCCCGTCACTGTCGACTGACTCATGGCGCGACCCGAGCTGAACGCGGACTGCCCTTGTCATCTGCCGCATGACCTTGAGGCCATGTGAGTCCGCGCGCCGGTCGCTCGGCACTGAAGTCCTCGATCTCCAGCGCGAGCCATTCGCTCGATAAGGATCAGACGGGACGCGGATTGTAGATGCCGGCGAAGCCCGGCGGGCGCCATCCGCCATTCGCGCACGGAACGCATACCACGAACTGATGCCGCCGTCCGTCCTCAATGCCGGTCAGCGCCACGGCGCTCTCGGTCGGCACCGATTTCTTGCATGCGGCGCAGCTGACGACCAGTGCTTTGTTTTCCTTGGCCTTCTCCGATGGCATCTGCGGTCAGATTCTCCCTTTGATCAGAGCTGGAACACCGCGCGCGCGTTCTCGCCGAGGAGTTTCTTCTGCCGCTCGGGCGCGAGGCGCGCGACACTCTTGCGAATCAGGTTCGGCGCTTCAAGGTTCGAATCGATATGCGGATAGTCGGAACCCCACAGCACGCGCTCATCGCCGAGCAGCTCCATCACGGCGCCGATCGTGCGCTCCTCGGGCTCGGCGACGACGAAAATGTTCTGGCGGAAGTAGTCCGAGGGCTTGAGCTTCAGCGGATGCGTCCATCCTAGCAGCTCGTTCTTCTGATCCATGCGATCCATGATGTAGGGCGCCCATCCGCATCCCGCCTCGACGCAGACGACCTTGAGCCGCGGGAACCGATCGAAGAGCCCGTCCGCCACCATCGTCATCGCCGCCGGCACCACCTGCGCGAAGCCGCCGAGCGCGAAGCCGAACACGGTGCGGAATTCTCCCGGCTGATAGAATTGGCCGACGATCCCGGGCGCGCGATTGAAGCGCACGATCACATGCAGGCAAACCGGGATTCCCGCCGCCTGGCATTCGTTCCAGATCGGATCGAAATCGGGATTCGAGAACCTGCGGCCGCCGATTGTCTCCGGCGCGAGGAAAATTCCTTTGAAGCCGAGCTTCAGGCATCGCTTGAGCTCGACCATCGCCGATGCGACATCTTGCAGCGCGAGATGCGCAATCGGCACGACGCGGCCGCGCGCGGAACTGGCAAAATCGAAGATCCAATTGTTGTATGCGCGCGTATACGCGCTCGCGAGCTCGTTGTCAGGAACGTCCCACAGGATTCCGACGGTGGGAAAAAGCACGCCCTTACTCACGGTCCACGAATCGAGCAGCTTGATCCGCTCGTCGGGGAGGTAGCTCGCAGGCGGACATCCGTCCATGTAGGTCTTCTGCCCGGGCACGAAAAGCTCCTGGCGCGGCAGATTCGCACCGCCAAGGCCAGCCAAGACACCCTTCAGCAGCGGTTGCTGGTCGATCATCAAGGTTTCCAGCCCGTCGGCGGGATCCTTGATGATTCGAATGGCGCGATCGCGGAACTGGGACTCCAGGTAACGCTCCCAGAGATCGGGTGGTTCCATCACATGTGAATCACAATCGACGACGAACGAGTCTTGCGGGACCATCGCGTATTTCTAACACGCAACTGGCAAGAGTCGCCACGCCGCCTCATCCGTCACGGCGGGATTTGAAGAAATTCCGAAGGATTGCGCTGCATTCGCCCTCCATCACTCCGGCGATCACCTCAATTCGATGATTGAGGCGGCCATCGCGCCCGATGTCATAGATCGAGCCTAGCGCACCGGCCTTTTCATCACGTGCGCCGTAGACGAGCCGGGCGATTCGCGCATGAATCATCGCACCGACGCACATCACGCATGGCTCGAGCGTCACGTAGAACTGGGCATCGGTCAGGCGGTAGGACTTCGCCGCAGCGGCAGCCGCACGAAGAGCGACGATCTCGGCATGCGCGGTCGGATCGCTCGCCACGATCGGCTGATTGTGACCAGCCCCGATGACTGCACCATCACGCACGATGACCGCGCCCACTGGAACCTCGCCCGCCTGGGCGGCACGACGAGCCTCATCGAGGGCGAGCGCCATGAACTTCGCGTCATCAGAGCTGGTCATTAGTCCTCTTTATCCCGCGTTAAAAGTTGATTGACTTTGCGTGAGCGCCGACCGCAAGATCGCTCAGAGGTCGGAAGCATGAAGAAGCTCACGATTCTTGCGACTCTCACCGCCGCCGCCATCGCCTCGACGGCGTTCGCCGGCACCTTCGCTCCGCAGCAGCCGAGCCTCAACGCACAGCAGAAAGCTCATCTTCATTCCCTCTACGATCATCCGAAGACCGAGGTCGTGCCCAACGGCGATCTCAAAGTGGCGATTACCACTGACGCAATCATGCACTCGTGCTGCATGCCGCCGAACCTCGTCGTCGCCGGTAAACTTACCAACGTCAGCAATCGCGAGATCAACTACGTGCATCTGATCTTTTCGTTCGAGGACAGCAAGGGCAAAGTCCTTCACACCGAGAGCATGTACAACAACAAGGCGGCCAGCCTCAACGATGACGCCGAGGTACAGAGGGTGCTGGGCGAGAAGCCCCACTTCACGGCGCTGAAGCCGGGCGACAGCGACACATTCAATTTCTCGATTCCGTATCCGATGCTGCCGGAATTCACCAAGGTCGAACTGATTTCGACTGACGAGCCCCAGCTCGCCGCGCGCTGACCGAACTTTTGCCAGAATGCCTGCAATCGGCGAGATCGATGCGCTCGCCTTAAAGGAGCGGCGCGCGCGCGGCGAGGATATCTTCGTCCTCGACGTCCGTGAGCCCGAGGAAATCGCGATCGCGCCGTTCCCAGGCGCAGCGCACATCCCAATGGGTGATATCCCGTCGCGTCTCACCGAGCTCGACCCCGCGCGCGAGACGATTGTCGTATGCCATCACGGCGTGCGCAGCGCGCAGGTCGCGATCTATCTCGCGCGCATGGGCTTTGCGCACGTCCTCAACCTTGCCGGCGGAATCGACGCCTGGTCGCTCGACGCTGACCCGACAACTCCCCGCTACTAACGACTTGTCGAACGCGCCATAATCGCGGGCGAGGGGCATCATATGACGTACCTTGCGGCCGCAATCCAGATGGCGGCCAACTCCGACAAGCCGGCAAATCTCGAACGCGCTGAACGCCTGGTTCGACTGGCTGCAGCGCGTGGCGCCAACCTGGTCGCGCTACCAGAGATGTTCCATTGGCGAGGCAAGCGCTCCGAAGAATCCGCAGCGGCCGAGACGCTCGAGGGCGAATCGCTCACGCTGATGGCGCGGCTCGCGCGCGAGCTGCAGCTTCATCTTATTGCCGGGTCGATCGCCGAAAAGTCGCCGGGGAGCGAGCGCAACTACAACACCTCGGTCCTCTTTGCTCCTAATGGCAGCCGCGCAGCCGTCTATCGCAAGATTCATCTCTTCGATGTCGATCTGCCCGGGCGAGTCACGGTCCGCGAATCGGACATGAAGATGCCCGGCGCGGAAGTTGTGACTGCCGCAACGCCGCTCGGCAATATCGGTCTAAGCGTCTGCTACGATATCCGCTTTCCCGAGCTTTACCGGCGCCTCACCTGGGTCGGCGCCCAGATCATCACGCTACCGAGCGCATTCACATTCCCCACGGGCGAGGCGCACTGGGAGGCGCTGATTCGCGCGCGTGCGATCGAGAACCAGGTCTACATGATTGCGCCCGCACAGTTCGGTCCCAACATTCACGGATTCAGCGATTACGGCAACTCGATGGTCGTCGATCCGTGGGGACGCGTGCTTGCGCGCGCCGCCGACCAGGAGGGCGTCGTCGTCGCGCCGATCGATCTCGAATACCAGGAGCGTGTGCGCCGCGAGCTGCCCGCGCTAAGCCACTCGCGGCTGCGCGAAGGTCGCGGCTAAGCGGCCAGCACTGAGGATCTCGATGAAAATCGCGAGGGGAGTCGTACTTGCTACGATCGTTTTCCTGTCTGTCGCGTTCGGCTCGATTGGCTCAGCGCACGACATGTCCGCGATGGACATGTCCTCATCATCGGACCCGATGCACGGCGACAACCCCAACGGCATGGGCGGCGCGATGAGCGAAATGGACGCACACATGAGGATGACCACGCTGGTCCCGCCTCAGCCGGGCGATATCGATCGCGCCGAGTATGTTGTCGAATCATGCCGCCGCGCGCTGATTCCGTATCGCGATTATCGCGTCGCGCTGACCGAAGGATTCCGCATCTTCCTGCCGCAGATTGCGCAACCCGTTTACCACTTCACTGATTACCGGGCGAGCGGCGATGAATATCACGGGCATCTCGACTTGGCGCATCCCGGATCAGTGCTCTACGTGAAAGACGGTGAGGGCTATGCGCTGGTCGGCGCGATGTACAGTGCGCCGCCCGACTACACTACCGATGAGCTCAACGATTTCATTCCGCTGAGCGTCGCGCGATGGCATCAGCATGTGAACATTTGCCTGCCCGAGGGAATTACCCTGGGCGACCTGCTGAGGGGCGAAGTTGGCGCGCGGCGAAGCGGCATGGCCGGAATGATTCCGGTCGGCGCCGTGCCTGACGCCGAGCGAATCAACATGCGAGCCGGAGTGCTGGCGGACGGCCGCTTCGGCTTCGAAGGAAAGATAAAGGACCGCGCCAGTTGCGAGGCTGCCGGCGGTAACTTCATTCCACTCGCGTTTGGGTGGATGGTGCACGTTTATCCGCTGAGCGGCGACGATTTGAAAGTAGCTTTCGGCCTCAGCGTACCGAAGCCGCCTTCGGATTGAATCGCGCACATTACAGCATTGATGTCACTTGACGTAGGGCGCTGCGCGGGTTAAGCAGGCATCGCGCTCACTGCAGATTGAAGCAGATCAAACTGGCTTGGATTACCGAAGTCAGATCAGCTTTCGATTTTCGATCACCGCCGAGCATCGGCGCAAATATTACCGTGACTCCCTTTTCGGACGTGGCTATCATTCGGAGCACTTGAGCGGACGCGCTGAGGAATTCTTCGCATGGCTGATGGACCGCTTGTTGGCTTTCGAGTTCTCGATCTCACCGCCGTCATATCGGGGCCGTTTTGCACCCAGTTGCTCGGCGATCTTGGTGCCGACGTGGTCAAAATCGAGCCGCCCGAGGGCGATTCGATGCGCCGCATCGGACGCCCGGCGAAGAACGGCGTAACTGCGGCCTTCCTCAACTTCAATCGCAACAAGCGCAGCATCGTAATCGACATCAAGAAAGAGCATGGCCGTGACCTCGTGCGACGGCTCGCGGTCAAGGCGGACGCCCTCGTCGAGAACAATCGCCCGGGAGTGGCGGACCGCCTCGGAATCGGCTACGCGGACATACGGCGCGCGAATCCCAAGATTGTTTACTGCTCGATTTGCGGTTTCGGGCCCAAAGGTAGGATGGCTAATCACCCTGCTTACGACCCAGTTATCCAGGGCTATTCGGGGATGGCGTTCGTCCAGGGCATCAAGAGCGGCCAGCCGACCGCCGTCAAGATGGCGCTGGCCGACAAGATCAGTGGCATGACTGCGGCGCTCGCAGTCGTGAGTGCGCTCCATGCCGCGCGCAACCGAGGAGTCGGCCAGTACATCCGTATCCCGATGCTCGAGGCGATGATGGCGTTCTCTGCCAACGACACGATGTACGGCTACACCTTCGTGCCTGAGGACGAGTACAAAGCGCAGGCGCCCAAGAGTACTACGCTAGACCCGTTCAAGACCAGGGACGGATGGCTCACGATCGCGGCCTTCACCGACGAGCAGAGCGAGCGCTTGTGCAACGCTGTCGGCCATCCGGAATGGTGGAAGAACGACCTCAGTCCGGTGGAGCGCGGGCGCAACATGGTCAAGAGCCTCGCTAAGCTGTTCCCGGAGCGGACGACGGCAGAATGGCTGCCGATTCTGGAAGCAGCCGACGTACCTTCAGGCCCGGTTCACAGCTACGAGACACTGTTCGGCGATGAAGAAATCGTGGCCAATGAAAGTTTCGGCACGTACGAGCACCCGGACGTCGGCACCGTACGCACCGTCAATCCGGGCGCACGATTCTCCGAAACTCCGGCGAAGGTATGGCGCACGCCGCCGCGTCTCGGCGAGCAGACTGAGGAAATCCTCCGTGAAGCCGGAATCGAAAAGAGCCAGGTCGAGGAACTCCGCGCGACGAAAGTGATTATCTAAGGCTCGACTTAATCACAGCCGCTTGCAGCGCCGTTCGCAGACGAGTCCGAGCTGACAGGCCGCGGCAGTCGGCGCTCGCGAATCCTTCCCACTTCTGGAACTTTCGCCAAATCGGCACGGCGGCGCGCGCGTTGCGAAGACGCTTTCAGGTCAGTAAATGCGTCTATCCGTTAGTCCGAAGTTCCTGGCTCTGAAGCCCGAAAATCGAACATAAGTAGCCGAATATAAAGGAGAAAGGAGTTGTAGCGGGCCAAGAAATGTTCCCATGTAGATAGTGGTGGTTAGCTTGATAGTCAGTGATTAAGATGATATTATGCGGCCATGTACGTCGAGACCGTGCCCAACCGCAACTCGCGCCCCGCCATCCTCCTGCGCGAGGGTTGGCGCGAAGGCGCCCGCACCCGCAAACGCACCCTCGCCAATCTCACCAATTGGCCTCCCGCCCAGATCGAAGCCTTGCGCGCCGTGCTCCGCGGCGACTACCAAGCGCTGGCACCCACCCCCGCCTTCTCCATCGAGCGCACCCGCCCGCACGGCCAGGTCGCCGCCGTGCTCGGCACTGTGCGCCGCTTGCGCCTGGAACCCATGCTCGCCAGCCGGCGCTGTCCCGAGCGTGATGCGGTGGTGGCCATGCTGGTGGCGCGCATCGTAGCGCCACGCTCCAAGCTTGCCACCGCGCGGGAACTGCGCGCCGCCACCCTGACCAGCACGCTCGGCGAACTGTTGCAGTTGAGCGAGTGCGACGAAGAACAACTCTACCGGGCGATGGATTGGCTGCTGCCGCAGCAGGCGCGCATCGAACAGGCGCTGGCCCGCCATCATCTCAGTGACGCGTCCCTGGCGCTGTACGACCTCACCTCGACCTATTTCGAAGGACGCTGCTGCCCGCTGGCGCGCTATGGCTATAGCCGCGACGGCAAACGCGACAAACTCCAGATAACCTTCGGCCTGCTGACCAACGCCGACGGCTGTCCGGTGGCGGTCGAAGTGTTCGAGGGCAACACCGCCGATCCCAGCACGCTCAGTTCCGTCATCACCAAGCTGCGCGAGCGTTTTGCGCTCAAGCGCATCGTGCTGGTGGGCGACCGCGGCATGCTGACCAGCGCGCGCATCCGCGATGAACTGATAGACGGCGGGCTGGAGTGGCTTACCGCCCTGCGCGCACCGCAGATCCAGCAGTTAGTAGAAGGCGGCTCCCTGCAGCTCTCGCTGTTCGATGAACGCGACCTGGCCGAGATTACTGACCCGGCCTATCCCGGCGAACGCCTGGTTGCCTGCCGCAACCCGTTGCTGGCCGAAGAGCGCACGCGCAAGCGCACCGAACTGTTGGCCGCCACCGAGCGCGCGCTCAATCAGATCGTGGCCGCGACCCAGCGCCTGCGTAATCCCCTGCGCGGCAAGACCCGCATCGCGCTGCGGGTCGGCGGCGTGCTGGGCCGCTATAAAATGCGCAAGCACTTTAAGCTCGCCATCGAAGAGACCGGCTTCAGCTTTACCCGCGATGAGCAAAGCATTGCGCGCGAGGCGGCGCTCGACGGCATCTATGTGATCCGCACCAGCGTGCCGGCTGCCACGCTGGGTTCGCAGGACGCGGTGCGAACCTACAAGCGCCTGGCCCAGGTCGAACAGGCCTTTCGCAGTCTAAAGTCGGTCGACCTCAAGGTCCGCCCGATTCACCATCGCCTCGAACAGCGCGTGCGCGCCCACATCCTGCTGTGCATGCTCGCCTACTATGTCGAGTGGCACATGCGGCAAGCGCTTGCCCCGCTCCTGTTCGATGACGACGATCCCGCCGCTGCGGAGGCCCTGCGGCCCTCGGTGGTGGCGCCGGCGCAACGTTCGCCGCGCGCGCAGCACAAGGCGCTCACCAAACTCACCGCCGATGACACCCCGGTGCACAGCTTCCAGAGCCTGTTAAGCGACCTGGCCACCATCGCTAAAAATCGCATCCTGCCCACGACCAAGGACCCGCTGCCCTTTGACCTCGTCACCACTCCCACCCCCCTTCAGCAGCGCGCCTTCGATCTGCTCGGGGTCAACTACCGAATGTAGCCAGTAGCCAATCCCCGCTTCGCGCGATTCCTTAATCAAACCGCACTCTTATCTCTCAACTCCGCAGGAACTTCGGGCTAGTACGCGTTCTCGGCGGTCCGCTTCCGCGCGCGCTGCTCAAAATGCAAAGGTTGCCCTCACAAACATTCACGTGCAGTCTCGGGACCAATTTCGCCAAGCGTCTTAAGCGCGGACGCGTCGATGAGATCATAGTAGTTTCGCCGTTCTTCGACGCGTCGGAGTCAGCCGAGCCAGATGATCTCGGCTTCGTAGCTGATCTCCTAAGGCACCACGAGCCGGTTTCGATTCAAGTCGTGGCACCAGTTGAATCGGGGGAGCCCGCGGCCCAGACCCCGGTGTATGCCAATCGTCGCCGGATTCGTGGTTCGCGTGGCCGTCGCCTGATGCGTCAACGG